>CADCWF010000305.1 GCA_902806345.1 uncultured Thermomicrobiales bacterium
ACCGGTGCGCTCGCGAATACTTCGCCCGGAAGCTCGTTTCCGGGTAAACCCGAGCGGGACCGCGGGTGATCCGGGTCTCGCCACCAGCCCGGACCCCCCGCCCCGAGTCCGCCACGAGCCGCGTACCGGGACGGCACCGTGCCGAATCCGGACCCGGCAAGCCGCGAGCGTTCCCGCCCAGAACCCGAACTTGAGGGTAGGGGGCACCGCGAGGAGGACTGGCGCGCCCGAGCGAATCGCCGCTACCCACGCCGGTGCGCCCAGCCGCGCGGCGGCCGGATTCCGATCCGACGAGAACCACCGTGGCGGCGTTGGCGGCGTAGGCGCCCTTGCCCGGAATGCCGTCGCTCGCGTCGGCGATCCGCCGCCGTCGCGGCAGCGGATCCGACGTGAGGGTGCCGTGGCGACGCTCGCTCACACGACGCCGGGCGCAGCGGCCGTCCCGTCCAGTCCTCCGCCGACGAGCAGTCACCCTACAAGAAGTGAGAGAGCATCACGCCATGGACAGGCAACACGGCCGCACCGTCACCCCGCCGACCGACCAGGTCGACCACGTCGCCCCCGCCTACGTCCCAGTAGCGAAGCCGGGGGTCGTCCGCGCCCCGGTCGGCCACGCGCTCGACCCCCACCCCGAACTCGGGGAGGCGGTACCGGCCGACCTCGTCTCGATGGGACACGGGGCGGCCGGCACGGGGATGGACCACGCGGCGATGGGCCACGGCGAGTCGGGCATGGTCCACGACATGTCCGACCCCACCATGGCGGCGGCGATGGAGCGGGACATCCGGACCCGCTTCTGGGTTGCCCTCGGGCTGACGATCCCGACCGTGCTCCTGTCGCCGATCGGGACCGGGCTGCTCGGTGTCAGGCTCGCGCCGCCCGAAGTCGCCGGCTGGCTGATGCTGCTGCTCGCGACGCCGGTCGTCTTCTGGTCGGGCTGGATGTTCGTCTCCGGGGCGGCCGGCGCGCTGCGCCACCGCACCCTCGACATGAGCGTCCTGATCGCCACCGGCGTGCTGGCGGCCTACCTCGCCAGCGTCCTCCTCCTGCTGCTCGGCGGCGAGGAGGTCTTCTTCGAGGCCGCGGCGATGCTCGTCACCTTCGTCCTCTTCGGCCACTGGATGGAGATGAAGAGCCGGCGCGGCACGACCGACGCCCTGCGCGCCCTGTTCGACCTGGTGCCGCCGACGGCAACCGTCGTGCGGAACGGCACCGAGGTCGAGCTGCCGACGGCCGAAATCGTCGTCGGCGACACGGTCTTGCTCCGGCCCGGCGAGAAGGTCCCCGTCGACGGCGAGGTGCTCGCCGGCCGGACGAGCGTCGACGAGGCGCTGGTGACGGGGGAGTCGCTCCCGGTCGACAAGGAGCCCGGCGACCCCGTCGTCGGCGGTTCGATCAACCGCTCCGGCGCGGTCACCTTCCGAGCGACCAGGGTCGGCGCCGACACCGCGCTGGCCCAGATCGTCGGTCTCGTCCAGCGGGCACAGGCGTCGAAGGCGCCGGGGCAGCGGCTGGCCGACCGAGCCGCCCAGGTCCTGGTCGTGCTGGCGGTCGGCTCCGGTCTCGTCACCTTCGTCGCCTGGAGCCTGTTCGGGGGCATGGGCTTCGTGATGGCGCTCACCTTCGCCATCTCGGCCGTCGTGATCGCCTGCCCGGACGCCCTAGGGCTGGCGACGCCGACCGCGGTCGCGGTCGGGACGGGGATCGCCGCCCGCCGCAACATCCTGATCAAGGACGCCGCCACCCTCGAGGGGCTGTCGGCCATCCAGGCCGTGGTCCTGGACAAGACGGGGACGCTGACCGAGGGGCGGCCGAGCCTGACCGACGTCGTCCCCGCCGGGGGGTGGGTCGAGGCGGACCTCCTCCGGCTGGCCGCCGGGGCCGAGGTCGGCAGCGAGCACCCGCTCTCGCGGGCCATCGTCGAGGGGGCGCGGGCACGGGACATCGCCGTGCCGGAGGCCGCGCGCTTCGCGGCGATCGCCGGCCACGGGATCGAAGCGACGGTCGACGGCCGCGAGGTCTTGGTCGGCAACGCGAAGCTGATGCGGGATCGTGGGGTCGAGGTGGCCGGCCTTGGTCAGCAGGCCGAAACGTTCGCCGGCGCCGGCAAGACGCCGATGTTCGCCGCCGTCGACGGGCAGACCGCAGGACTCCTCGTCGTCGCCGACACCGTCAAGCCGAGCGCCCGCGAGGCCATTCGACGGTTCCGGGAGGCCGGGATCGAGGTCGCGATGATGACCGGCGACAACCGGCGGACGGCCGCGGCGGTCGCCGCGGACCTGGGCATCGAGCGCGTCTTCGCGGAGGTGCTGCCGGAGCAGAAGGCCGGCTTCGTCTCTCAACTACAGGGCGAAGGCAAGCGAGTGGCGATGGTCGGCGACGGCGTCAACGACGCCCCGGCCCTGGCCCAGGCGGATGTCGGGATCGCGATCGGCGCCGGCACCGACGTCGCCATCGAGACGGCGACGGTCGTCCTGATGCGGAGCGACCCGGTCGACATCATGCGGGCCTGGCAGCTCTCGCGTGCAACGGTCCGCAAGATGAAGCAGAACCTCGCCTGGGCCAGCGTCTACAACGTGCTCGCCATCCCGGTCGCGGCCGGGGTGCTCTACCCCCGCTACGGGATCATGCTGCGGCCGGAGTGGTCGGCGCTGCTGATGAGCGTTTCGTCGATCGTCGTCGCCCTCAACGCGGTACTCCTGCGCCGGGCGGAAGGGGGCCTGGAACGGTAGGCGCCGTCCCGGCGGCACGAGCGGTGCAGCGCTGGCGGAACGGGGTGCGGATGGTTTGGGTTTGCCTGGGGCAGAGGCGAATGGGTTGGTCGGATGGTGTCCGGGCGCGAAGGGCTCTGGTCGCGGGCGCCCTCGTCGCGGTCCTCCTACTGCTGGCGCACGACCTGCTGATGGCCTTCGGGCCCCCGGCGGCACGACCGGCCGCCGCCCACGTCGCCGACCACCCGCTCTCGGAGCCAGCCGGTCACGCCGGACACGAACTCTTCGCCGACCCCGGCGAACCGGCGCCGCCGAACCACCCGAAGGCGTGCCGAACCGTCCGCGAAGCCCGGGCGCGCCCGTTCTTCGGGGCGGATGTTGACGACCTTGCCCACGGAGCCGGGGGAGGTGCCTCGGTGGTGCCGCCGGCGGACTGCCGTCCGGCTGCGGCGCCAAACCCGGTCCCACTCTCACTCGTCACGAGCGGGCGCTCGGTCCTCCAGGTCTGGCGGATGTAGGCCGACGCTGGTCGGTCAACCATCTCGGCAGGATCACGAGGGAGCCCTGGAGGAGGAAATGTCTCGCGGAATCGTGCGCGCGGCCCGGATCGCGGCCTGCGCTTCGTTCGGAATGACGATCGGCCTGGGGGCAGTCAACGCCCAATCGACGCCTGGAGCGGACGATGGTGCCTGCACCAGCCCGCCGCCAGCCATGGCGGAACAGGCCGGCATGACGATGGCGACGCCCGGCGCCGAGATGGGCGCAATGCCCGGCATGGACATGGCCAGCCCGGCGGTCGGGATGGACCACGCCTCGATGGACTTCGACCAGATGTACATCGACATGATGGTCCCCCACCACGCAAGCATCCTCGCCATGGCCGAGGCGGCGCTGCCGCGCCTGGAGGACGAGCGGCTGCGCGAGATCGCCGACGCGATCGTCGAGGCGCAGGGACAGGAGATCGAGGAGCTCCGCGGTTTCCGCGAGGAGTTCTACGGCGACCCCGAGCCGATGCCGATGGACGACGGCATGATGGCGGCGATGGGCGAGATGATGCCCAGCATGGCGGGGACGATGGAGGAGATGGCGTTCCAGATGGACGCCGCCGCCCAGGTCGCCGCGCTCTGCGCGGCGGAGGACGCCGACCTCGCCTTCGTTGACCTGACGATCCCCCACCACGAGATGGCGATCGACGCCTCCCGCGACGCCCTCGACCGGGCCACCCACCCGGAGATCCGTGGCTTCGCGCAACGGGTCATCGACGCCCAGCAGCGGGAGATCGACGAGCTGGGCGCGATCCGGCGGGAGTTGTACGGGTCGGCCACCCCGGCGGCGGTGAGCAGCGGGTCGTAGCAGCGCACTCGCGAACGAAGCGTCGGAGACTGCTGGTCGGCGACGCCCGGTCGACGCGTCCACACCCAGCCGGGGAGCGGGCGCAGTCGACCGGGACGTCGCTTCGGGCTACTCAGGCGCGCCGACCAGCACCCGGTCGACCGTGACCGCGTCCGCTTCGTGGGCGACGCCGTTGCCGTTGACCAGCGGCAGCGCCCGTTGGGCGCCCTCGGGCAGGGCCACCTTGGCGGCGCCGACGAAGTCGCGGAAGAGCGGGTGCGGCCGGGTCGGGCGGGAGCGGAACTCGGGGTGGAACTGGACGCCGACGAAGAACGGGTGGTCGCGCAGCTCCATGATCTCGGCCAACCGCCCGTCCGGCGAGGCGCCGGAGACGACCAGCCCGGCGTCGGCCAGTGCTTCCCGATAGGCGTTGTTGACCTCGAACCGGTGGCGGTGGCGCTCCGAGACGAACCCCTCGCCATAGGCCATCGCCGCCTTGGTGCCCGGCTCCAACCGGCACGGCCATAGCCCAAGCCGCATCGTGCCGCCCATCTCGACGCCCTTCTGGTCCGGCATCAGGTCGATCACCGGGTAGGGGGTCTGGGGGTCGATCTCGGTCGAGTTGGCGCCCTCCAGGCCGCAGACGTTGCGGGCCACCTCGATCGCCGCCATGTGGAGGCCGTAGCAGAGCCCCAGGTAGGGGATGGCATGCTCGCGGGCGAACCGGGCGGCGACGATCTTGCCCTCGGTGCCGCGCGGCCCGAAGCCGCCCGGGACGACCACGCCGGAGACTCGCCGCAGCGCCCGCTCGATCTCGTCTTCGGTGGCCGTCTCCGAGTTGACCCAGACGATCTCCGGCTCGACGTCATGCCAGAGCCCGGCGTGGGTGAGCGCCTCCATCACGCTCATGTAGGCGTCTTGCAGCTCGACGTACTTGCCGACCACGGCCAGCTTGACCCGGCGCCGGGGTCGCCGGATATGGTCGACCAGCTCCCGCCACTCCGCCAGGTCCGGTTCGCCGGGGATGTCCAGGTCGCGGGCGATGTAGGCGCCCAGGCCCGACTCCTCGAGGATCAGCGGCACTTCGTAGATTGAGTCGGCGGTCGGCATCGAGATGACCGCCTCGAGGTCGACGTCGCAGAAGAGCGCGATCTTCTCCCGCACGTCGTCCGGGATCGGGCGGTCGGCGCGGGCGACGATGACGTCTGGCTGGATCCCGACCGAGCGCAGCTCGCGGACGCTCTGCTGGGTCGGCTTGGTCTTCAGCTCGCCGCCTCCCACCTCGGGCACCAGGGTGACGTGGATGTAGAGGGTGTTCTGGCGGCCGACCTCGCGCCGGAGTTGGCGGATCGCCTCGACGAACGCCTGCCCCTCGATGTCGCCGATGGTGCCGCCGACCTCGACGATGACGACGTCCGACTCGTGCTGGCGGGAGGCGAGGCGAACCCGCTCCTTGATCTCATTAGTGATGTGGGGGATGACCTGGATCGTGCCGCCGAGGTAGTCGCCGCGGCGCTCCTTGGCGATGACCGTCGAGTAGACCTGGCCGGTGGTGACGTTGGAGGCGCGGGAGAGGTTCTCGTCGGTGAACCGCTCGTAGTGGCCGAGGTCGAGGTCGGTCTCGGCGCCGTCGTCGGTGACGAAGACCTCGCCGTGCTGGTAGGGGGACATCGTGCCGGGGTCGACGTTGAGGTAGGGGTCCAGCTTCATGATCGAGACGCTGGCGCCCCGGCTCTTGATGACCCGCCCGAGCGAGGCGGTGGTGATCCCCTTGCCGACCGACGAGACCACCCCGCCCGTCACGAAGATGTACTTCGGCATCTCGTCCCCCCGTGCCTCCGCCGCGTCGGGCGTCTCGTGCTCCCCGCTCGCCGCCTCGCCGCCTCGCCGGCGATCGCTCGTCCGTCGGTCCGTCCCCCCTCGCAGGATCAGTGCGACGGTCGGAGGATGGCCAGGCGCGTCGTCTCCCCGAGGTCGCCGGCCCGGAGCGACAGCTTCTCCTCCGGTTCCGGAGCCTCCAGCCCCAGCTCCTTGACGAACGCCTCGACGGCGCCGAGTGCGCCGTCGCCCGGGGTTTCCCGGTCGTGCAGCGGGATCACCAGCTTCGGTTCGATCTGGGCAACCACTTCGGCCGCCTTGGCCGGGTCCAGGCTTGCCGAGCCAGCCGGCACCAGCAGCACGTCGACGCTCGCCATCGCCTCGGCCTGCTCCGTCGTCAGGGTGTGGCCGAGGTGGCCGAGGTGGCAGACGGTCAAGCCGTCGATCTCGATCAGGTAGACGGTGTTGTGGTCCCGCCCGACCGTCTTCTGGTCGTCGCGGTAGGTGCGGACGCCGGTCACGAAGAGGCCGCGGACCTCGTATTCGCCGGGCCCCCGGAGGACTGCGGCGTTGCCCTTGATGGCGTCGATGTCGGCGTCGTGGGAGAGGGTGATCACGTCGGCGGTCTGTTTGCCGACGGCGGCACCGCCGAAGGGATCGGTGAGGACCGAGGCGTCCTTGCCCCGGATGCGGACGCAGGTGGACCCGAACCAGCGGAACTCGGCCATCGGCGGCAAACGCACTCCGCCGCGCCCAGGCAATGCCCGCACGCGGCCGTGGACCGTGGGGCCACGGTCGGGATCGGCAGCTAGAACGATGGCCTGCCAAAGGAGGCCCGCGGGTTGTCGGGGCGAAGGGATCGGCGATGCGTATCGGGAGCCGACGATCAGTCCAACTCCCACAGCCTTCCGTAGTCTACCACGGGCGGGTCGGATGCCCAGCCTTTTGGTCAACGATTGGTTGACGATTCCGACCGGCTCAGCCAGTTCCCGGATCGGGATGGTCGACGGGCTCGAGACCGGTCTCGTCGGCCTCGCCCAGCAGGCGCTCCAGGACCGTGCGGACCGTGTCGTAGCCGTAGCCGCGGCGGACGAGGTAGGCGCCGAGCCGGCGACGGTCGGCGGCGGGGTCGGCGCTGCCGATCTGGCGCAGGCGTTTGCGACCGGCATCGAGGGCGGCCCCGAGTTCGTCGAGCGCCGCCTCGTCGAGCGCCTCGCGGGCCGTCTCCCGCTCGACGCCCTTGTGTCGCAGCTCCTGCTCCAGGAGGCGGCGGCCCCGGCTGCCGCTGCGGCCGTCCACCCAGAGCCGGGCGAAGTTCGCGTCGTCCAGGTAGCCCCAACCGGCGACCTTGGCCACCGCCTGGTCGACCGCCTCCGTCGCGTACCCCTTCTGCCGCAGGCGGTCCCGCACCTCCTTCTCGGAGCGGGGCCGGTAGCCGAGGAAGGCGACCGCGGCCGAGGTCGCCCGCGCCGCCTCGTCGCGGGCGACCAGGGCGGCGGCGCGGGCCGCGTCGATCAGGTCGCCGAGCCGGAGCCCCTCGTCGTGGGCGACGAGGGCCGGCAGGCCGAAGGCGAACGCGCCGTCGAGAAAGACACTGACCCGCTCGGGATCGTGGGCCTGGGCGGTGATCGCGGTCACGGTGCCGGCGCGGGGTTCCGGCCGGGGCTCTGTTGTCGCGGGTGGGCGGGGGCGCATGCGGCTACCTGGACGGGAGGGGCGGGGTCCGATCCCTTGCTGCTCCATGGTACCCCGGCCCGCGGAGCAGGGATCGAGGGTGTCGAACTCGGGAGAACGCGTTGCCTTTCCCGTTCATCCAGACGAACCACGTGAACGGGACGGAGTGCAGGAGCTCCCGCCGCGGCCGTCATCCACCCGGTCGGTTTCCGGCCCGGAGGGAGCTGTTTCGCCTGCGGGCTCGGAATGACGAGGGTATGCGGACGGCTTCAACGTCCATCGATCACCCGGGTTCCGGGGCAGGGGGTGCCGCGGTGCACGGCGCATCCCGAACGGACATCGGATGTCGCTCCTAGACAACCCTGCTCAGCGCGGCGTCCAGGTCGTGCACCGAGGGGCGACCGGCGGGGTCGAGCGCGAGGCTGGCGTCGATCGCTTCGGCCAGGGAGGCCGGCAGCCGGCGGTGGCGACGGATCGGCGCCGCTGGCGGAATCACGAGATCCTCCGTCCGGAGGGAGGCATCGGTCGCGTCGTCGAGGTCGTCGGCATCCCAGGCCGGCTCGCCCGTTGCCACCTCGTAGAGCACCGCCCCGATCCCCCAGACGTCGGCGGCGGCGCCGATCTCGCCCCCGCGGGCCTGCTCCGGCGCCATGTACCCGAGGGTGCCGATGCCCGGTTTGACCCAGCCGGGCGGCCGGGCCAGGCTGAGGTCGAGCACCCGGGCGAGGCCGCCGGTGGCGATGATATTCGACGGCTTCAGGTCGAGGTGGAGGATGCCGTGGCGGTGGAGGTAGCCCACCGCCGAGCAGAGGTGCCGCCCGAGGTGGGCCACTTCGGCGGCGGCCAACCGGGGCTCACCCCGGTCGATCAGGTGGGCGAGTGTTTCGCCCGGCAGCGTCTCGAGCACGAGCACCAGCGCCTCGCCCCGGATCAGGTCGTAGGCGCGGACGATGTGGGGGTGGGTCAGCCGCAGCAGCAGCTCGCCTTCGTGGACGAGGCGACGGGTCGCCGATTCGTGGCCGACGCGGTCGGGGCGGATCGTCTTGGCGACACAGCGGCAGCCGCGCTCCTCGCTCCAGACATCGTAGACATCGAGGTCTTCGCCCCGCCGCAGGTGGGAGACCACGGCGTAGCCGGGGGCAAGCTCGGCGCCGGGCGGTGCCGGCGGCGGGCCGTCCTCCCGGTCATCTTCCCCCGACCCGGCCCACGACGCGCTCACTGCCTGACGCCCACGAGCCCGTCGGCCGACCGAGGCAGACCGTCCGCCGAGTCGTCGCCCGAGGCATCGAACCCTATCGTCGGATCGTCAGGGGTGACGCAGGCGGCGATGCGACCGCCCTCCAACGCGACGACGCGGTCGGCGCCGATAACCACCCGTGGGTCGTGCGAGATCAGGATCGTCGTCCGCCCCTCCATCAGCCGCCGCAGCGGCGCCAGAACGCGCTCCGCCGACTCCTCGTCGAGCCCGGTCGTCGGTTCGTCGAGGATCAGGATCGGCGCATCGCGGAGCAGGGCGCGGGCGATCGCGATCCGCTGCCGCTGGCCGCCGGAGAGCGTCCGACCGCGTTGGCCGACCCGTGTCAGGTAGCCGTCCGGGAGGGCGGCGATGAACCCGTCGGCGTCCGCCGCCCGGGCGGCGGCGGCGATCTCCGCGTCGCTCGCCCCGGTCCGGCCGTAGGCGATGTTGTCGCGGACGGTGCCGTCGAAGAGCAGCGTCTCCTGGAGAACAACGGCGATCGCCTCCCGCAGGGCGAAGGGGTCCAGCTCGCGGAGGTCGGTGCCGTCGAGCGTGATCCGGCCTGCGTCCGGGTCGACGAAGCGCAGCAGGAGGGAGACGAGGGTCGACTTGCCGGCGCCGCTCGGGCCGACCAGCGCGACCGCCTCCCCCGGCGCGGCGGCGAAGGAGACCCCGCCGAGCGCCGGAGCGGTCGCGCCGGGGTAGCGGTAGGCGATGTTCTCGACCTCGATCCTGCCCAACACCTTTGTCGGTTGGAGTCCGCTAGGGGCGGCGGTCGCGGCACCAGGAGCATCTAGGACTTCGAGCACCCGCTCGCCGCTGGCGGTGGCGGTGGCGATGTCGCCCGCCAGGTGGGTCAGCGTCCGAACCGGGCCGTAGAGCTGGCTGAGGAAGGCGAGGAAGATCAGCAGGTCGCCGAGGGTGATGGCGCCACGGGCGAGTTCCATGGCGCCGAAGGCGACGACGACGAGGATGCCGATCAACTCGAGCAGGCCGACCAGCGGGGCGAAGGCGGCGCGCAGCCGCTCCAGGCGAAGCTGGGAGACGAGGTCCCCCCGGATCTCGCGCTCGAAGCGGCCCACCTCCCACTCCTGGCGGTTATGGGCCTGGACCAGCGCCGCGTTGGCCAGGATCTCCTCGGCGACGGAGGCGACGGCGCCTTCCCACTGGCGCTGCTCCCGCGAGATGCCCTTGACGCGGGCGGCGAAGCGCCGCGCCGCGTACCAGCAGGGGGGAGCCACCAGGAGGGCGACCAGTGCCAGTCGCCAGTCGATCAGGAGGAGGGCGCCCGTGAAGAAGACGAGTTTCAACACCGCCGAGACGGCGGACGCGGCGCCGGAGACGAGGATCGCCTCGATCTCGTCGACGTCCTCGGTCAGCCGCGCCAGGAGGTCGCCGAGCCGGGTCTTGTGGAAGAAGGTCGGGGGCAGCGCCAGGAGGTGGCGGAAGAGGCGGAGGCGCAGGTCGAGCAGGAGGTGCTCGCCGGTCCGGGCCGTCGCGTACTCCCTGGCGAAGGAGAGGACACCGCCGCCGAGGGTGAGGCCCAGGTAGAGCGCGGCGATCGAGGCAAGGGGGGCGAGGTTTCCCGGCACGAGCACGTCGTCCACCAGGCGTCCGTAGAGCCAGATCGTGGCGGCCTCGACGAGGGGCATCACCGAGGAGAGAAGGATGCAGAGGAGGATCCAGCCGCGGTACGGCCGGGCATCCGGCCAGAAGCGGCGGAGCACCTCGCGGAACGAGTGGCTGGGGGCCGCGTCGATCAGCAGCTTCGTCTCGGCGGCACGGTCGGCGGCGTCCATTTGAACCTAACAGCACGTGGTCGGCCCCGCCATCAGGCGGGGCCGACGACCATCTCGGGTTGGGGGCGCAGGCGCGCTAGTTGCGGCTCCGGCTCCGGCTGCGGTTCCGCCGGCGGCGGCGCCGTCCGCTTCGCGTTTCCTCACCCACCGACGACGCGGCGAGCGCCGGTTGGAGCGCGGCAAAAATACCCTTCATGTCGTACCTCCGAGCTCAAGCGATGCGACCTTGGTCGGTGGGCCGCGGCTTCCTAGTTGCGGCTGCGGCTGCGGTTCCGGCGTCGGCGCCGGCGGCGGCACCTGCGGTTGCAGCTCCGCGACTCTTCCCCGACGGTGGCCGACGCCAGCGCCGGCTGCAAGGCGGCAAAAATGCCCTTCATGGTGAACCTCCCGTGTCTCTCGGATTTGGGCTCCTCGGGGGAACCCATGCGGCCGACCCGCGTCGAACCTGTGACCATCATGGGTCCGCCCGATGAGAGACCGCTGAGACCGCAGTGAGAGTTTTCTCATCGTTGCGGGGTCATTGCCGGCCGACGGGAGCGGCCCGGTTTGATGGGGGGTCGGCGGCGCTGGAGGGGGTCCCGCGAGGTGTCCAACGGACGGGCGTGGGCATGCCGACGAAGCGGCGGGTTTTCCCCGCGGCCGGTTCTCATCGTCGTCTCATCAACGCCCCGCTAGAATCGAAGCGCGGTCGAGCGAGGGAGCCCGACCGAGGGGCCGAAGGGGGTTACGGCCCCGGCGGGTCGAACCGGTAGCCGCTGCCGCGCACGGTTGTCAGAAGCGACGGTTCACCCGGACGGTCGAGCTTGGTCCGCAAGTAGCGGACGTAGACGTCGACGACGTTCGACTCGCCTTCGAAGTCGTATTCCCAGACCGCCGACAGGATTTGCTGGCGCGAGAGCAGGTGACCGGGATGCCGGGCGAAGTACTCCAGCAGCGCGAACTCGCGGCGGGACAGGTCGACCGGGACGTCGTCCCGCCAGACCCGGTGCGAGAGCAGGTCGATCCGCAGATTGCCGAACTCGAGCGTCGACGCCTGCTTCTGGTCTGCCCGGCGGGTGAGGGAGCGGACGCGGGCAAGCAGCTCCTCGAAGGCGAACGGCTTGGTGATGTAGTCGTCGGCGCCGGCGTCGAGGGCCCCGACCTTGCTGCCGAGGTCGTCGCGGGCGGTCAGCATGATGACCGGCAGGTCGGCCCGCAGGCGGCGGATCTGGGCAAGCGTTTCGTGCCCGTCCATCCCGGGCAGCATGATGTCGAGCAGGACCAACGCGACCGTCTCGGTTTCGAGAAAGAGCAGCCCGTCCTCCCCGGACTCGGCGAGCAGGAGTTGGTGGCCATGGGCGGAGAGCCCGCGCTCGATCGTGCGAGCGATCGCCGGTTCGTCCTCGATCAGCAAGATCCTCATGGCGATCCTCCCATCCCTCCGGCGTTCGATGCCCTCGCCACCGGAGGGGGACGATGACCCAGCCGCGGCAGCCCTCGCCCGTGGAAACCCGTCCCTGGCGCATCGTCACCGCATCGGTTGGCGCCCTGATCGTCGCGATCGTCGTGGTCGGTGTGATCGCGATCGCCCTGAACGAACGGGTCAAGGCCGTCACGGAGCGGGCGCTGCTCTACGAAGTCGAGGTCGAGGACGAGGGCGACGACGTCCGGATCGCCGTCCTGGATCTGCGCCACCTCCACCGCGACATCGTCTTCAACGGGCCGTCGGCAACGGGGTTTGCCGAGTTCGACCGGGCCTACGCCGCCCTGACGGAGGAGATCGAGGAGCTGGAGCAGGTCGGCCTCCCGGCCGATGTCATCCCCTCCCCTGGGAGTATCCGCGAGACCGCGGAACGCTACTACGCCGCGTTTCGGCCGGCGATCCTGCTCTACGACGACGACGAGGAAGCCTTCTCCCGAGCGAGCACCCTCGGACTGCGCCAGATCGAGTCGATGGACCGTGCGGCCCAGCAGATCGACCTCTTGGGCGAGGAGCTCGTGGATACCGCCCTCGTACGGGTGGAGGAGGTCACCACCGCCGAGCGGATGGTCCTGATCGCCTTGGTCGTCGGTGTCGCCCTCGTCGGCGTGGCGCTGGCGGTCTCGGTCAGTCGGGTTCTGGCCGGTCTCCGCGGCTCCTACGCCCGCGAGCAGGAGGCCGCCCGCCACCTCGCGCGAGCGTTGCGGACCAAGACCGACTTCATCGCCGACGCCTCGCACGAATTGCGGACCCCGTTGACGGTCATCCGCGGCAACGCCGAGATCGGCCTGACCACCGCCGACGAGGCCGTTCGCGGGGCTGCCCTGGTCGACATCGAGCAGGAGGCGAAACGCATGGGCGGTTTGGTCGACGACCTGCTCTTCCTGGCCCGGTCGGACGCCGGGCTGCCTCCCCTGGAGCGCGAGTTCCTGCCCGCCCGCTGGTTGCTCGGGCAGGTGGGCCGCCGGGCAGAGTCGCTCGCCCGCCAGCGGGGTGCCAGGTTGACGACGGAGATCACCGGGGAGGGCTACCTGGAGGCCGATCCGGACCGCGTCCAACAGGCCGTCCTGGTGCTCGTCGACAACGCCCTGAAGCACGCGAGCGACGGCGACTCGGTCGCGTTGCGCGCCAACATCCGGGCCGGGGCGCTCCGGATCGACGTGGTCGACGGCGGGCCGGGCATCCCGCCCGAGGAGCTGCCGCTGATCTTCGACCGGTTCTACCAAGTGGGCGACCGCCGTGCCCGCAAAAAGGGCGGCAGCGGCCTCGGCCTCTCGATCGCCCGCACCATCGTCCAGGCGCATGGCGGCTCGCTGGTCGTCGCCAGCACCCCCGGCAAGGGCACGACGATGACCATCGTTCTGCCGCTCTGTCCGCAACCCGAGCCCTCACCCATCGAGGCCCCCGCGATCGATGCCGAGGCGACCGGCGCCGGGGCGCCCGCGGCGCGACAGACGGAGACGGATTCCCGGCCGCGCCTCCGGCCCGGCGGCGTAACGCCGGCGGGTGCGTCTCGTCAGTAGCCCGTCGTCGTCGCGGCCGGCGCACCGGCGGCGCAGAGCGGGCAGAGGTCGGCCGGGAACGCCTCGTACGCGGTGTTGAGCAGCCCGAAGACGGGATGCCGTCCGATCCCCGGGTCGCCGATGTTCCAGAGCGTGGCGATCCCGATCACCTCGCCACCTGAGGCTTCGACCGAGTGCGCCAAGGGGCGCATCAGGTCGCCCATGGCGATCAGGTCGTCGACCAGCAGGACGCGCTTGCCGCGGACCAGGTCGTCCAGGCCCGGCGGCACGGCCGGGCCGGCGGACGTCCGATCGGCGGGCACCACCCTCGCCTTGGGATCGAGGAAGTGGGCGATCCAGAGCGCCAGGCCGGCGCCCTGGATGGACGGGGAGGCGACCGAGTCGACGTGGTCGACGAAGAAGCGCTTGGCGATCGCGTAGCTCATGTGGCCGACGGCCACCGGATCGGTCGTCAGGTGGTCGCGGTCGAGCAGGCCGGCGCTGTGGCGACCGGTGCTGTAGGCCCAGTGGCCTTCCCGCACCAGCCGGTCGCGCTTCAGATCGGCCAGGATGTTGTCGGGCAGCCGCCCCATCGCGTCGTTCCTCCCCCCGCTCGGCTACCCGACGCGGACGGCGAGGTTGTCGACCAGCCGCATCAGCGCCTCCCGGCAGGGGTTGTCGCCCGGATCGGCGGCCTCCAGCAGCGCGGCGCGGGCTTGGTCGTGGTAGGAGGCGACGCGCGCCTCGACCGAGCGGCCCACCTGGTGCCGCTCCAGCAGCGCCAGCACCCGGCCGACTCCCGCGGCGCTCACCTCGGACGATGCGTAGAGGGCGTCGAGCTCCGCCGCCTCGGCGGCGTCCGCCCGCTCCCGAAGGAGGAGGATCGGCAGGCTCTGCTTCCGCCGCCGGATGTCGTCGGCCGGCGCCTTGCCCGTCTCGGTCGTCGCGCCCCAGATCCCGAGCGCGTCGTCGCGGACCTGGAACCCGAGCCCGAGGGCGAGGCCGAAAGCGGCGAACCGGGCGGCCGTCTCGTCGTCCGCCCCGCCGAGCAGGGCGCCGGCCCAGGCGGCGTAGCGGACGATGGCGGCGGTCTTGCCGGCGATCATCCGGAGGTAGGCGTCCGGGGCGACATCGGGCCGCCCCTCGAACCCGAGGTCGAGCGTCTGGCCCTCGACGATGGCGATCGTCATCCGGTCGAACGCGCCGAGCAGGCGGAGGACCAGCGTGGCCGGCACGCCCGCCTCGGCCAACCGGAAGAAGGGCAGGTGGGCGGCGGCGAAGAGGGCGTCGCCGGCGTTGATCGCCTGGCCAACGCCCCAGAGGCGCCAGACCGTGGCTCGGTGGCGGCGGGTCGGGCTCTCGTCCTGGACGTCGTCGTGGATCAGGGTGAAGTTGTGGAGCAGCTCGATCGCCGCCCCGAGAGGGGCGGCCGCGGCGGGATCGCCGCCGGTTGCCCCGGCCGAGAGGAGCGCCACCGCCGGCCGCACCCGTTTCCCGCGGTCGACCGCGCCGTCGGCCAGGGGCTGGAGGCGGTCGTCGACCTGGCCGAGGTGGTAGCGGGTCATGCCGGCGAGCAGCGGGGCCGCGCCGTCGAGGGCGGCGACGGCCTCCCGCAGGCAGGGGCCGATGGTGGCGTCGATGTCGGGGAGCCGCGCCGCAACGCCCCGGCTCGACACGGTGCCGTGCTCGATGCCGGCGAATCGGGTCGACATGCATGCCCTCCGCGCGGGCGCCCTTCCCGCGGCGGGCGCCGCGGCGCGGCTGGGCCGCTCGGCCCGATAGGGTAACGTATCCGCCCTTGGCAAGGGTTCGATGCCGCGCTTCGGGGCTACGCCGATCCGGTTCCGACGAAGAACCATTTTCGCGGCCGACAGCGTAAAATACGCGTGGGTAGCGAGCCTGCCCGTTGCCGGGCGAGCCGCCGTGCCGACCATGGAGGTCGGGGCGGGTACGCGGCCCGACGGCCGAGGAGCACGACCAGCGATGTTCTTTTTCGATCCGTTGTATCTCGTCTTCATGCTGCCGGGGCTGGCCCTGATGCTCTGGGCCCAGTCGAAGGTGCGCGGCAGCTACGCCAAGTACAGCAAGGTGCAGAACGACAGCCGGCTGACCGGCGCCCAGGTCGCGCGCCGGATGCTGGACGCCAACGGCCTCCAGAACGTGGCGGTCGAGCAGACCCCGGGCGAGTTGAGCGACCACTACGACCCGCGCAAGCGGGCGCTCTTCCTGTCCCAGGGCGTCTACGGCGTGCCGTCGATCGCGGCGATGGGCATCGCCGCCCACGAGACCGGCCACGCCATCCAGCACGCCAAGGCGTACGCGCCGCTCCAGGTCCGGACGGCGATCGTGCCGGTGGTCAACATCGGCTCGAACCTCGGCATCTTCGTGCTGTTGGCGGGTTTGTTCCTGTCGCTCACCACGCTGCAATGGGTCGGCGTCGTGCTCTTCGGGCTGAGCACGATCTTCGCCTTCGTCACGCTGCCGGTCGAGTTCGACGCCTCGCGCCGGGCCAAGGACCAACTGGTCCAATTGGGCATGGTCGACGGCGGCGTCCGCGGCGGGCCGGAGTCGGAGGGCGTCCGCCGGGTGCTCGATTCGGCCGCGTGGACCTACGTCGCCGGCTTCGCCGCCTCGTTGCTGACGCTGCTCTACTACATCTCGATGGTGAGCCGGTCGTCGAACGACTAGGGTTCTGCCAAACGCCCGAAGCGCGAGGCGAGGCCTCACTCCCAACCCCTTCTCCCTCCCGAGGGAGAGGGGGTTGTTGCGTCGCGTCGGGTCATCCTCCGAAGTCGGGGTGGTAGCATCGCCTCGGTTGCCGGGGGCGTTCGCAGGTCGCCGGGGCCCGCTCGCGGAGGAGGCGACGATGCGCCGGTGGATGGCCTTTCTGCTCGTCCTGGGCGCCCTCGTCGCGCCGCCGGCGTCGTCCGCCCTCGCCCAGGATGGAGCGGCCTTGACCTACACCAGCCCGACCTACGGCTACGCCGTCCGCTGGGACCCCGCGGTCTGGCAGGCAATACCGGACGCGGCGCTCGTCGCGGACGGCCCCGAGGCGCTCGACCGGCTCCGGCTCGACAGCCCCGTGGGTTCGCTCTTTGTCGAGGGCTCACGCGGCTACGAGGGCTCCGCGACCCGCTGCAGCGCCGCAGAGCTGGCGCTGTTCACCCTCTCGCCCCAGGTCTCCGAAGTCGAGATCCGGACCGACCTCGCCGCCACCGGCCCCGACCGCTCGATCGAAGCGGCGTCGGGCGCCCTGGCCGTCGCCGACGGCGGGTCGATCCGGCTCGCGGTCTACGTCGACTGCCGCCGCCTTTCGCCCGAGACGACCCTCTCCGCCACGGTGGTCTCGCCGGCCGAGGTGTTCGACCAAGTGCTCCCGTTGGCTCAGGCGGTCGTCGAGGCGATCGAGCTGCCGGGTGGGACCGATCGGGATGCCCCATTCTTCCAGGCGCTCGGGGAAGCCAAGGCCGCCAAGCCGGCCGCCGGACCGCTCGATGGTTCGCTGGAGGTGAGCGCTGGCGTCCTGGAGACGCTCGCCGCCGGCGTTGATCTCGCCGACTTCGCCGCGACCGCTACCTTCGCCAACCCACATTCTGCCGAGGATCACCCCTTCGACATTGGCTTCGGCTTCCGTCAGCTGGGAGGTGACGAGCACCTGCGCCTGGTCGTCGATTCCGACGGCGTTTGGTACCTGAAGGACGGGCTCGGCCCGGTTATCGCGTCGGGCCGCGTCGAAGGACTCCGCAGGGGCGCCGGGGAAACCAATACCGTCGAGATCATCGTTCGAGGAGACACCGGCGGCTTCGCCGTCAACGGCGCCTTCGTTGCCGACCTCGATCTGTCGGCCTGGGGAGGCAGCGGCGATGTCTTCGTTGGCTCCGGGTTTTCCGCCGAGGATGCCCGTGCCCGGCGCAGCACCGACGTCAGCGGGTTCATCGTTTGGCCGTTGGCGCGGGCGGCCGAGTCGGTCTCCCTGGACGAGACGACGTTCGCCGATCTGCTGGAGGCCGCCCGTCACGCGCCTCCGCTCGCCGGTCCCCAAGCGGGAACGTTGACCCAGGTCACGGGCACGGCGGCGCTGGCGCCGGCCGGGGTGGATGTTGCCGACTTCGCGGCCCGCGTCCGCTGGGCCAGCCCGGAGTCGGCGTTCTGGGACGTCGGCGTCGCCTTCCGCGACCAACCGGACGGACGCCACTACCGCCTCACCTTCGACCAAACCGGTGGCTGGTCGTTCGGGATCGGACTCGAGCCGAAGCTGGCCAGCGGTGGCGCCCCGACGATGGTCCTCGGGTCCGGCGCGGTCAACACCCTTGAGGTGCTCGCGGTGGGCGAGCGGGCCGCGTTCTCGATCAACGGCACGTTCGTCGCCCTGCTCGATGTCTCGGCAATCGGCGAACCCGGCGATGTCTGGTTCGGCACCGGGTTCAGCGCCGCCAACGTCACGGCCGGGACGGAGGTCCGGTTCCGGGACCTGACGGTTTGGGAGCCGGTTCCGGCCCCGGCTGCCTCCGAGCCGCTCCCGACCGCCCCCGACCCGGGGGCGCCGGCAACACCCGAGGTCACCGGCCCGCTGCCAACCGTGGAGGCGCCGCCGACGGTCGAACCCCTGCCGACCCTCGAACCGACGCCCACGGCCGGGCCGCTGCCCACCGCCGAACCGCTGCCGACGGCGGGGCCGGTGCCGACGCTGGCGCCGACCCCACGGCCGCCGGTGTTGCCGACGATCCCCCCGCTGGAACCGCCTTCGCCCGCGGCGGAGGGGAGCGAGGCGACCCCCGTCTCGACCGGCCGCGGCATCGTCGTGGTCCGCCTCGTCGCGGTCGACGGCTCCGGGCTCCAGGGCTTGGCGACCGTGACCGACATCGCAGGGGCGGCGTCGGTCCAGCTTGTCGTCGAGGGCGCCGAGGGCGGTGAAACGGCGGCGATCCACGCCGGTGGCTGCGACGACCTCGCGGCCGGGCCCGTCGCGAGCCTGACCGACCTGGACGACGCCGGTCGCTCCCGCACGCTGCTCGACCGTCCGACCGCCGACCTGCTCCGGGGCGACCTCGTTCTGGCGGTCTTTACCGGCGACGCCTCGTCGAGCGAACTAGCCGCTTGCGGGCCGATCGGTGGGTAGGCCGGTTCCGCGTGCCCGTGGAATCGGCGGAGAGTCTCCGGAGGATCCGTTGGTGCCATTCGAGCGCTACCCCGGCGAAGGGCGTCGGCAACTTGGTCCGCGACGGGGATCGAACGCCCGTTGGGAGTACGGGTTGCAGCTCCGGCGGGAGACCGGCGAAACGA
>CADCWF010000306.1 GCA_902806345.1 uncultured Thermomicrobiales bacterium
GCGCCTTCGCCTCGCCGTCCCGTTCCTCGTCGCGGGCCTGGCCGCCGCCGCGCTCGCCGGTGCGGGGTCGCTCCCCCGGGCCGGCGCCCAGGACGCGGCGACGCCGGCCGTGGCCGCCCCCGCCTCCTGGAGCATCCCCGGGATCGCGGTGCTGGGGGCGATGGCCGACCCGTCGTACGCACCGGGGATGGTGCTGGAGCTCGACCGCATCACCTGGGCGCCGGGCTTCGCCGTCCCCATGCACTACCACCCGGCGCAGGACGTCATCTTCGTCCTCTCCGGCGAGGTCGCCTGGTCGGTGGAGGGCGGGACGGCCCAGGTCGTCCGCGCCGCGGCCGCCGGCACGCCGGGGCCGGCCGAGGAGCTGGGGCCGGGCGGCGAGGCGGTCCTCGGCCCCGGCGACGTGATCCTCTTCGACTACCCCGAGACCGGGATGCGGCACGCCGCCCGCGTCGTCGGCGACGCGCCGGTGGTCATGCTGGACGCGGTGCTCTACGACCCCGACCAGCCGCTGACCGAGTTCCCCGAGGGCGTGACGCCCGTCTCCGAGGGCTGAGCGCCGGCGCGGGGCAGGGGGCGCCGGCCGCCGGCGGCCGGCGCTTCCCTCGGGACGACGCTGCGGGCGAACCTCGGTCGCCGCGTCGTAGAAGTGGCCGGTGGGAAGGCGCCGGGGCGGGGCACGGTCCTAGCAGGGGCCTTGGGACGGCTCGCCCGGCGCCGGCCATCGCGCACGCGTCGGCGACCCGCTGGGCGTCTCGGAAACCCTCGTTTCTGAGACGGGAGGGCGCTGGGGGGGGTACGCTCGGCCGTCCCCCGAGACTGGCTTGGCCCGCGGCCCGTGGCCGCACCCGCCCCTCGGCCGCGGTCTGGCACCGCTGCGGCCGTCAGCAGGGCGGCCGGGGGTCGAGGATGCACCAGATGCTGTCGATGAACAGCGCGCCCGGCCCGAACGACGCCGGCAGCTCGGCATCCTGCTGCCGCCCCGCCAGCTCCGCCAGCCCCCCGCCGGGGTTCCCCGCCAGCGGCGCCGCGTCGTAGCTGAGGGTGCCGGCGGCCGCGTCGTAGCGCGGGTTCCCCAGCTCGACGACGAGGACGTCCTCCTCCCCGCCCGCGGTCCGGACCACCAGCGCCGCGTTGGGCGGGTCGGCCGGGTCGAAGAGCGGCCCGGCGAGCAGCTCCGCGGTCGGCAGGGCGCCCGTCAGGCGCTCCGGGCGGTCGGAGAACCAGACGGTCTGGTCGACGTGGCCGGTGAGGGTCAGCTCGAAGACATCGGCCGCCCCCGGCTTCGGCGCCCAGGTCCCGGCCGCGAAGGTCTGGGCGAAGAGCAGCGCGGCCGGGCCGCCGGCGGCCGGGCTGGCGTTCGGGGTGGCGGCCTGGGCGGCCGCGACGGCCGGCGGGCCGACGGCAAGCGCGAACAACGCGACGGCGAGCGCGGCGAAGCGGAGCCCGGCTGCCCCCGCCGCCACCCTCCCCAGTTGCCCCCGCCGGCCCGGCCCCAACCGGGCGGGGTCCGCCCCTAGGTCCGGGCCCACCACCGCCCCGCGCCTGTCCATCGCCGTCCTCCTCGGGTGCACCGGGGCCACGCACCGGGTCCCGGTCATCGGTCCTGCCCCCAGGATGCCGGCCGGGGGCGGGCCGCGCATGGGCAAGATTGCCCATTCCGGGGTGCCCATCCGGCCGGGGGGCGGACCGCGGACACCGGACAGCCCGCCCTCCCACGGACCGCCACCCCCGGCCGCGCCGCTTGTCCGCGTCGCACAAACGCTCGTTTCTGCGACGGACGGTCCACTTAATTGCCCGCATGCGTGAGGCCGGGGTTGCGCGCAACCGGTTTGGGGCGCGGGTTTGCGCCCAGACCGGCGAGCGGCGCGCGTCGAACGGGGTGACGCGCCGCGCGCCGCGCCGGTCTGCGCCCGGCCCGCGCCCGTCGCCTCGGCGTTACGGCGCCTCGTGGTGGATGCGGGCCTCGCCCACGACGGCGACCGGTGGTCCTAGGAAAAATCGCGCGAGGTTCTGGGCCACGAAATCGGCGGCGAGCCTGCTCGTTTCCTCGGCCCCGGCCGCGTCGGCGAAGATGTTGACCGCGACGAGCTTCTCATTCCCCTCGATCATGATGAAGTACTCCACGAAGCCTGGCACCTGCGTCACGATCGGGACGTATCCGCTCTCGATGAGACCGATCAATTCGTCAACCGAGGAGCCCGGGACGAGGTCGTACGTGCGGACCGCCATGTAGTCCCCGGTGGCGCCAGGTGTCGCGCCGGGCGTCGCGTCCTGCGCGGTCGCCGAGGTGAGGCCGCGCGCGAGCAGCACGGTCGCCAAGCCGCCGGCGCCGACCCGCCGCAGGGCGGCGCGGCGCGACGGGTTGTCGGGGGCGCCGGAACGTGGTTCCGCGCGCGGGTTATCTTCCATTGGGCGTTGCTCCTCTGATCTCGTTCGCGGTCGTGCCAATTGATCCCGGTCTCCCGATGGCGGTACTGTCACCTCGGCTCCTGACGCGGTCAAGCCCGCGAGCAACGACGAAGCGAGACCGGCCGCTCGTCCCGCCGGTTCGATCGGTGGGCGCCACGCAAAACGGGCAGCGGGCTGTTTCGTGCCGTCCCCACGGCGCGACGCGGCGCTTGGCGCGGCGAACGCCGAGCAACTTGCCGCCGAGACACTTGGCCGGGGGACGAACATGCTCAAGATGCACGCCAACGGGCGCTTTCTCGCCGGTGGGGACGGCGGGCCGTTTTCCTACCTCGCCGACACCGCCCGGGCGAGGCTGCAACGGCTCGACCGCGAAGAGACGAACCATTACCCGAAGGATCGGGCGTGCGCCTTCGGTAGGACGAGGCGCTGACTTTACCGGGCGCCGGCCAGAAG
>CADCWF010000307.1 GCA_902806345.1 uncultured Thermomicrobiales bacterium
CGGAGGGGACGTAGTAGAACATCAAGAGGACGCCGGTCATGGTCAGGACCAGGAACATGAAGAAGGAGAGGCCGCCGAGGCAGAAGGTGTAGGTCACCTTCGTGGCGTACCGCTTGATCTTGACCGGGTGGATGTGGAGGAAGACGTTGCTGGCAATGATCAGCGCCTGGTTGCGCTGGGTGTCCGGATAGCCGTGGCGGACCACCGATCGCCAGATCGACGAGCCGGTGATCTTGTCGGCCAGCGTCTGCTCCCGCCTCATTCCGTCCTCCCCTGGAGCCCGGGGCGCCGGCTGGCGCGCCACGTTCCGAAACCCGAATCCCCGGTGGCGCCGACCCGGCCGTCGCGGCGGGCGTGCGGGTCTATTCTCTTTGCCGCTCGGGAGTCGGTCAAGCGGCTTCGGCCGGGACCGCGCAGCCCTGCACCGGGTCTGCCCGCCGCGCCCGCTGAAGTCGGGCAATCACCGCGCAGCAAAAGGGGCCGGTGGTTCTCCACCGGCCCGCCAGGTGGGCGCAACAGGACTCGAACCTGTGACCTCACGGATGTGAACCGTGCGCTCTAACCAACTGAGCTATGCGCCCAAGCGTGCGGGAGTATAGCAAAACCGACTGAGGACCAAGCGGTGTTTGAGAGTCCTACCCGACCCACATGCCAGTCTCGCTGTCGATCACGCGACCGCCTCTGCCTGCCGCCGCTTTTGCCTCAGGAATACGGTCGAAGCCATAGTGGTACTCACCACGCTTGGTGTGACAGTCGAACCGTCGTCGGGATTTTGACCTTCGGGGTCTTCGAATGCGCTCCTCAGCCCTGCCTCCGTCAGGCTCTGGTCTCCCGTACACGTCTTTTGCGGTCTCCAGCTTATCCTCGTGCTCACCGGCATCGGGGACCCTGACCGTTCCACCTAGCTTCGGCCGAGGTTGATCGGAAACCCGCAGATCCCGACCCCGCCTATTGACTTCTCTTGCGCAACTTGGGCAGTGTCGGAGCGTCGGCGATACGAGACCACGGCAAGAGCACTCCATACAGCAAGCCTCCTGCGTGCGGAGATCGCCCGAGGGATCATGGCTCTGGCCACCCACGACCGAATGCGGAACTGAGGACATTCTCGGTATTGATCTGAAGCCTGAGTACGAGATTTTGGAGCCGCGTATCTTCAGCGATTTACGCGATCAGGTGCGTTTCTCCCGTGTCGTAGCCAACGACAAGCACCACAGGGCGATGGGGTAAGCAGGCCGGACGACATGCGAGGGATAAGCTAACCGGCGAACCCGATGCCCGCATGTGCGGCTGCAAACCTTCGCTCCGAAAATCGCTGGAAGGTTGTCCGTGGCGTTCCCCGAGTCCGACGACCTCCTCGTCTTCCTCCTGGTCGTCGCGGCGCGCCTGCTGGTGCCGCTGGCGATCCCGACCCGGCCGCTGCCGGCGATCCTCGCCGCCCTCGTCCTCGACGCGGTCGACCAGACGGTGTTCCAGACCTTCACCGTGCTCAACCTGACCAACTACCAGGGCTACGACAAGGCGCTCGACGTCTACTACCTGACGATCGCCTACCTCTCGACCCTCCGCAACTGGGCCGACCGGGCGGCGTTCGGCATCGGCCGGTTCCTCTTCTACGACCGGCTGCTCGGGGTCGCCCTCTTCGAATTGACCCTCTTGCGGCCGCTACTGCTCGTCTTCCCGAACACCTTCGAGTACTTCTTCATCTTCTATGAGGTGGTCCGGTTGCGCTGGAATCCGCGGCGGCTGACTCGGCGCCTCCTCCTTGCCGCCGCCGCCACGATCTGGGTCGTCGTCAAGCTGCCGCAGGAGTACTGGATCCACATCGCCCGGCTCGACACTACCGACCTCATCAAACGGCGCCTCTTCGGCGTCCCGGTCGAGACGGGGTGGGGCGCGATCGTGGCGATGTATCCGGTCGCGTTCGTCGGCGCCGGGGTGGCGCTGGCGCTGCTCGCGGCGCTGGCGCGGTGGGGCGTGGGCGCAATGCTGCCGCCGGCCGACTGGCCGCGCTCGTTCGACCCCGACGCCCGCGGGCGCGATGTCACCCCGGACCAGGTGCGCGCCGCCGTCCTCGCCCACGCCCGGCGCCTCTTCGACCGGGAGTTGGCCGAGAAGGTGGCGCTGGTCTCGCTCGTCACGGTCATCTTCTCCCAGATCCTGCCGGGGGTCCGCGCCAGCAACGTCCAGCTCGCGGTCGGCGTCGCGGTCGTCGTCCTCGCCAACACCGCCCTGACCGAGGCGATGGCCCGGAGCGGCGTCGGCTGGCCGTCGCTGGCGCTCCAGTTCGCGGCGTCGGTGGTCGTCAACCTGGGGGTGGTCGTCGCCTTCGACCTCGTCCTCCTGCCGTTCGCCGGCGGCCGGATCAACCTCGCCCACACCCTCTTCTTCGCGCTGCTGCTGACGCTGATGGTGACCCTTTACGACCGCTACCAGCCCTTCCATGCGGCGCGGCTAGCGGCGGCCCGAACGGCGGCCGTGACGGCCGCGCTCGCCGCCGCCGGCCGCATCCTGCCGCCCGCCAGCGGGGCGCGGGCGGCCGGCGACGATTGACGCGCCCGGTCTCGCCGCCCATCCTGTCGATCCCGCCGGGCCGCGGCTCGCCCGCGGTTGGAGATCGGGATCGGATCACGAAGCCGGACACCCGGAGACGACGCGCTTGGCCATGCCCCCCGTCCTCGCCATCGATGTCGGCGCCGGAACCCAGGACATCCTCCTCTACGACCCGGCGCGGGAGCCGGAGAACTGCGCCAAGCTGGTCCTCCCGGCGCGGACCCGTATCGTCGCCAATCAGATCCAGGCGGCGACCGCCGGGGGAAGAGCCGTCCACCTCGCCGGCACCCTAATGGGCGGCGGCGCCAGCACCGACGCTGCCAAAGCCCACCTCGACGCCGGCCTCCCCCTCTCGGCGACGGTTGACGCGGCGCGGACGCTCCACAACGACCCGGTGCGGGTGGCAGCGATGGGCGTCGAGATCCGCGACGAGCCGCCTCCCGGCGCCGAGGTCGTGGTCGCCGGGGACGTCGACCTCGCCGCGCTCCGGAATGCGCTGGCGCCGTTCGGGTTGGAGCTGCCGACCGTCGTCGCCGTCGCCGTCCAGGACCACGGCTACCGACCGGGCAGCGGCAACAACGAAGTCCGCTTCGACTACCTCCAGGGGTTGCTGGCCGGCGGCGGCGACCTCGCCCGCATGGTCTACTCGGAGCCGCCGGAGGGGATGACCCGGATGGCGGCGCTGCGGCGGAGCATCCCCGGCGTCACCCTGATGGACACCGGCGCGGCGGCGGTACTCGGCGCCCTGGGGGACCCGGTTGTTGCCCGCGCCGCCGCGGCGGACGGGGCGATCCTGGTCAACGTCGGCAACATGCACACCTTCGCCACCCTCGTCCGGGGTCGCCGCCTCTACGGCCTCTTCGAGCACCACACCGGGGGGATGACGATCGAGCTGATCGCCGAGCTGGTCGGCAAGCTCCGGGCCGGTGACCTCGACGTGGCCGGCTTCCGGGCCGCGTTCGACGGCCACGGCGCCGCGCTCGACCCCGCCTACGCCGAGGCGGGGCCGTTCGAGTTCGTCGCCGTCACCGGGCCGAACCGGAAGCTGGCCCGGCCGCTCGGCTACCACGAGGCGGCGCCCTACGGGGACATGATGCTCGCCGGGTCGTGGGGGTTGGTGGCGGGGGTGCGCCTGCTGCGCGGGGTGGGATCGCCGACGGCTCCCTAGTCGCCTCAGTCGCAGAACGGGAAGCAGTCGGGGAACATCGGTTCGTCGTCGTTTCCCCTGCCGCCCGGTTGTACGGGCGACCGGTTCTGGCCTGGCTGGCGCGGCGAGATCGCCGGTGGCAGGGGCACCTCCGCCGCCGGGCGATCCGCCGCCGGCGGCCGGGAGCGCGGACGGGGGTTGCGCGGCACGATCGCCGGCGGCTGGGGGGTCGGCACTCCCACCCGCGGCGCCGAGCCGGACGATGCGATCGGCGGCAAGACGACGGTTTGCCGCGGTTGGTCGGGTTCGGCGGTTTGGACCGGCAGCCCGACCGGCCGGTTGCCGCGCCCATTGCCCTCGGCGATGCCGGCCCCGCTCAGCGCGCCGGTCACCCTGGCCTCGATCTCGTCGCCGAGGTCGCCCGCCCGGCCGTCCCCGTCCACATCGGCCACCGCGGCCGCGGCGGGTTCCGCTGCTCGACCGGGCGGCCCGCCCGGCACGATCCGGATCGCCGTCGGCGTCGGCGGCGCGTCGCGCCGAGTCTCCTCGGCGGCGGGTCGGTTCGGATCCGCCTCTGCCTCCTCCGTCGCCGGTGGAGGATCCTGGCGGGGCGAACGGGTTGGTTCCGGGGCGAGGTCGACCGGCTGGAGCACCTGGGGGGGTGGCAGGTCCGCCGTCGGCGCCGGGGGTGGGGTCGGGCTTGGCGTAACCCGCACGTTCGGCAGCGGGGTCGGCGATGGCGTGGTCTCGACGGCCTGCGCCACTTCGGCGGCGGGCACGGTCGATTCCGCGGGGGGGGCGGTCGACTCGGCGGTCGGGGCGACCGTCGTCGGGCGCGGCAGCGCGGTCGGCGCCAGCACCACCCGCGGCGTCGGCGTCGGCTGCGGGCCACTCGCCTCGGTTGGCGAGGCGGTCGCCTGGATTTCGGTTTCGGCCGGGATCCGGGTCGGCTGCGGTGTCGGCGTCTGGAGCAGGCCGAGCTCGCGGTCCGACGGGGCGAGGATGGCGGTGCCGACCGGGGTCGGCCGGGCGGGGTCGGTCGGGTCGGTGGAGCCGAGGACGATGGCCGCCAGGACGCCGGCCACCCCGATGGCGGCGGCGAAGGCGACGACGGCGGGGTGGGCGACCGCGCCGAGCAGGGCGCGGAGCGCGGGGGGCCTAGGGAGCATCGGATCCTCGGCAACCGGACGCGGAGCGGCGGGCGGTCCCGCGGTCCGTACGTCCGTTAGAACGCCGCCGCGCCGACGCGGGTTTCATGTTCCCGCGCGGGCAGTCGCGGATCGGGACCGCTGGGGCGACGCGCTAAGGATAGGCGACGGCCTCACCGGCTGCCGAGCGCGGCGGCGATCGCCTCGCCCACCTCGCGGGTGGTGGCCGAGCCTCCCAAGTCCGGGGTCAGGACGCCGGCCTCGGTCGTCGCCGCAATGGCGTCCATCACCAGCGCCGCCTCGGCGGTCAGTCCGAGGTGGTCCAGCATCAGCGCCACCGTCCAGATCGCCGCGACCGGGTTGGCGATCCCCTGGCCGGCGATGTCCGGGGCGCTGCCGTGGACGGGCTCGAACATGCTCGGGTGGCGCCGCTCGGGGTCGAGGTTGGCGCTGGCGGCAATGCCCAGGCTGCCGCCGATGGCGCTGCCGAGGTCGGAGAGGATGTCGCCGAAGAGGTTGGAGGCGACGACCACCTCCAGCGTCTCCGGCCGCAGGACGAAGCGGGCCGCCATCGCGTCGACCAGCCACTGCTCGGTTTCGACGTCCGGGTAGGCGGCGGCGACGCGAGCGAAGGTCTCGTCCCAGAGCGTCATCGCGTACTGTTGGGCGTTGGACTTGGTGACACCCGTGACCTTGCGCCGCCGCCGGGTCCGGGCGAGGTCGAAGGCGTAGCGGATGATCCGCTCGCAGCCCTGGGCGGTGAAGAGCGCCGTCTGGATCGCCACCTCGCGGTCTGCCCCGCGCCCGGCCAGGTTGCGGCCGCCGATGCCGGCGTACTCCCCCTCGCTGTTCTCCCGGACGACGACCCAATCGACCGTCTCGGCCGTCGCGGTCTTGAGCGGGCTCGGCACGCCCGGCAGGAGCCGCACCGGGCGGATGCAGGCGTACTGGTCGAATCCCTGGCAGATGGCGAGGCGCAGCCCCCAGAGGCTGACGTGGTCCGGCACGCCGGGCCAGCCGACGGCGCCGAAGTAGATGGCGTCGAAGCCGGCGAGGCGTTCCAGGCCGTCCGCGTCCATCATCCGGCCGGTGCGGAGGTAGTGCTGGCAGCCCCAGGGGAAGGACTCGTAGGCGAAGGCGAGGCGGCCGCCGCTGAGGGCGGCGAGGCGGTCGAGGACCCGCAGCCCCTCGGGCACCACCTCGGCGCCGATGCCATCGCCGGGGATGACCGCGATCCGGAAGGTCCGTGTCTCCGCCACGCCGTGCCCCTTCTTTCGGGAGAACGCGCCATCGCCAGCGGGCAGGATACGGCCGGCTCGACGAGCGCTCAACGGAACCGGGAGTGCTGCCGGGACGAACGATCTGTCACAATAGGGTCAAGGACAGGAGCACGCCGTGGTCGCCGAGACTGACACGCTTGCCAACCAGATCATTTGGACGACCCGCCAGGAGGAGTTGCAGGAAATCGATCGCCTGGCTCGTTCCCGATTGGATTTGACCGGCGAAGAATTCTTGCGCGACCTCGACGCCGGCCGCTGGGACGACGTCATCGACGACCCCGGGTACGAAGACGTTCTCTATCTCGCCCTTCTCGCCGACGTTGTCCGCTCGTAGCGCGTCGGCGGCGATCCAAGGCTATCTGGAACTCCTGAATCAAGCCGTTTCGTGCATCAGTCCCACTCCAGTTCGGCGATCGGCCGAGGATGCACGGCATTTCGGCCGCATCGCCTTTACGAACGACGCACCCGTGCCGCTCCGGGGCAGGCACGGGCTCTCTTTGCGCATCCTCCACGCCTACGAGACGACCGAGGGCGGAACCGGGTGGAGCACCCACACCCGCTCCTACCTCTACCAGGTGTATGCCGACGACGGGCGCGAGTTCATCGCCTTCCACTGGCACCCGGGTCGGGGCCGTATTGCCTTGCCGCACGCCCACTTCAAGACGCTCAGCGAGCCGCTCGCGATGGGCAAGGCCCACATCCCAACGGGGCGCATTTCGCTCGAGGCGGTGATCCGCCTGCTCATAGAGGAGCTTGGGGTGCAGCCGATCCGGCAGGATTGGGAGCGGGTGTTGTCCCGTACCGAGCGGGAATTGATCGAAGGCCGGAGCTGGCACGGTCAACCGCCGGTTCCGGGTGGACCGTTGGAGTCGCGAGGGTCTCTTGGGTAACCTCTGCTTGAACCCGGCGAGCCCGCACCCCGACCGGCGCGGGAGTCCGCGACATCGACTCGATGACATGCGTTGAGGAGGATCTGTGCTGTGCAGATGAAGCTGGAGCTCGTCCCGATCCCCGTGACCGATGTCGATCGCGCCAAGGCGTTCTACACGGACCAGGTCGGCTTCGTCGCCGACCACGACCACCGGGTCCACGAAGGGCTCCGCTTCGTCCAGCTCACCCCGCCCGGCTCCGCCTGCTCGGTCGTCCTCGGGACCGGGATCACGGAGATGGCGCCGGGGTCGGTCCAGAGCTACCAGATGGTGGTCGAGGACGCCCAGGCGGCGCACGACGAACTGGCGGCGCGGGGCGTGGACGTGAGCGAGGTCGAGGTGCTGGATTGGGGCTCGTTCGTCTACTTCAGCGACCCCGACGGCAACGGCTGGGCGCTCCAGCAACTTCCACCCCGCACCTAGACATCCGCGTCGCGACGGATCCGGCAGGAATTTGCTCCGAGCATCTCGTTGTTCCGAGCGGCGGCCGAACCGGCCGCACCGGGCATCGCTGCATGGCTCGCCGTCGTGGCCGGAGGCGATCGGTCGACGGTGGCGGGGCAAAGCCCGGATGGGACAGGCGGCCCCCCACGTTCCGTGCGGAGCCCGGCGAAACGGCCCGATCTGGCGGCGCGTAGAGAAGAATGCGACGGGGCCGGACGCGATCCGGCGAGCCTGGGACGAGGCGGTCGGGGAGCGGGCCGGCGGCAAAGCTGGCCATGCTACCCTGCCGGGGCGTCCCGCGGGCGCCCGTGGCGGCTCATGTCTCGGCACCCGAGACCCGACAACCCGAATCCGTCGTCCGTCCCGCGGAGGGGATGCATGCGCGCCGCCGTTCGCCGCCCTCGGTCTCGGCCCGTGGTTCCCGCCGTCGTCGCCCACCTCCTGGCGATTCTGGCGCTGCTCGCCTCCGTCCTGGCACCCCTGGCGCCCCTGCCCGCCGCGGCCCAGCAGGCCGGCAGCCCGCCGCCCCTGCCGGCGCCGCAACAGGTTGCCGTCGTCGGCTCGTTCCAGACCACGATCGGCTGCGCGGCCGACTACGATCCCTCTTGCCCGCAGACCCAACTGGCCGCCAACGGCGACAACACCTTCTCCGCCTTCGTCCCGGTGCCGCCGGGCGACTGGGCCTACCGCATCGTCGCCACCGCCGACCAGCAGCGCTCGCTGGGCGAGGGCGGCGTCCCTGAGGCTGCGGATCTGTTCCTGGGTGTGCCCGAGGGCAGCGCCGGCGCCGTCTTCGCCTACGACGCCAACACCGGCGAGATCGTGGCCGAGCCCGTCGCCAACCGGATCGAGATCGCCACCGACCTGGGCGATCGGCTGCCGCTCCTGCCGACCCGGGGCGGCGGCTACGGCGTCACGTTCGGTGCCCAGCCGGGCACCTACGGCTTCCAGATCCTCGTCGACGGCGAGCCGGTCGCTCAGGACCAGATCAGCCTCGATCAGCCGCGCCGGGTCGTCGTCGAGACGGACGAAGCCGGCCAGGTCGCCCTGCTCGATACCCTCCGCGACGCCGCGCTGACCGTCACCAGGACGGACGACGCCGGCAGTCCGTTGCCGGGCGCCTGCTTCGCCGTCTCCCGCGCCGACGAGCTGCTCGGCCAGGCCTGCGACGCCGACGACGGTGCCGCCGACGGGCAGACCCGGATCCGCTTCCCCGACGGGATCGAGCCCGGCGCCTACGACCTGGCCGAGACGCTGACGCCCGACGGCGAGGTCACCTCCGAACCGCAGCGGGTCGACCTCGGCCCGGGCGAAGCGGTGATCGACGCGGTCGCTGCTGGTGGCCGTCAGGACGATGGCCAACCGCCGGCAGACAGAGATCAGGATGACGCCGACGATGGCGGCCAGGACGCCGGGCAAGACGGCGGACAGGACGACCAGCAGGACGGCGACGACGATAGCGGTGGTCAGGACGGCACGGGCGACGACGGCGAAGAACCGGGCGTGGGCCGCCTCGTCGTCCGCGTCCAGGACGCCGCCGGCGATCCCCTGCCCGGCGCCTGCGCCGAGTTGGTCGAGTTCGCTTTCGAGGCGTGCGACGACGACGGCAACGGCGCGATCGTCTTCGACGGCCTGCTGCCCGGCGGCTACACCGTCCGCGAGACGGTGCCACCGGCCGGGCTCGCCCCCCTCCCCGACCAGACGGTCGACCTGGGCGACGACGGCGGCCGCGTCGTCTTCCGCCACGACGACGCCGAAGGTGGCCAAGAGCCGGACGATGACGAGGCGCTGCCGGCGATCGAGCCTGCCGACGACGAGACCCCGACCGCGGAGCCAGCCGACGACGAGACGCCGGCTGCCGACGACAGCGGCCAAACCGGCACCCTCGATCTGCGCACCCTCACCGCCGCCGGTGGCGAGGCGCTCGGAGCCTGCTTCGCCGCGACCAACGAGGAGACCGGGGAGCGGGCCGAGGCGTGCGACTCCGGCCCCGACGCCGACGGCGCGACCGACGACGGCCTCGTCCGGTTCCGCGATCTGCCCGCCGGCCGCTACCTCGTCGAGGAGACGGTCACCCCAGCCGGGTTCCAGCCGGCGGCGCCGGAGACCATCACCGTCGACCCGGTCGGCACCACCGACGTCGAGGTCACCTACGCCCAGGCCGCCGTCCCCGGCGCCCTCGGCCGCCTGGTGATCGAGGTCGCCGACGAGGACGGCAGCCCGCTCGGCGGCACCTGCTTCGACCTCGACGGGCTGGCCCGTCTCGACGACGTCTGCGACCAGGGCGACGACGGCCGCCTGAACATCCCCGACCTCCCGGCCGGCGCCTACCTCGTCCGCCAGGTCCGCGCCCCCGAGGGGTTCGAGACGGCCGACGAGACGTCGGTGACGGTGCCGGCCAACGACACCGTCAACCTGGAGGTGGTCAACCTCCCGGTCGGCGCGGCCGACGCGGACGAAACGCCGTCGCCCGAACCCGAGGAGACGGCCACGGCCGAGCCGGAGCCGACCACGGCCACCGAGACGCCAGAGACGCCCGAAACGCCGACCGAAACGCCGGAGGACGCCGGGGTCGAGCCGCCGGCCGACGCGACGACCGGCGTCATCGCCATCGACGCCGTCGACGGCGCGGGCGCCCCGGTCGGCGGTGGTTGCTACGGCCTGTTCGGCCCGGCCGTCTTCGACGTCTGCGACGACGACCCCAACGACGCCGACCCGCAGCCGGGCCGCCTCCGGATCGAGGGCGTGGCGCCCGGCCAGTACGACCTGTTCGAGACGCGCGTCCCGCCGGGCGTCGAAGCTACCACCGCCGGCGTCGCGCTCGACGTGACCGCCGGCGAGGCGTATCTGGTCCGCTTCGTCCCGGGCGAGGTGCCGGAGCCCCGGACCGTCCGCGGCGGCACCGTGACGGAGGAGCCCCAGCCCGAGCCGACCGAAGACGAGACCGGCGGCGTCGCCGTCGTCGTCCAGGATGTGGCCGGCGCCCCGGTCGCCGACGCCTGCGTCCGGCTCGACGGGCCGACCCCGGTCGACCGCCTCTGCGACGACGAGGACGATGACGGTCTGAACGACGCCGGCACCATCCTGGTCACCGACCTGGAGCCGGGTGACTACACCGTCACGCTCGAGCCGCCGGCCGGCTTCACCGCGCCAGAGCCGCTGACCGTCGCGGTGTCGCCCGGTGAAGCGGCGACGGCGCCGTTCTCCCTCGTCGCCGCCGGGCCGGAGATCGGCTCGCTCGAGATCCTCGCCGAGGGACCGGACGGGCAACCTGTCGGCGGCGCCTGCTACAACCTGGCCGGTCCGGCCGCCGGCCCCGTCTGCGACGACGGCGACGGCGACACCGACGACGAACCTGGCCGCATCCTCCTCGGCGACCTGCCGGCCGGCGACTACGCCGTCTCGGTCGGGCGCGCCCCGGTCGACTTCGGCGGCGGCGGCGACGCCCAGACCGCGACCGTCGCCGCTGGCGAGACCGCGACGCTGACCTTCGCCTTCGACCCCGCGCCGACGGGCGCGATCCTCGTCGCCGTCGAGCGCGGCCAGGGCATCGAGGGCCGCTTCTGCGTCGACTCGCTCAACGGCGCCGTGCCCGGCACCCCGGTCTGCGACGACGAGACCGGCGACGGCAACCCCGAGCCGGATCGGGTTCTCATCGAGGGCGTCCCGCCGGGGACGTACGGCATCGTCCTGACCGAGCTGCCGCCGGCCGTGATCGTGCCCGGCGCCGAGGAAGTGACCGTCGCCGCCGACGAGACCGCCGAGATCGCCTTCTCCCTGGAGGGCGAGGGACCGCCGCCCGGCACCCTCGTCGTCCGCACCGAGGACGACGAGGGTACCCTCCTCGACGGCGCTTGCTACGAGATCGTCGACGCCGCCGGTGCGACGACCGGCCCGCTCTGCGACGACGACGAGGACGGCCTCGTCGAGGTCCCGGATCTGGCCGCCGGCGACTACGCCGTCCGCCAGACGACGCCCGCCGCCGACGCCGCCCCGGCAGACCCGGCCGAGCAGACCGTGGCGGTCGAGCCCGGTGCCGAGACGGAGATCGCGTTCCAGACCCCGGCCGGCTTCGGCACGGTCGACGTCCGGCTGGCCGACGCGGTCGGTACTCCCGTCGGCTTCTGCGCCGAACTGGTGGGAACGGAGCCGATCGAGCCGATCTGCGACGACGGTGCCGGCGACGGCGAGCCGACGCCCGGCACGGTCCGGTTCGCCGACGTGCCCGCCGGCACCTACGAGCTGCGCCTCTCCCAGGTGCCGGAGCCCTTCGCCGCCCCCGCGCCGCAGCGGGTGACGGTCTCGCGCGACGAGACGGCCGCGGTCGACCTCGAACTCCAGCGCGGCATCGGCACCCTCGTCCTCTTCGTCGAGGACCCGGCCGGCGAAGCCCTGCCCTCGACCTGCATCACCCTCCAACTCGAAGGCAGCGACGCGCCGAGCGAGGAGATCTGCGACCAGGGCGACGATGGTCGGCTCAACCTGCCCGACCTCCCGGCCGGCACCTACACGGTCCGCCAGACCCGGGCCGCGCGCGGGTTCGAGCCGGCGCCGGAGCTGACGGTCGAGGTGCCGCAGAACGTCGCGGTCGAGGAGACGGTCGTCCTCGCCCAGGAGGCGACGCCGGAACCGGCGACCCCGACCCCGACCCCGGAACCGACGGCGACGGCTACGCCGGAGGCGACGGCCACCGCGACGCCCGACGAGGCATCGCCGACCGCCGAGCCGACGGAGCCGGCAACTTCGACCGCGGAGGCCACGACCGAAGCCGGCGTGGAACCGATCGCTACCCAGGAGCCGACGCCGACGCCGGAACCGGCCCCGCCCGGCTCGCTCGTCATCGTCGCCGTGGACGCCGACGGCGCCCCGCTCGGGCTGGAGGGCGCCTGCTACGCCGTCACCGGCTCGACCGACCTGGCGCCGGTCTGCGACGGCGACCCGGACGACGTCGACCCGGTGGCCGGGAGCGTCCGCCTCGACGGTGTCGCGGCCGGTGCCTACACGATCGCCCAGACGCGGGCTCCCGATGACTTCGTCGTCGCCACGGCCGCCTCGGTCGCGGTGGCGCCGGACGCGGTCGCCGAGGTCCGCCTCGCCAACCTGCCGGCGCCGGCGGCGACGGGTACCCTCGTCGTCGTCGCGGCCGGCCCCGACGGCGATCCGGTCGGCGGTGGCTGCTACCGCCTGGTCGACTCCGACGGCGAGACGGTCGCCGAAGGCTGCGACAACGATCGCAACGATACCGACAACGCCCCCGGCCGCGTCGCCTTCGCCGGCCTCGGCGCTGGGGCGTACACCGTGAGCCAGATCGAAGCGCCGGGCGGCTTCGGCGAAGCGCCGGAGCAGTCGGTGGAGGTGGCCGGCGACGCCGAGGCGGTCGTCGAGTTGGCGGTTGAACCCCTCGCGCCCGAGACGGGGACGGTCGAACTCCAGGCGGTCGACGAGACCGGGACGCCGATCGAGGGGCAGTGCTTCATCCTCAACTCCGGCACCGAGCAGATCGGCCCGCTCTGCGACAACGGCGACCGTGACGGCGACGCCGCCCCCGGGGCGGTCCGCGTCGACGACCTGCCGGTCGGCGTCTACGAGGCGATCCCGCAGACCGCCGACGGCGACGAGGTTCCGTCCGATCCGGACGTGGCCCAGGCGCAGGCCCAGACCCTCCAGCGGTTCGTCGACCGCCGGACCTTCACCGTCCGCCGCGGCGGCCCGGTCGTCCGGGTCGTCGTCAACGTGCTCCGCCAGCGGCCGGAGGAGGGCGACCTCCAGATCGCCAAGCGAGACGAGGCCGGGCGGGCGCTTGGCGGTGCCTGCTTCGCCGTCCGCGACGGCGGCCGGACCGCGGCCGAGGTCTGCGACAACGAGGCTGGCGACGCCGACGGCAACGTCGGCGGCATCCGGATCCAGGACATCCGCCAGGGCGGCTACGCCGTCGTCGAGACCCGCGCCCCGCAGGGTTACCAGACCGCGGCCGATCAGGACGTGCAGATCGCCGGCGATCGCACCACCCGCGTCACCGTCCGCAACGTCCAGGTCCGCGACCAGACGGGGGAACTGGTCGTCCGCACCGTCGACCCGGACGGCGAACCGTTGAGCGGCGCCTGCTACACGCTCTTCCAGGGTGCCCGCCCGCTCGGCCCGATCTGCGACGAGGCCGACGGCGACGACGGCGGGACGGCTTTCGACGATCTCCAGCCCGGCGCCTACCTGGTCCGCCAGACGCGGGCTCCGGCCGGCTTTCTCGGTGGCAACGACACGGCGGTCCGGGTCCTGGCCGGCGAGCGGATCGAGATCGACGTCGTCGTCTCGCCGCGGCCGGGCTCGGTCCTGATCCGGAAGACGGACGACGGTGGCAGGGCCCTGGTCGGCGCCTGCTTCTCGGTCATCGCGGCCGAGGGCAACGCCGCCTACGAGCTGTGCGACAACGACCAGAACGACGCCAACCCGGCCAACGGCCTGATCCTGCTCAACGGCGTCGCCGCCGGCGACTACGACGTGCGCGAGACCCGCGCCCCGGCCGGCTACCGCGTGGCGGCCGACCAGCAGATCGCGGTCGCCGCCACCGCCCGCACCGACGTCACGATCCGCAACACCCCGCTGCCGCCGCCGGCCCAGCGCGGCAACCTCGTGGTCGCCAAGACCGACTCCGCCGGCGGTCTGCTGCCCGGCGCCTGCTGGGCGCTGCTGAGCGGCGACCTGACCACCGCCGCCCGCTGCGATGGCGACGACGGCGCCCGCGACGGGATCGCCCGCTTCGACGGGGTCGGCGTCGGCGGCTACACCCTGCGCGAGACGGTCCGCCCCTCGGCCGCCTACGAGATCGCCGCGGATACGGCGGTGACGATCTCCCTCGACCGGACGACGCGCGTCTCGGTCGTCAACGAGCTGCGGCCCGGCCGGGTGCTGGTTCGCAAGACGAACCCGAACGGCGAGGTCCTGGCGGGCGCCTGCTTCGACCTCGAAGGCGACGACGCCGGGGCTCTCTGCACCGATGAGGCCGGGCGGGCGCTCTTCCCCGCCGTGGCGCCCGGCGTCTACCGGCTGGTCGAGACCGAGGCGCCGGCCGGCTACCTGGCCGCGGCGCCGCTGAACGGGGTGGCGGTCGACCCCGGCGCGACGACCGTCCTCGACATCGTCGACGCCTTCGCACCGCCGCCGCCGGACACCGGGTCGATCCAGGTCGTCAAGTTCGTCTGCCCGGCCGGCGACGCCGGAGAGGGCACGTTCATCTACGACTCCTCGAACGCCGGCGGCGGCAAGCTCGGGCGGACGGTCGGCTGCGAGCGCGGCGACGCCCGCTTCGGCGTGGTCGAGCTCGACGGCCCGACCGCCGCGTTCGAGTTCGCCACCGGCGCCGACGGCCGCTACCAAACGACCCTCCGCGCCGGGACCTACCGCCTGACCGAGCTCGCGCCGGATCTGCCGGGCGAGGCGGTCGAGGACGTGGCGGTCTCGGTCAATCAACTGACGACCGTGGTGGTCCTCAACTTCGTCGCCCCGCCGCCGCCGGCGCCGGGGTCGCTGGAGGTCGTCAAGTACACCTGCGCGCCGGGGCTCCAGGGCGTCCTCTTCGAGGACTTCGTCGGCGGCTGCGCCGAGCCCGGCCGCCTCACCAACAACGTCACGGTCCGCATCGCCGGCCCGGTCACGGGGCGGGGCGTCACCGGCGACCGCGGCCAGCAGGGCGTCACCGGTTTCTCCAACCTGCCGGCCGGCGACTACCGGGTGACCGAGGAGGTCAACCCTAACGTCGCCCAGACCGTCTACACCTTCTGCGGCCTCGACCCCGACGCGCCGGACATCCGCCGCGTCGGGCCGTCGACCGCCGTCCGGATCGGCTCCGGCCAACTGGTTACCTGCTACCTGTTCGACGTGCCGGACGTGGTGACCGAGACGACCGGCACCATCGTCGTCCACAAGTACGCCTGCGCCGCGACGAACTACCCGCCGGGCTTCGACTGGTTCGGCCAGTGCCGGCCGCAGGGGGCGGGCGTCCGCTTCGCGGTCTCGGTCTTCGACGGCGAGAAGTTCGCGCCGAAGGCGACCGGGGCGACCGACGCCGACGGCATCCTGCGGTTCACCGACGCGGCGCCGGGGACCTACCAGTTGAAGGAGATCGGGGCGGCCTGGTGCCGCGCTGAGTCGGACAGCGTCGACGTCAACGGCAACGTCATCGTCCGCGCGGGGGAGCGCGCCAACGTCTGGATCTTCAACTGCCTCGGCACGAAGGCGCCGCCGAACACCGGCGCCGGGCCGCTGGCTCTCGGGACGCTCCCCGGCGGGGCACCGCGGCTGGCCGCGTTGGCGGTGCCGGTGGCGCCGCTGCGGGGCGGGGTCGCCGGGGTGGCGCTGGTTTGGCCGGTGCTGGGGCTGGGTTTGGCGGCGGCGCTGCGGCGGCGGGCGGCGAGAACGACGGGCTCCGGGTGAACCATCGCGGTCGCCGAAACCGGGCCTCTGCCCCCGCTGTGCGGGAGTGGGAGCGGGGGCCTCTTTAGCGGTCGAGGGGGTGATGCGGGCGACCGGAGTCCGGATGAGCCGGGCGGGCGTGGCGGCGTCGGCGGCGACTATCGGCCGGCACCCTCCTCCGGCAACCACGGCCACGCCGGGGACGCGGCGGCGGAGGCGCGAGGTCGGGACCGGCGCGGTCGCGACATCGGCGTCGGTGCGGGAGGGATCGACCCGGCGGGGGCGGTTGGTCGGGGTCCGGGAGAGGGGGGACCGGCCGCGGAATCCGTCATGATCCGATGACCGAACCAGGGCCGGATCACCGACGGGAGTCGTCTCAATCGGGTCCGATCGGCGCCACGCATGACAAAAGCAGCACCATGGCGTGTAGACTTCGCCAGGATGTAACGAACGCCCAGTTGGGTTCTGGTCCCCTCGACGGCGTCCGCCTCGCCCGACCCGTCCGCGGAGGATCTTCGAGTGTTCCTCATGACCGCCACCCCCCTCCGCTTCGCCCTTGCGCTGCTGCTGGCCGCGGTCGTCCTCGTGACCGGGCTACCGGCGCCGCTGGCGACCGAGGCGGCGCCCTTGCTGCAGGCCGACGACCCGGCCGACGACCAGGCGATCGTCGTCCTCGAAGAAGGGACCGATCCCGTCGCCGCCGCCGAGACGCTCGGCGTCGAGCCGATCGCGGTCTACCGCGATGTCGTGACTGGCTTCTCGGCCGAGCTGACGCCGGCGGCGGTGGCGGCGGTGGAGCGCTCCCGGCTTGTGCGGGAGGTGGCGCCGGACGGGCGGGTCCAGGCCGAGGCGCAGGAGACCCCGACCGGGGTAGCGCGGGTCGGGACGCCGCTTTCCGGCGGCGGCTCCGGGCGACGGGTGAACGCCGATGTGGCGGTCGTCGACAGCGGAGTGGCCAAGCACCGGGATCTCAACGTCGTCGGCGGTGTCGGGTGCAACGGCGACGACCCGTACGACGACCGCTCCGGCCACGGCACATCCGTCGCCGGGGTGATCGCCGCGATCGACAACAGCCGCGACGTGGTCGGCGTGGCGCCGGGGGCGCGGATCTGGTCGGTCAAGGTGCTCGACGAGACCGGCTCGGGCCGCTGGTCGCAGGTGTTGTGCGGCCTGGACTGGGTCTACCGCAACCGGCAGACGATCGACGTTGTTAACATGAGCCTGAGCGGCCCCGGCAAGGACGGCAGCTGCTCCTCCTTCCCGGTCCACCGGGCGATCTGCAAGGTCGTCCGCGCCAGGATCCCGGTCGTCGTCGCGGCCGGCAACCAGGGCAGGAACGCCGACACCCGGGTCCCGGCCGCCTGGGACGAGGTGTTCACCGTCTCGGCCTTCGCCGACTCGGACGGCGAGCCGGGCCGCGAGGGACCGCAGACCTGCGACCGCAACGCCGATGACACCCGCTGGTACGCCAGTAACTTCGGGGCGGACGTGGACATCGCGGCGCCGGGCTCGTGCATCGCCGTGATCACCCAGCGGGGAGAACTGCGCCGCTCGAGCGGGACCAGCCTTGCGTCGCCACTCGTCGCGGGGGCCGTCGCTCGGTTCAAGGCGGGTCGCCCCAACGCCTCGGCGGATGTCGTCCGCGACTGGCTCCTCTCGGAGGAGGCGTCACGAGCGCAATCCAATCCCGAGGGGTTCAAACCGGAGACGGACCGCGACAACCACCCGGAGCGGGTGCTCTGGCTGGGCGGAGAGCGCGAACCTGAGATCGCTCGTTAGTCCTGGGGCAAGCTAGACCAGCGGCTGCGCCGCCGAGCCCGGCGATAAATCACCGGGCTGAAACCACGAAGCCCGATGAATCGGGCTGAGACCGACCGACGTCTGTGGCCGCACTAACACGCTATCCGGAAAGTTTTGACGCGGGGTAGACTGGGTGGATGACGACCCCGCAGACGGCCGCGGCCACGGCGCCGCCCGAGAAGGACGACCCGACCGTTTGGCGGGTGGACGACGGTCTCTGGGCGCTGCTGGAACCGGTGCTCAAAGTCGACAAGCCGCGAAAGAAGCCGGGCCGCCCGCGGCGCGACGACCGGGCGATCTTCGACGGGCTGGTCTGGCTGGCGCGGACCGGCGCCCAATGGTCGCAGTTGCCCCGCGAGTTCGGGCCGAAGTCGACCGCCCACGAGCGCTTCACCGAGTGGGTCGAAACGGGCGCGCTGGAACGGGCGTGGGCGGTGCTGCTGCGGGCGTACGACCGGGACGTTGGCCTCGACTGGGCCTGGCTGGCCGCCGACGGGTGCATCGTCAAGGCCCCGTTCGGCAAAAAGGGGGCGCTGGCGAGGCGGAAGCCACGGGGCGCAACCCTACCGACCGGGGCAAACCGGGCACCAAGCGCCACCTGCTGACCGAGGCCAAAGGCGTCCCGGTCGCGCTCGTCGTCACCGGCGCCAACCGCCACGACATGACCCAGCTCGCGGCGCTGCTCGACGGGACGGCGGTCGAACCGACGCCGGGCGCGCCGCCCCACCTGGCGCTCGACCGCGGCTACGACTACGACGCCTGCCGGGCGGCGGCGAGCGCCCACGGCTACACGGCGCACATCCCGCCCAAGAACAGCGCGGGCAGGACGCTGCCGCCGCCCGGGCACCCGGATCGGCACCCGCCGCGGCGTTGGGTGGTCGAGGTCGCCCACGCCTGGTTCAACCGCTTCCGGCGCTTGCTCACCCGCACCGAGAAGCGGGCCAGCCACTACCTCGGCTTCAGCCACGTCGCGGCCGTCCTCATCATCTACCGCAAGGTCCGACGGGCCAGGCTACTTTCCGGATAGCGTGTAAGAGCTCACGTGGCTGCGGGGGCATTCGCGGTTCCATCACGTCCGTCGGTGGTTGGCGGCGCGGG
>CADCWF010000308.1 GCA_902806345.1 uncultured Thermomicrobiales bacterium
TTCTGACATGACCTTCTTGGGCGGAGCGGAAGTGATCGACCCAAGACGGGCACGCCGGGCTGTCGAGTCCCAGTCGGCGGAGATCCAACTGGTGCGGCAATCCGACTCGGGCGTAGAGGCAAAGTTGGTGATCCCGTTCCGCCTCCATGAGGCCGAGGACCGGGTCGTCGTCTCCTTCGGCGTGAACCGCGACGAGGCTCGCTGGGGCTTCGATCGCCTCGCTTTGGGCTTCGATCTGGCGTTGACGCACGGCTTCCCGGTCTGCAAGGCCGAGTTCGAGTTCGAGGGCGAGGGATACAACGCCGCGATGGGGTGGATCCAGGTCGTCACGATCGATGACCGAGCGAACGGCCGGACGTGGTCGACGGTGGACACTAACCCGAGGTTTAGGGCGATAGACAATCCGTTTGCCACCTTAGGTCATCGTCCAACGCTGTTCGACGCTCCTGGGCCGAATCCGCCCCGGGCCGATGAGCGATGGACGGCGGAGAGCTTCCTCGCCGACTGCGCCGACCTCGTCCGGACGAGGAGGGTGTCCACGGTCTGCGGATTTTCTTGGGGATACGACCGCGAAGGCGGAACGCCGTCGGCCTTTCCTCCGGTCGGGGTCGGGACGGAGGCGGGGAGACGTGCCGCGGCGGTCCTCTCCGACGCCTTCCCTTCTCGGAGGTTCGGCTCCGACTTTATCTCCGAACTCGGGGACGGATAATGCCCTGTCATCATCGGTCGATGGAGGGTCGAGTGGATTCGCGTGCGTCGTCCCGGGTGCAACGTTTCGGTACGTCGGTGTTCATCGAGATGAGCCGTCTGGCGCGGGATCACGGGGCGGTGAATCTCGGTCAGGGATTCCCCGACTTCGCCGGTCCGGCATTCGCCAAGGAGGCCGCGGTGGCGGCGATCATGGCGGACCACAACCAGTACGCCCCCTCGCACGGAACTTCGAGCCTCCGCGAGGCGATCGCGGTCGATTGGGCGGGCCGGTTCGACCGAGAAGTGGACCCGGAGCGTGAAGTGACCGTGACCTCGGGCGCGACCGAGGCGATTTTTGCCGCGATCCAGGCCCTGCTAGGCCCCGGCGACGAAGTCGTCGCCTTCGAGCCGTTCTACGACTCCTACCAGCCGAGCGCCGTCCTTGCGGGGGCCACCATTCGGCCGATCACCCTTCATCCACCCGACTGGACGTTCGATCCGGACGATCTCGCGGCCGCGTTCGGGGCGACGACGAAGGTGCTCCTGCTCAATACCCCGCACAACCCGACCGGCAAGGTGTTCTCTTTGGTGGAGATGATGGAGATTGCCCGGCTCTGCGAAGAGCACGATGTGGTGGTCGTCGCGGACGAGGTCTACGACCGGATCGTCTACGACGGCCACCATCACATTCCCATGGCAACCCTTCCCGGTATGTGGGAGCGGACGCTGACAATCAACTCGACCGGAAAGACCTTCTCGATGACCGGCTGGAAGATCGGGTTTGCCGTCGGCCCGGCGCCGCTGTCCGCCGCCTTGCGGGCCGTCCACCAGTTCGTCACCTTTGCGTCCCCGACACCGTTCCAGGAGGCGATGGCGACGTCGCTGCAAACGGCGGCCACCACCGGCTATTACCGGCAACTGGCAAGGGACTATCAGCGACGCCGGGACGCGCTCGGGCAGGCGCTGGAGGCGGCAGGCCTACCGACGCTGCCGATCGGCGGCAGCTACTTCCTGATGGCCGACATCTCGGAGGCGGGTTTCGCCGACGACGTGGCGTTCTGCCGCTGGTTGACGCGCGAGGCCGGGGTAGCGGCCGTTCCTCCGTCTGCCTTCTATGCCGACCCTGCGCGCGCGCCGCTGCTGGCCCGCTTCTGCTTCGCGAAGCAGGATGCGACCATCGAGCTCGCCGCGGACCGCCTAGCCGCAGTGCGGCATCGATTGTCCCAACCAGCCGCCTCGTCGCGACGACCCTAATCCTCCACCACGATTCGGACCGTTTCGAGGCGGCCGTCGACCGGACCGGAGAGGTACATCCCCCGCGCGGCTCCTTCCCGGAGGTAGGCGACCTTGTCCATGTCGATGATGTCGCCGGGAGCGAGGACCGGGATGCCGGGCGGGTAGGGGATGACCAACTCGGCCGAGACGCAACCGACCGCGTCAACCAGCGGCACCTCTCGCGCCGGCGCGAAGAACGCCTCTCGCGGCGAGAGCGCCTGTCGTCCGGGAGCGATCGCGGCCCCCGAGGAGCGAAGCGGTTGGCCTTGGTCCGCGGACCGGCCGGACCGCTCGCGTCCGATCGTCGCGACTGCGGCCACGAGGCGATCGATCGTCTCGGCCGAGTCACCGATCGAGACAAGACAGATGCAGCCGACGAGATCGCTCATCTCTGGTTGGAGGTGGAACCGCGCCCGCAGGATCGCCTCCAGTTCGAACCCCGTCAAACCGAGGCCATGGACGTCGATGACCAGTTTCGTCACGTCGTAACTCGTTATGCCGAGCCGGTCCGCTCCCAGCACGTCGACCCCCGGCACGGCACGGAGCCGACGTCGGGCGTCTTCGGCAAGCGCTGCGGCGCGCTCCAACAGACCCGTCCCCGCGAGCGCCATCTGCCGCCGACAGGCATCGATCGAGGCGAGGATGGGGACCGAGGGGCTGGTCGTCTGGACCATCCCGACCGCGGTCTTGACCTGCCGCGGATCGACCAGGTCGCCCCGGACGTTGAGGATCGCCGACTGGGTCAACGCCCCCAGCACCTTGTGGGTGCTGGTGACGGCGCCGTCGGCCCCGCTCGCCATTGCCGACGGCGGCAGGGCGGGATGGAAGCCGAAGTGCGGACCCCACGCCTCGTCGACGAAGAGCGGCACGCCGTGGGCGCGGGTGACCGCGGCGATGGCAGCGATGTCGCTTGGTACCCCGCAGTAGGAGGGACTGACGAGCGCGACGAGTTTCGCCCGGGGGTGATGCTCAAGAGCCGAAGCGATGTCGTCGGGGTCGACGCCAAGCCCGACGTCGAGGATCGGGTGGAGGCGAGGCGCGACGTAGACCGGAACTGCCCCGGAGAGGATCAGGGCAACGAGCAGGGACTTGTGGATGTCGCGGGCGACGACAACCTCGTCTCCGGGCCTCAGCGTCGCGAGCAAATAGGCATGGTTGCCGGCCGACGAGCCGTTGACGAGAAAGAACGAGCGGTCGGCTCCCCATGCGGCCGCGGCGAGGGTCTCGGCCGCGGCGAGGGTGTCGCCTCCGAAATGGGTGTCGTCGACGCCGCCGCCGAGTGGGATGTCGAGGGAGAGAAACGACGACCCGACGAGCTCACCGAACTCTCGGTCGATCCCGGCCCCGCGTTTGTGCCCCGGCGTCGAGAACGGGATGACGCCGTCCGCCTGGTATCGACGGATCGCATCGAGCAGGGGCGCTCGGCGATGGTCCATCGCTGTTGCCACTATCGGTTCCGACCGCCGAATCGTCTCACCCGCCAGAACCCTCCGTACCGGCTGCCTAACCCCGCTCGAAGTAGCGGCGTCGCTCCCAATCGCTGACCATCGCGTCGTAGGCGTGCTGCTCGACCCGGGCCATGTTCAGGTAGTGATCGACGACGACATCGCCGAACGCCTCGCGAGCGAGGGAACTCCCCTCGAACGCCTCGATCGCCTCGTGCATCGCCCGAGGCGCCTTCTCGCAGTCGGTCGCCAGATAGCCGTTGCCGCGGTACTCGGGCGGGGGCTCGATCCGCCGCTCGATGCCATGGATACCGGCAGCGAGGGTGGCCGCGTAGGCGAGGTAGGCGTTGGCATCACCGCCGGGCAGCCTGTTTTCGATCCGGAGCGACGGCCCCTGGCCGACGATTCGGAAGCCGCACGTGCGGTTGTCCCACGCCCAGACGATGTTGACCGGCGCCCAACTCGCCACCGCGTAGCGCTTGTATGAATTGATCGTACTGGCTACCAGCAGCGAGAGTTCCCGAACCCCTGCCAGCATCCCGCCGAGAAACCAGCGCATCGTCTCCGACATCTCCCGCAGGTCATCGCCGCCGGCCGGGAACTGGTTGGCGGTGCCTTCGCGGTTCCACAGACTGAGGTGGATGTGGGAGCTGGACCCTGTCCACTCCTGGTAGGGCTTCGCCATGAAGGTGACGGAGCAGCCCTGCTGGGCCGCCATCTCCTTCGCGCCGTGCTTGTAGAGGATCGCCCGATCGGCCGATTCCAACGCGTCGGCGTAGTGGATGTTGACCTCGTGCTGCCCCGGACCCGCCTCGCCTTTTGAAAACTCGATCGGGACCCCGGCCCGCGTCATCAGCGTCCGGAACCGGCGATAGAGCGGCTCGGCCTTGCCCGGCTGCAGGAGGTGGTAATCCTCGTTGTACCAGCCCCACGGTTGGAGGCCGGCGAACCCCTTCGCCTCCGCCTCCTCGTACGTCTCGCGGACGAGATAGAACTCGAGCTCGGAGGCCAGCATCGGCCGCATCCCGAGTGCCTCGATCCGCTCGATCTGCCGGCGCAGGACGGAGCGGGGGGCAACCGGGACGAGTTCGCCGGTGGCCTCGTCGACGACGTCGCCGAGGACGAATGCCGTTCTCTCGAGCCACGGCAGGACGCGAAGCGTTCCCCAGTCCGGGCGATTGAGGTAGTCGCCGTAGCCGGTTTCCCAGTTCATCAAGGCGTAGCCGTCCGGGGTGGTCATCTCCATCTCGGTGCCGAAGAGGTAGGTGCAGAGGTGGGTGCCGTGATCGAGGCAGTGGTCGAGGAAGAAGCGGCCAGACACCCGCTTCCCGACGAGGCGGCCCTGCATGTCGCAGACGGCGGTGATCACCGTCTCGATATCGTCCCGGTCGATCAGCACCCGCAGCTCGTCGATCCCGAGCGGGTGCGTTGCTCCTTCAGTCATCGAGCCCCTCCGATCTGCGTGCCGGCCGCGCCTTTTCGATGAGTCCCCACTCGCTGCCGCCGGGAGTTGGCGGGGAATGCGGCGAACGAGATGGGAACGGGGCGCACCGTGGTGGGGCGGCGCTCGACTCTAGGAGCCTTCCGCAGGGCTGTCAACGGCCGGCGACCGGCCCGGAGGGTACCTGGATCGGCTCACCCAAATTGCGACCGGCCGGGAAGGTTCGGCGTCGTCGGAATCCCGGCGGACGACTCGATCTGCCACTCGCCGCGGAGCAGTTCGCCGCGGCGAGCACGGACGCGGCGGAGCCGGAGGGCGAACGCCAGTGGGGCGGCGAGCAAAGCGGCGAGGACTAAAGCCCAGTGCCACGTGGTGGCGGCGACGAAGGCTCCAACCTCCGACGACCGGTTGACCGTGAGGACGACGACGATCGTGGTCAGTTTCGCCGCGACGATGGTGCCGACGAGGACGAACGGGTTGCCGCCGCCAGTTTCCTCCGGTTCGCCGAGTGGAGGTAGGGACCAGCGAGATGGATGGGCAGGCATCGCGCCTCCGCGACGGCATCTTCGCCGCCCGTCGTCCGCGCCGAGAGGGGTCCAGGATCGGATCGTCCGCGCGGGACTCCACCATCATCGCCGTTCGTCGCCAAGATGGCGACGCGGTCCTTGCTCGGTGCCCGAAGATCGTCCGCGTCACGTCGCGGAGCACGGCCTTCGTTTGGCCCCAGCCACGGCCGTCGGGCACGGAGCGGGCCGCGGCGACATCGCCGCGGCCCGCTCCTCCGTCGCTTCGAATCGTCAGGCCGGAGGCGCAAGCTCGACGGTGTCCGCGGCGACGAAGCCGCGGGAGTTGCTGTCCGGCTCCAGGACCGGCACCCACCCGTCCCGGGCATCGACGGTGACGTCCAGTTCGACGCCCGTCCCGAGCACCTCGACGACGGCGGCCTCGGTCGAAGGCGCCGCCCGGAGATTGACGTCGGAGAGGGTAACCACCGTGTCGCCGCGGCGGAAGCCCTCGGCGGCGACGGGAGTGCCAACCGCTACGCCGGTCTCGGCCGCCTCATCCGAACGCGTGACGAACACGTAGGTGAGCAGCCGCTCGCCTTCCTCCTCGCGGACGAACGCGACGCCGCTCGCTCCGGAACCATTTTGCTCGGCAAGGGGAATGACCAGTTCCTCGCCGTCGTCGCCGGCTTCCGGCGTGCCGGTCACGTTGCCGCAGGCGACCGAGGTCGCCGGGTCGTCCCCCACGAGCCGGATATCGAAGGCGTGCGGCTCGTCGAGGATGCCGCCGAGGGTGGTCGAGACGATCGTCGAACTGAAGTCGGCCTCGGCGACACCCGGCGCGCCTTCCGGCAGCTCCGGCGGTGCGATCGCCTGGTCCGTCCCGATCTCAATCAGGGGGAAGGCGGGTTCGGCCTCGAGCGAACCGCAGGCGCCTCGGAAGATCCCCGCCGGGAGCGGCTGCCCTGCAACGGCGCCGCCACCAATCGCCGGAGCCGGGGTAGCGCCAACCGCCGCCTCGATCGTCGCTTCGGCTGTCGGTTCCTCGTCCGGCGCCAGCACGGCCCTTGGAGTCGGCGTGGGCGCACCGCCAACGACGGCTGGTTGAGTCGTCGCCACCGGCGTCGTGCCCACGTCGATCGCGGGAGCATCCGCCCGGCCGCCTACGGCACTCAGGAGTCCGCAGACACCGTCGATACAGACCTGTCCGGTCGGACAATCAGCCGCACCGGTGCATGCCGTTTGCCCCGGGGTCGGCGTCCGCTGGATTTCCTCCGCGTCGAATGCCCGGACGAGCGAGGGCGTAATCGCAGCGGCGGCGAGCATCGGCAGAGCGGTCAGCAGGCGCCGCCGGCTCGGCGTGCGTCCATCGCCGGAAAGGGCGCGGGCCAAAGCATCGAAGCGGCGCGGGTCCATTGTCGTTCGCTCCCCTCGGGACGGCGGGCAAGCGGTGCCGCACGTCGTCCTGGTCTCGGCCGAGCCCTGGACGAGGTCCACCTTGGAGCGGACTGCTTGGCTCGGCTGGGATCTAATTTAGCTAGGCTTCGAGCGTTGACAATGTTTGTCTACTAGGCAATGGAGAATCACGGCGTCGAGCAGTGAGAGCAGCATGACAATTTGACCACGCTTCGCTTGTCACAGCACGGAAAATGGCGTGGCGACCGGACATTCTGTCCGAGCGCATTGGCTTCCTTTGACTCACTGTCGGTGGAATCGCGTTCGTTCAGCCCATAGGGGCTAGATTCCTCCGCGTCACAATATTGTGCCGCCATGTCGCACAACCGCGTGCGCGATCGGGCATTCGTAGCACCGACGGGGACCACACAGGGCCGCGTCCAGGTGCTGCAGACCCTGGAGGCCGCGGGCTCCCAGCCGCCCAAGGGGGCGATCTCCGGACACTTGGCGCAGCGCCCGCCGCGTAACCGCGTTGGCCCCCGAGCCCGGCAGTCTCTCCCAGGCGCTCGATGCGGCGTCGACGAGCGCTCGGTCCCCGGACTGCTCACCGAGCGCGAGCGCGAAGGGGATGAGCCCACTGGCAACGATGTCCGAGGCGCGGTCGGCACCGATTCCTGGCGGGGATGCAAGGTCGGCCAACTGGGCCAGCAGGTCGCCTCGGTGGTGAAGCGGATCGAGCAGCGCGCTGAGCAGACCGCCTCGGGGAAGGGCATTGACGACGAGGGTTGCCCCGGCGGCGAGGCGGGCGGCGGGGTGGTTGGCAGGACGGACGCGGGCGCGGGTCCAGGCCGTCGGTTCGATCTCGCGCCCGAACCATGCGCTCCCGGCGCGTCTCCACGCTTCCTCCGCCAGGGCAGCCGAGCTGGGTTCGAGTCCTGCGAGGGCAGCGTCCGTGGGCGAGAGCGGCAGAAAGCCGGCGGCGCCGAATAGGAGTCCTCGCGCCAGGGGCAGTCGGGCGGTGGGCGGCTCGAGGGTAAGCCGCTCCTCCATAAGCGCGATCGGTAGGGCGCGGGCGAGCGCCCGCATTGGTTCGCGGTTCGCGCTGAAGCCGAGACCATCCAGCACTTCGCCCCACAGCACCTCCGCGGGCGGGAGGGACGTCAGTCTGGCTTCCAGGCCGGCCCCACGGGCGGCGAGGCGGACGTCTCCGAGCCTGAAGAGTGCCGTCCGCAGGGCCGACGGGTCCGACTCGGCGAGGTCGGCGGCGCAGACCGTGCCGCCGAAGCTGGTCCATGCCGAGGCGGTCCATCCGGTCAAGTCGAGGTCGTCGAGCAGCCGTCGGTCGACGACGACGACCGGGACCACGGCGCCGTCCGCACGGCGGGCGACTGACCCGTCGTCGCGGAGCACGACGTGGAGCTCGACCGACGTGTAGCGTGGATCGAGGTGGTGATCGTGGTCCGACCAGCCGCGGGAAGCGGTGTGGATCTCGACGGCGCCGGTCCGCACTTCGCGTCTGTCGAAGAGGAGCATCGCGTCGGCGAAGTCTGGTCCGAGCCCGTGGCTCCACGTACCCCTGTGGATAACCTCGACCCGGCGCCCGTCGGTGGTCGTGAACGAGGCGGGGAGCTTTCCGAGGTGCCAGGCGAGGCTGACCGCGATCTCGGGAGGGTCGTTTGCCAAGGCCGAGCCCTCCGCTACCGCAGAACGTCCACGGTCCTCGCCGATGCAGACAGGACCCGTCGCTTCGCTGATCGCAGTTGGGATCTAGACTGTGAATCCCGCGCTCGCCCCAACCGGTGGCAACCCGGCCGCCGCCCGGTCGCGGTCGCGCCGAAACAGGTCGACGGCGGCCTGGACGGTGCCGAGGGCGAGCGTGGCGCAACGGACCCGGCTCTTGACGATGTCGTCGCCCATCTCCTCGACCATGGTCGGAACCCCGAGCGCCTTGACCTCGGTCAGCGTCATCCCGGGCGCCATCTCGGAGATGATGCTGCCGCCGGCCTGGCTGATGGTGCAGCCTTCGCCCTCGAAACTCATTTCCTCGACGCGCTCGTCGGGTCCGATCTTGAGGTAGACGGTGATCAGGTCGCCGCAGCCGGGGTTGCCGCCGCCGAGTTGGACATCGGCGTCGTCCATCCGGTGCTTGTGGCGCGGGTGCTGGAAATGATCGAGGATGTGCTCGATGTAGGCTTGCCGGTCCAACCTGCGCTCCTTCGGATTGACGCGGCCGCCGTTGCGCCGCTCCCAAAGTATACGGAGCGGAGGGTGCTCGCTCATCCCCCGGGCGACACCGCGACCTTCCTCTGGAGCACCAGCGGTAATCAACCTCCTTTGAGGAAGTCTGAGACGAGCGCGACGGCGCCCTCCATCCAGTTGCCCTCCGTCACGTCGATCGAGATAAGCCGCGGATTTCGGCGGAGCCAGGACTCCTGGTGGCGGACGTAGCGGTGGGTGTTACGTTCGATCTGCCGGACCGCCGAGGCGAGATCGATCTCGCCGCGTAGGTGGGGCAGGAGTTGGCGGTAGCCCAGACTGCTCATCGCCGGTGCGTGCTCGGGGATCCCGGAGGCGAGGAGCCCGTGGACCTCGTCGACCAGCCCTCGCTTCACTTGATCCGCGATGCGGTCGTCGACCGCCCTGTAGAGCCGGTCGCGCGGCATCGTCAGACCGAGCTCGAGCGCGCGGTATCGCGGAGTCCCCTTGCCTTCGAGCTCGCTCATCGGGATGCCGGTGGACTCCCAGACCTCCAAGGCTCGGATGATCCGTCGCAGGTTGGAGCCTGAGCGGGCGGCGGCGACCGGGTCGACCTCCAACAGCCGCTCGACGAGAGCGTGGATCCCCACCCGCCGTGACACCTCGTCCAGGTCAGCCCGGAACTGTGGGTCGGGAGGCACGCGCGGGATTCGCCAGGCCTCGACCACGGCATTGACATAGAGGGGCGTGCCGCCGGCCAGGATCGGCAGCGCGCCGCGGTCGAGTATCGCGTCGATGGCGCCATAGGCGAGATCCTGGTAGCGAGCCAGCGACATGTCGCCATCCGGCCCGAGGATGTCGATCAGGTGGTGGGGGACGCCGTCGCGCTCGGCGAGGGTCGGCTTGGCGACCCCGATGTCGAATCCGCGGTACAGGTAACGAGAGTCGGCGTTAACGACCTCCCCCGCGAACTCCCTCGCCAGGGCGATGGCGAGCCCGGTCTTGCCAACCGCGGTCGGCCCGGCGACGACGATGAGCGGGGGTTTGGGCCCTTGGGACTGCCCACCGCCTGCGGGCCGGGCGTTGTTTGACCCTACCATGCCGTCTATTATGGTGGGCCGATCGCAACTGTTCCGGCTCCGGCCGACCCGCATTCGACTCGGCAGGGAGATTGCCCCGGTGCTCCGCATCCTGCTCCAGACCTTGAAAATCCTGACGATCGCCGCGATGGCGGTCCTCGTTCTGGCCGGTGGGGCGCGCATCCTGGCCTTCGCCACCGACCTGACCCGTCCCGAGGGCGTCGGCCAGGCAGTCCAGGTCACGATCGTCGAGGACGAGCCCGAAGCCGAGCTCGCCGGTCGCCTGGCGGGGGCCGGGTTGATCCGGTCGACAGCGCTGTTCGAAGGGCAGCTCCGATTCGGCGGGGTCGAGTTGAAGCCGGGCACCTACACGCTACGGAAGGGCATGAGCAGCCCCCAGATCATCGACCGGATCACCGGCAAGGCGCCCGAGGAGACCCCGGAGCCGGTCGAAGAGCAGCGGAGCTTCTCGATCACGGTCCCGGAGGGGTGGCGGATCGAGCAGATCGCCGAGGAGTACGCGGCCAACGATGGCGAGGGCGGGTTCGATGGGTTCATGGCCGCCGTCGCCGAGGTGGACCGCTCGCAGTACGACTTCCTGGCCGATCTGCCCGCGGATCTCCCGCTGGAAGGCTATCTGTTCCCGGACACCTACACGTTCTCGGCGACCGACCCTGGCCGCAATGTGGCCGCGATGCTGGCTAACTTCGGCAACAAGTACGACCAGGAGATGCGGAACCGAACCGGCGAGATGGGACTTTCGATCCACCAAGTCGTAACCCTTGCCTCCCTGGTGGAAAAAGAAGCGGCGGTCGCCGACGAGCGACCGATCATCGCCGATGTCTACATCTCCCGGTGGGAGGAGGGGTGGGAACTGGAGGCCGACCCGACCGTCCAGTACGTGCTTGGAAAGCCGGGCGATTGGTGGCCAGAACTCTCTGGTGAAGACCTGTTTGTGGACAGCCCCTACAACCTGTACCAGAACACCGGGTTGCCTCCGGGGCCGATCGCCAACCCCGGGCTCGGCTCGCTCCAGGGCGTGCTCGAGCCGGCCAACACCGACTACATGTTCTTCGTGGCAAAGCAGGATGGCTCCGACGAGCACGCGTTCGCTGTAACCAAGGAGGAGCAAGACGAGAACGTGGCCGAGTACCTGAACGGCGAGGGCGGCTAGCCAAGGCGGGAGGACGGTCGTGTCGGTCGCGGGATTGTTTCGGGTGGGGGTCATCGGCGACCCGGTTGCCCACTCCCTGTCGCCGGCGATCCACCAGCCAGCGCTCGACGCCCTCGGTATCCGTGCCAGCTACGAGCGCTGGCACACCTCCGGCGATGACCTGCCCGCCCGGATCGCGTCCCTCCGCTCGCCAGACACGCTCGGCGCCAGCGTGACGGTTCCCCACAAGGTGGCGGTGATGCCGTTGCTCGATGAGATCGCCCGCTCGGCAAGCGACGCTGGTGCCGTGAACACGGTTATCAACCGCGAAGGCCGCTTGGTCGGCGAGAACACGGATGTCTACGGATTCGCCGCGTCCTTGGCCGAGACCTGGGGCAACGGGACCTTTGGGACGAACGCTGCGCTCGTGCTCGGGGCCGGGGGGGCGGCCCGGGCCGTCGTCCTCGGGTTGCACGGGCTCGGCGTGCCCGACATCACCGTGGTGAACCGAGGCCAGTGCCGGGTCCGTAAACTGGCGGCTGATCTCCGGTCCGTGCCGATCGCCATCGGCGACCCCGAGCCCGATGCCCTGGCCGAGGCGCTGCGGCGGACATCGGTCTTGGTCAACGCCACGTCGTTGGGCTGGAAGCAGGGTGAGACGCCGCTGAGTCTCGACCTCGTCGGAAACCTGCCGCCTCGGGCAATCGTCGTCGACCTGACCTACCGCGACACCGACCTACTCGTCGCGGCGCGGGCGGACGGGTACCGAACGCTCGACGGACTGGCGATGCTCGTCCACCAGGGGGCGAAGGCGTTGGAGATGTGGACCGGCAAGACCTCGCCTCTGGCAGTTATGCGGGAGGCGGCGCTCCGTGCCCGTGACAGGCGGGCGTAGCCGCCAGACTCAGGACGGTCTGCTCGCACGGGGCAAGCCGTCACCCACATCCCCTCCCACTAACGAGGGCCGGGACAGCCGGGCACCTGACCGATCAACGCCACGTCTACCCCGATAGTGTTCGGCGACGAGCGAGCCCTTCTTCTCGCTCGTCCAGGATCGATCGGGCACGGATGTCCGCTAGGGTGCGGTCGGCGTCGCGGTTGCCAGTTCGATCACGGGTCCGAGCGCAATCCCCCGGAGCGTCCGGATCTCGGTGGCCGCGCTACTGCCGACCGGCTGGTGCATGTACACGACCCAGGGTCTGCCGGCGGCGTCAAGCGCGACCGCGGCCCGCGCCTGCACACCATCCTCGGAAGCCGTCAGGGTCACGGCGGCGGTACCCGTTCCCTCCGGAAGTACGGAGATCGCGCCGATCTCGACGTTCCGGGTGCGCCGCGTGTTGTAGACGACGAAGGCGCGGCCCTCCGAGGTCATCGCCATCGTCGGCAGGTAGCCGTAGTCACCGGCCGACAGGGCAACGTCGGCGCTCCATTCGTCGCCGCCGGGGGGCAAGCGCTTCAACGCAAGTTGGTTCGTGGCACGGGCGAATCGGCCGTAGATAACCGCCACCCCAGCGTCGCTTCCGGCGAGGTCGATCAGCCGGCCGCCGATTTCGTCGTCCCGCTGCTCGACGATCGGCCTCGCCGGGGACCAGCCGCCGCTGCCGTCGGTTGATCGGCTGCTCCATTCGACGCGGAACGCCGTCTTCATCTCTTCTTCGGTCGTGCCCTGGTAGAGCGACCAGACGGCCACCAACCGATCACCGTCGACCGCGAGCAGCGGCCAGGCGGCGCTGACGTCGTCGGCTTCGCGAACGGTGACCGGCTCGGCCGTGCTCCAGGTGCCGTCGACCAGCGCGGACCCGTAGAGATCGGCGTTGGCCGGGAGCGCTGCCCGCGCCTCCGCCGAGACCCCGCGCTGGTCACGCCAGACGGCGTGGACCCGATCCGCGGCATCGGCGGCGAGCGCCGGCATCATCTGAAACCCGGCGGCCGGATCGGAGGCGACGGCGATCGGTTCGGAGCGGGCACCATCGGCGTCGAATCGCGCATAGAGCAAGGTGCTGCCCTTACCGGCGTCGTCCGGCGTGAGCTCGGAGTAGACGAGGTGGACCCGGCCCTGGGAGTCGGCGACGGCTGCAGGCCCGAACTGGACCCGATCACCCGGCAGTGCTTCCGCCGGAAGCCAAACGCGCAACTCGGGGTCGAACCGGGACGCGAACAGGCGCCGCGAGGCGGGACCGTCGCCGAGTCGGGTTTGGGCACCAAAGAAGGTCCAGGCACCCCCGTCGGGCGTCGTGACCAACTCGGGAACCCAGTCGACCCAAACGTGGTAGGGCAGCGTCTCGCCGTTGCTTGCGACCCGGAGTGTGTCGTAGCTGGGCTGCGCAAGCGGCACTCCCGGGAACTGGGATTGGGCCTCGTTACCCTCCTCGCTGGCCCCATCCTGCCAGGCGAGGGATCCGCCGGCTAGGGGAACAAGCGAGAGGGCGAGCAGGAGCCCGAGGATGGCCTGGCGAACCGACATGCGAACCTTCCTCCTCGCGGGCGGGCGCGACGAACGCCGCCGGCGGAGCCTAGTCGAGCGGTTCGACGAACTGCTCGGCGACGTAGCCGTTGATTTCGGGGTCGTCGGCCCGGCGGACGGGGAGCCACCGAAGCCCCTCGGCGTCGACCGCGTCGCCGGTAACGATGATCTCTACGCCCTGGCCAAGTTCCGCGACGACGTCACCGCCCGTCGAGGGAGACGAGCGGAGGCGGACACCGTCTTCGATGATGCGTGCCCGTTGGTCGCCGGGGGTTTCCGAGGTCGCAGGCCCGGCGGTGGGGGACGCGGCGGCCACCCCTGCATCGTCGGGAGCCGCGGTCGTTTCCTGCTCGTTCTCGTTTGTTCGGGCCGGGCCGGGCCGCTCGTCCTCCAGCGGAAGCGAGGACACGCCGAACCTGAGCAGCATCAGATTCGGTTCGGAGCCTTCTCGCGGGATCGCGTTCACGCCACTGCCGAAAAAGATGGCCTCCCCCTCGTCAACACGGACGGCCCTCCGGTCGTCGGGGGCGTCCGACGGGTCGGACGCCGCCGTCTGGATTTGACCGTCGACCAGGGCAAACCCGAAGGTGCCCTGCTCGACGGCAAGGAGGACCGGACCCGGGTAGCCGGGCACCGGCTCGCCCGTACCAACCACTACTCGATCCAACTGGACCAGGTACGGGGGTGCCGGCCATCCCGATGCCTCCGCCTCGCCGAGCAGGTCGAGCCCGACATCGCCGTCGCTACCCGCTACGGGAGTGCCGCTCGCGCTCAGAAGCTGCGAGGCCGAGGAGGCGCTCGACGGCAGGATGACCGCCGCGAGGAGCGTCAACGCTTCCCGGCCCTCATTCGCGAGGACGATCGCGACAGCGGGCGGGACCGCCCACTGGTCGCCGGTCGCCAGGTCGGCCGATTCCCCCGGTTGCGGGACGACGGCTCGAGCAGGTGTCCCGTCGCGGGGAGCCGTCGAGACGACCACCTCGCCCTCCGCTCGGAGCGACAGGACTCCTCGTTCTACCAGACCGAACTGCGGTCCCGCGAGGGTCAATTGGTCGAGTTCGGCACCGCTCTCGAGGGTGATTCGTACCAGCCGGACGACCGCCGGAGGGTCCGGTAGGTTGTCTACGACCGCGCTGAACAGCAGCTCGGCGTCGGCTGCGCCGTCGATCTCTTGGAGCGTCGCCCGGGCGACCGCGGAGCGGGAGACTGACGCCAGGAGCCCCAAGGAGAGCGCCGCGGCGCGCACCGCGCCGCGGCGTGAAAGGACGGTTCCCATGCCGATTCTGAGCCTCCGGGGTTCGCGTCTTGCCCTTTGTTCTTGCCGCGAAGGGTGGCAGCGAGCCGCTACTGTACGCCCGCCGCGGCGACCTGCGCCACCGACCACCGAGGGGAGGGGCGATGCCGAAGCGGAACCCCCAGCCTCGTAGGGCGTTACAAGAGACGCAGGCGACGCGACCGGCGCATGGCCCGAATCGTGCCGTCTCTCCGGGTCGGTTCGGCAGGTGCCGAACCTGGACCAGAGGTGACAACGATGGACTTCGTCAGGATTGGACTTTCGGCCGTCGGGATGGCTGTCATTTTGGGAGGGTCGGTGGTGGCCATCTGGCCGCAGACTTCGCCGGGTGGTTTGGCCCAGGAAGCCCCGATCGCGTCGCCCGTTGCCGACCAGGACCAGGCCCAGGTCGCCGACCTCCAAACGCGGGTCGCCGACCTCTCCACCCGGGTCGCCGAACTCGGTGGGGCCGAGTCCGAGGCGCTCGTCGGCCGGATCGGTGGTTCTCGGTCGGGGTTCGACGAGCGGTACGGTCCCCCGGTTGCCTATCTCGGCGGCGGGGCGGTCCAGTACGACCTCGCCGGGATCGGCCGCCTAACCGTGACGTTTGACAACGGCGTCGCCCAGCGGGCGATGCTCGTCGCCCCACGACCCGCCGTGCTCCCACTCGATGAGCCGAACGAGGCGGATTGGTCGTTGGACCGGGCGCGGGAAATTGGAGCCACGATCGTGCCCGCGGACGCGACCTTCGACGATGACGCGACGGCCGGCCCCGGGGTACTGAGCGGGGCCAGCGAGGCGCTCTCGGATGCCGTGTTGGTCGCCGACGAGGAGGGCTGCGCGCCGGCTGGCTCGCGCGGGTTCACCGTGTCCTACACCATGCCCAGTTCCGATCTCGTCTCGGCGATAGAGTTCGGCCTCGACGAGCAGACGGCGGCCCTGGCCCCAACCGAGCCCGAGCGGAGCGGCCGGAGCCAGCGCGGCGCCAGCGCCGTCGCCAACAGCAGCCTCGGCGGCGTGGTCGCGGTCAACGGACTGCGGATGCAGGCGTTCGACGTGGTCGAGGATGCGGAAGGTGTCCAGCCGCCGGCTGCCGGATTCTCGCTCGTCGCCGTCGAGCTGGCGATCGAGAACGAGGGCCGCCGCTCGGTCCGGTTCGGACCGTCCGACTTCGTCCTGGTTGACAAATCCGGGCAAGAGGTGATCGCGATCTGCGGCGGGGTGGAGCCCTCGGTCGCACAGGTGGACGTCGGTCGCCGGGAGGCGGCCGAAGGATTCGTCACGTTCCAGGTGCCGGAAGGGTTCGTGCCGGAGCAACTGGTTATCCTGGCTCCCGGGGCGCGGGTTGGCTTCAACCTCGGCTAACCATGCCGACGATCCCGGCCGACGTGTGTCGTGCCAGCACGTCCTCAACCTCGACCATGCATGGAGCCGTTCTGCCTCGGGAAGGTGACAAGCCACGGTTGCAGTGTCGCCCGCCGGCCCACAAGGAGGCGGCGAGGCGATCAGGTGGCGCCGCGCTGCCAGCGAGGGTACGATCTCCTCGGCGGCCGCCTCGGCGGCACCGCCCGCCCCTCTAGCTCAATCGGCAGAGCAGTGGACTTTTAATCCATTGGTTCAGGGTTCGAGTCCCTGGGGGGGTACCTAGGCGAGAATACTGCTCGATCCGCGACATCTCCCAGAGCCGTCCCCCATCGATGGGCACAGTCAAAAGGTTCCGGACCGATCCGGCTGTTCTCCTTACCAAGGAGCCGCGAGATGGCTGGCCTCGATCGTGCAGCCGTCGGTCGCGACCGCAAAGTCCTGCTCCAGCGTCGTTACCGGCTCCCGGCCGCGCCGTCGCGGCTGTCCCGGAAGTAGGGGCTCGGCGGCGGCGAGAACTGACCGTGGGCGTTGGCCTCGGCCGCCAACTGCTGGCGGAGGAGCGTTACCTCGGAAGGCTCGTTTTGCTGGTGGGCGGCGAGCAACTGGGCTTGGAGCTCGCGCAACCGGGTCTCGTGCCGTTCCTTGCGGAGCCGCTCCAGGGCGGAGCGGGCGTCGCGCTCGATCTGGCCCGGATATCGGGCCGGTTTCCCCTCTAGGGTCGCCAAGAGCCGGTCGGCATGGTCGGCAACGACCTCGTCGAGGCCGGCGATCAGCGCTAGCGGCTCGAGGTCTAGGGGAATTCGCGGATCCCGGAGCATCGCCAACAGCTCCCGGTTGCGGGCGTCGAGCAGGAGCTCGGGGTCGATCTCGGGCAGCAGCGGCGCGAGGATGGCGCGGTGGGCGAGGGCCAGCGCCAGCAAGTGCTCCTCGTGGGCGGTGCGGCCCACCGCCCTCGGTGGGACGACCGTCGCGGCCAGCGAAGGCGAGGCACTCGTCCGCAGCATGCCGCGGCGGATCTCGGCGAGGACGGTTGTTTCGGGCAGCCCGAGGCGAGCGGCGAGCAGGCGAGCATAGTGGGCCTGCACCACTCGGTCGCCGACGGTCTGCAACAGCGGCGCCACCCTCGCGACCGCCGCCGCCTTGGCCCGGGCATCGGACGGCGCCACGTCGGCGCAAACGCCGTCGACGAAGAAATCGAGGAACGGCTGGGCCTTGGCGACGATGTCGGGCCACGTTTCCGGGGACCGCCGGATCAGTTCGTCCGGGTCTTTGCCCTCCGGCAGGCGGACGATCGAGATCTCGGCGTTGAGCTTGCGCTCCCAGGCCACCATCGCTTGCGGCGCCCCCCGGCCGGCGACGGGGACCGCCACCGGCACGGCCTCCGTATCAAGCGCCCGCGGCATCGATTCCAGGCTCCGCAGCGTCGCCATCTGGCCGGCGGCGTCCGCGTCGAGTGCCAGGGTGATGTGGCGCGAGAGCCGCTTGACCTGGGCAATCTGGGCCTCGGTGACGGCCGTGCCCATGCAGGCGACGACGTTGCCGTGGCCGAACTGGTGGGCGGCGATCGCGTCCATGTAGCCCTCGACCACGACGACCCGGTCGGCCGTGCGGGCCGCATCCTTGGCGAGGTCGAGGCCGTAGACGAGGGCGCTCTTGTCGAAGATGGCGGACTGCGGGGAGTTGAGGTACTTGGGCTGGTCGTCGCCGATGGCGCGAGCACCGAAACCAACGACGCGGCCGTCGCGGGTCCGGATCGGGAACATCAGGCGGTTCCGGAACCGGTCGTAGTAGCCGCCCGAGTCGCGTTCCTGGAGGAGCCCGGCCTCGTGGGCTTGCGCCGGGTCGATGCCGCGCCGGGCAAGGTAGCCGACAAGGGTGTCCCAGCCGGGCGGAGCCACCCCGAGACCGAAGGCGGCGACCATCCGCTCCGAGACGCCGCGGCGGCCGAAGGCGTCGCGACCGACGGCTCCCGCATCGCTGTTCGTCAGGAGATTGGCGTAGAAGGTGGCCGCCAGCTCGTTCAGCTCGACGAGCCGCTGTCGGTGTGCGTCCAGTTCGGGGGTCGGGGTCGGACCGCGACCGAGCTCGATCCCGGCCCGGCCGGCGAGTTCACCCAGCGCGTCCCGGAACTCGACGCGCTCGACGCCCATGTAGAAGGTGAAGGCGTCACCGCCCTTGCCGCAGCCGAAACAGTGGAAGTTGCCCGAGTCGGGGAAGACGATGAACGAGGGCGTCTTCTCCTGGTGGAAGGGGCAGAGGCCCTTGTAGGAGCGGCCGGTCTTCTTGAGCGGCACGTAGGCCGACACCAGGTCGACGATGTCGGTCCGATCGCGGACCTCGGAGACGGGATCGTTGGCCATCGTGATCCTCGATGCCGGGAGAGACCGCGCCGTGCGCCGCCGCCGGGGGGATGGGTCAGACGGTCCAATTCTGCGGCACGAAGAGCCGTTCGTACAGGTCTATCGCGTAGCGGTCCGTCATCGCCGCGACAAAATCGGCAACCACCCGCGCCGAGGGC
>CADCWF010000309.1 GCA_902806345.1 uncultured Thermomicrobiales bacterium
GGGCCGGCCGTGAGAGCATCAGGGCGATCATCGCGACCGCCGACGCTCGGCAGGTCGCCGGACTCGAACGGCTCCGTTCCGACATCGTTGGTTTTCTGCCAGGTGTCGGCGCGGCGACGCCCGACGGCGGCCTCTGGGAGCGCCGGGCCGAGGCGGCGATGGGCGTCTACGCCGGCGTGGCCCGATTGGAATCGTCCCTGGCGCAGGTGACGAACCCAATCCTCCTGCCTGGCGAAGCCTACGCTCCCCCCGTCGAGTTCTTGCCCGAGTCCCTCGCCTGGGAGAACTGGAAGGATGTCGGCGAGCGCGCGTTCTCGCTCGCCGATGCCATTAGTGCCCAGCGGTTGTGCTTTAGCGACCCCACCCGGCAAGAGTTGACTGCCTTCATCACAACCCTTCGAGGGGCGCTCACGCGGGCAATCTATCCAAACTTGGTTCCTGACCCGACACCCGAACAACTTGATGGACTGAGGAGTGCGCTCGGTGCCCTGGCGGGCGAGCTGCCTCGCGTTCGGCGGGCGCTGGAAACTGAGTTCCGCTCGCTTTCCGGTCCAGTGGATTCGTCTAGTAGTCATCCCGACGGCCCCGCCTGACCGACTCGGTTCAGTTGACCTTTAAACGATCTCAAGCCCGCGACCAGCACGACCAAGAATCGGATCGCAACAGGCGAGTTCCTGCGTCGCCGTGTGCGGTGAATCCGGACGGCAGGTTTCGATGAGACCAAAGGCTAGCGGTTAGACCTCGGCACCCTCGGTGACCGGTAATTCGCCGCCAACGGGTTCGGGTCCCGCGTCGTCTCGGTCTGCCGTCGCCGAAGTCTTCGAACCGTTCTGGACCTGCTCGCCTCGGCGGTCTCGATCCAACTGGCTGTCGGCGGGCCGTTCGTCGCCGGCATCATTAGGCGAGGACTCGTCGTTGCCGCGCTCCCGCTTTTCGCCGTCTTGGCCATTACCACGGTTCGCGCCGTCCACGTTCTCGCCGGCGTTGGCATCCCGTTCGTCGCGGCGCTCGGGCGGCGGGCTGGCTTCGCTCACAGGTCTGCGGTTGCCGGTCCGGTCGTCGTTCCGGTCTCCGGCCTCCGCGATCCCGTCCCGTTCGTCTCGGTTTCGGCCATCACCGTCCGGGCCGGATGCGTCATCTTCGTTTCGCCTCTCCGAATTGGTGGCCGGCGGGCTTGCCGGAGCCTCGGTGTCGTCGGCCACTGGTTTGCTTCGGTCTTTGGGCGATCGCACTTGATCCCCGGTGGCCCCACTGCTTCGGTCCCGATCCTTCGGTGCCGACGTGGCGTCGGTACTCCCTTGGACCTCGGGTCCGTCAGCCGACGAGCCATCTCCGGGCTCCCGTTCCGCACGCGGGCGGCGGTCGTCGCGCTCCCGCGCGTCGGCTTTCCGCTCTCGCTCCTGCTCGTCCCGCCGAGCCTGGTCCTGCTGGACGCGCCGCTCCGGCTCGGGGACCTCTTCCTCGACAGGGACAGGCGGCGGTGATGGGTCCGCGTAGTCCGGAAGGTCAACGTTCTCGTTCTTGAAACGAATCGGCTTCGTGCCGACCGGAAGACCCGCGTAGGCTCCGGAACGACGATCCTCGGGCAGCCACGTAAGTGGGTCGAGATGGGAACCGTCGTCGAAGTCGATCACGGCGAAGTGAAGGTGCGGTCCCGTCGAGTAGCCGACCGAGCCGATCTCGCCGATCGGTTCCCCGGCCTCGACGTAGTCGCCCGGTTCGACGTACGCCGCGATCCAGTGCAGGTACTCGGTCGCGAAGCCCCGATTGGATCCGTCGTGCTGGATCACGATGCGGGTATTGGCCAGACCTTCTGGTCGGTCGAGGCCGGCCTCCGTAACCCAGCCGGACGCGGCGGCATAGAAGTGCGTGCCGAGCGGTGCGGCGAGATCAACCCCGGTATGGACGACCGGAGCACTGCCCGGGCACCCGGGTTCGGCGTTGTAGAACCCCGCGATCTGGGCGACGCAGCCGAACGCCTGGGTGAAGGTGAAGTCCTCTGGCTTGAGCGGCCAAACCCGCTCTCCTGATGGGGTTCGATCCGGGGATTTCCGCTCCCGCTCACCGCCTCGTTCAGCCGCTTGCTTCGTCGGCGCCGGGTCTGCCTCGGTCTTAGCTTGCCTTTCTTCGACAGCGGGTATCCGGGAACGGCGGAGGCTGACGGGGGCGGCCTCGCCGCGGAGTCGGGTGCTGGACACGGGTCGAAGGTCTGCATCCATCGCGCTCGTGGACGGAGCGGTCGATCCGCGCGATTCGTCTCGAACCGCCCCGGGCGTTTCTCCCGAATCTCCTCGACCTGCATCACCACCGGGGGGCTCGGCGTCGTCGCTCGATGCCGCCGAATCGCGGACAGCGCTCTCAGAATCCCCGGGGGGTACGGTAGTCCTGTCGATCGTCTCGTCAGAATCAACTACGGACTGAGCTTGGCGGGTCGGTCCGGCTTGCGCGGACGACCCGGCAGCCGGTGCCAGCAGGACGATGGTAGCGGCGCCGAGCACTGACCTCGTCCAGAGGGAGCCGTACCGCCGCCAGTATCCTGGACATGGAGTGGAGGGCACTGCTTCCTCGCACGCTGGGGTGAAGCGGACGCCTCGGGGTACGAATCGATGCCTATCGAAGCGGGGGCACGCCGAAAGAATACCATCCGATCGACGCCTTCGCGCACCCCCGATCGGTCGGTCTTTTCGTTCGGATTCCGGAGAGTTGCCAGCCAGAGCCACGCGCCCGGAACGACGTGCTAGGATTCTTGGCCGGAACGGGAGCCGCGCCGCCAAGCTTGGTGCCAACCCCGGCAGCGACCACAATGCCGCTCTGGTGGACCCGGTGACCAGGCAGACCGCAGGAGCGCCACAGGATGAGCAGCAGCAACGGCGGCGGTACGGCGGCTGCCGCCAGCGAACTCCCCCGGCCGGAGGGTCTCGAAGGGGTCGTCGCTGCGTCGACGGCACTGAGCCACGTCTATGGAGAAGAGGGTCGGCTCGTCTACCGCGGCTACGACATTCACGAGTTGGCCGGCAAGGCCTCGTTCGAAGAAGTGGCGTATCTGCTCTGGATCGGCCACCTGCCCAGCCGCGACGAGCTCGAGACCTTCACCCGCAAGCTTTGGGGAAACCGTGCGCTTCCCGACGGGGTGATTGCGACGCTTGCCGCCCTCCCCGCCGACGCCTCGCCGATGGACGCCCTCCGCACGGGTGTCTCGGCACTCGGCGCGATTGATTCAGCCCGGTTCGACGACGAGCCGGATTTGGACGAGGCGATCGCCCTCGCGGCGCGGGTTCCCTCGATTCTCGCAGCCTTCTATCGGATGCGGCAGGGTCTTGCCCCACTGCCGGCAAGGGAGGATCTGAACACCGCCCAGCACTACCTGTACCAACTCTTCGGGAACGAGCCGGAGGCACGGCACTGGAAACCGCTTGAGGTGTACCTCACGCTCCTCGCGGACCACGGGATGAACGCTTCGACCTTCACCGCACGCGTGATCGCCTCGACGCAATCCGACCTGTGCTCGGCGATCACCGGCGCGATCGGCGCCTTGAAGGGCCCCCTCCACGGCGGGGCACCGTCGAAAGTGCTCGACATGCTGAACGAGATCGGCAGCGCCGAAAACGTCGATGCCTGGCTGACGACCGCACTCGATTCCGGCGCCCGCCTCATGGGCTTTGGCCACCGCGTCTACAAGGCGGAAGACCCCCGGGCCGAGGTACTCCGCGGGATGGCGGAGGAGGCCAGCGACGAAGCGTTCTTCGCGCTGTCGAAGCGGACGGAAGAACGGGCGCTCGCGATGCTGGAAGAACGGAAACCTGGGCGCCGGCTCTACACGAACGTCGAGTTCTACTCGGCGGCGGTCCTCGCCGCGGTCGGTTTGCCGGGCGACATGTTCACGCCGACGTTTGCCGTGTCGCGGACGGCCGGTTGGACGGCCCACGTGCTCGAGCAAGTCGGCAACAACCGGCTCATCCGGCCTCAATCCGCATTCGTCGGTCGCACCGACAGGCGGTTCGTCGGGATCGACGACCGGTAGCGGCATGAGGTGGGGCGCCCACCCCTGGTTCCTGTGGCGGTAGGTCGAACAGGCATCATCGCCGGTGAAGAGGCGACACGCCGAAACGGACGGCGCATCCCGTTCGCTTCCGAGGACGTAGAACCGGTCGGGGACGAACCCTGCGCGTCCGGAGTGCTGCGTGCGTCAGTATTTGTTCCGTCTGGTTGTCGCTGTCGGTACGATCGGCTCGGTGCTGTTGCTGCTGGTGAGTCCCGCGGCCGCAAAGGCGGTCGACGAGCAGCTGCTCGCTGGTTTCGGGGCACGTCCGATCGAGCACTTGGTCGCCAGCGGAGCCCCCGCAAATCGAAACGTGGTCCGATTGGTCCAGTTGGAGTCACTGCCCGTCGTACCGCGCGTCTCCAGGCTGGCGCAGTTCGAGGAGGCCTTGGCGGTTGTCGGCCCACGGACGGTCGAAGGTATCATCGACCCGGCGGCCGTGTCCGACCCCCAGCGGGCCGCTCGATTCCCGGACCTGCTCCACGCTCACGTCGACGTGTACTGGTCGGATCGCTTCGCCGAAGCAGGTCGCAGCTACCGGCCTCCGGCCGGGGTCATCGGTTTCTCGACGGTCATCGAAACTGGCTGCGGGCGAGCAGACCCCGAGGTCGAGACGGCGTTCTATTGCGTCCTGGACGAGACGATCTACTACTCCGTGGCGTTCCGCCAGATCATCGATGAGAACATCGGAGACTATGGGTGGGTGACCGTTGTCGCTCACGAATGGGGGCACCACGTCCAACGCCAGCTCGGCTACGACTTGGCGATCCTGCCGTACCAGTCGGGTGACGTGCCACCCGTCGCGCTCGAACAACAGGCCGATTGCCTTGCCGGTGCCTATACAGACTCCGCCGAGTTGAGCGGCTGGCTCGATCCAGGGGACATCGACGAAGCCATCCTAGTCACCCGCATTTCCGGTGATCCACCCGGAACCGCGGTCCTCGATCCGTCTGCCCATGGAACCGGTTCGGCCAGAGTCGGCGCCTTCGTCGAGGGGTACGAAGCGGGTATCGATGGCTGCGGTCTCGGACTTTGACGAGTGCGTGGCGGCGAGACGGCCCGTTGACAGGCTCGCCCTGCGCCGCCACGATCCGCCTAGAAGTTCGTTGAGCCCGTCGTTGCGATCAAGGAGGGCAGGCGAGGTGGGACTAGAGGTATTCGAGCGTGGGACCCTTCCTCGTTGGGCCCCGGTCCGTCAGCACCTCGTTGCCACCCGCATTGGCGACGTTGCGGCGGAGGTCACGGCCCAGCTCACCCGGCCCGAGGTTGCCGCGACGATCAAACCGGGACAGCGGGTCGCGCTCACCGCCGGCAGCCGCGGCATCGACCGCATCGCCGAGGTGATCAAGGCGACTGCTGATGGGCTGAAGGCGATGGGCGCCGAGCCGTTTATCGTGCCGGCAATGGGTAGCCACGCCGGGGCGGTCGCAGAAGCCCAGACCGAGCTGATCTCCCACTACGGCGTGACTGAAGCAGCCATGGGGTGCCGGATCCTCTCAAGTATGGAGACCGTTCACCTCGGCGATGTCGAAGACGGGGTTCCGGTCTGGTTCGACAAGCACGCTTACCAAGCCGACGCGACAGTCCCGATCGGCCGGGTGAAACCGCACACCGACTTCCGCGGTCCCGTCGAGTCCGGCCTGATGAAGATGCTCGCGATCGGGCTCGGCAAGCAGAAGGGCGCCGATTTCTTCCATGGCCAAGGGTTCTTCGAGTTCCACCACCTCATCCCCGCCGTCGCCCGGTTCACTCTGGCTCGGGTCAACATCCCGTTTGGCGTGGCCGTCGTCGAGAACGGGTTCGGCGAGTTGGGGTTGGTCGAGGCGGTGCCGGCGGCGAGCATCTGGGAACGGGAGCAGGCGCTGCTTCGGATCGCGCGCGAGTGGTTGGGCACGCTTCCCGGCGAGCGCGTCGATGTCCTGATCGTCGACGAGCTTGGGAAGGACATCAGCGGCGCTGGAATGGACCCGAACGTGATCAACCGGGATTCCGTGGGCGCGATCCCGATGGGGGAGCTGGCACCGAAGCCGCACGTCGAACGCATCGTCGTTCGGGGCTTGACGGCGGATACCGAAGGCAACGCCTCCGGCATCGGGTTGGCGGATGTGGCGCTCCGTCGGGCTGTCGATGCGATCGACCCGGTCCGCACCTACATGAACATGGTCACCGCGAAGACGCCGCAAGCGGCACGCATCCCAATGACCGTGGACACCGACCGCGAGGCGCTCTTTGTCGCCATCGCTTGTTGCCTCAAGACGACGACAGAAGGGGCGCGGATCGCCCGGATCCGGGATACCAAGCACGTCGAACACTTGTGGGTGTCGGAGCCGTTGCTGCCGGAACTGGTGGCGACGGGGCGGGTGGAACAGCTGGGTGAACTCGTACCGATGCCGATCGACACAAAGGGCATGCTCCCCGAGCTGTAGGCAGGGCGTTTCCGGACCTTTCCCCCAGCAACCTCCGTGTGGCAGGATAGACCGTACACTCGATGCACCCGCACGCCCCGGCTCACGCTCGGACGGATCCGCCCCGCCGCGGTCCGTGAGGGAAGGGATAGGCGATGATGCGGGGCAACCGCTTGCACCCGCTCGCGCCGATCGTCGCCGCCGTTGCGCTGGCGATCGGAAGCTCGACCGCCACGGTCGCCGTAGCGGGTCCCCGCGACGGGAAGAGTCAGGCCGAGGTCGAGACGCCCGAAGATCGGGACGGAACATCCGTCGCGCCGACGCTCGACGCCGGCGAAACCACCGTTGCCCAGGAGGAGCCGCCGACCCTCGAATTCGGCAGCGCCGCGTCGGGAGAAGCGTCGGCGCCGGGACCGGCGGGAACCGTCGAACAAATCAAGCCGATCATCGAGGCGCCGTCGCAGGAGCAGATCGACGCCGTCCAGGAGCCAATCGCCACCGAGTCCCTCCCCGTCGATCAGGTCGGCGAGCGGGACAGCGACGAGGACATGGTTCCCGACGCCATCGATAACTGCACGTTCGTTTACAACATCGATCAGTCCGACGACGACGGCGACGGGATCGGCAATGCCTGCGAACAGGCTACGGAGGAGGCGGCCGCCGAGGCGTCGCCGCCGGAGCCCGATACCGACGGCGACGGCGTTCCCGACTACGGAGACAACTGCTGGCAATTGGCCAACCCGACGCAGAAGGACGGCGATGGAGATGGCCTCGGCAACGGGTGCGACGAAGGCTCAGCGCCCTTCCTGACACCCGACGAAGACGAGGTCGTCGAGGCGCAGCGGTTCGTGCAAGATCCGACCCTGATCGCTGGCGATCCGGGGGCACCGGAGGCTGACGGGGCTCCGCAGGCGCCCGGTGACGGCACTGGTGAGCCGGTCGAGGTGATCGAAGGGGAAACCGTTGCGGCCCCGGCCGAACGCGACCAGGATCGCGAGCGGAGCCGCGACGAAGGCGACCAGATGCCGGCGGAGGACTCCGGCACCGCCACAGGGGAGCCAACGGATTCCGTTGGCGCTCCCGAGAACGCGGACCGAGCCGAGGGTGACCGCCAGTCTGGCGGGGACGAGGGGCGAGATCGGGGCGAAGACCGCGAGGGGACGGAATCGGCGCCGGGTGCTGCGGGTCCGTCCAGGGTTGAGCAGGGTGAGCGTCCCCGACGCAATCCCGCATTGACCGAAGAGAGTGGGCCGGTCCTCCCGCCCCCCCGATCCTCCAAGCGGTATCCGCTCGAATCCGGGTTCGAAACCGTGATCCGGATCGATGCTGGGGCGCTCGGAAGCGGCGAAGCGGAGGAGCGGCGGGGCGTCCCTGGGGAACGCGGCTCCGACGGTGAAGGAGGTTCGCCGGGGGAGTCGGACAAGGAGAAGGAAACCGATCGGGCGAAGGACGGCGCCGGGATCGGCCAGTCGAACGAGGGCGACCGCGGGGAACGAGACGACGTGCCGCGAGCACGACCCGGCGACGGCGACGCGTCGTCTGGCCCGGTGCCGATTGAGGCTGGGGTGGTCATCGAGAGTCCGCCCGCCGACGACGGTGATCGAGCCAGGGACGAGCCAGGCGACGAGCGGCCCGAACGCGAGACGGAAGCGGCCTTGACCAACGTCGTGGGATGGCAGGCCGACCCCGAACAGACCGACCGTGCGGATTCGGAGCGCAAAGAGGAAGACGGCAACCGAAACGAGAATGAGGCAACCGGCTCCTCGCGGGACCGCGGTGACAAGGGTCGTGACGACAAAGCGCGGCCGGAGTGGGACCGGGATCGCCACTACAAGGGTGGCGAGGCGACCAAGCGGGCCGGGGTCGAGGCGATCGCCGGCACGTCCGAAGACGACCTCTACCTGACCCAACGGTCGGGCAAGGGCGACGATCCGGCGTCGTTTGTTTACCCAATTCCCGTTGGCGGCGACGGCTTGTTCCGAGTCCGCCTCCACTTCGCCGAGACCTCTATCGGTGCCGACGCCGGGATCAAGGGCAAGTCTGGCGAGCGCGTCTTCGATGTCGAAGCCGAAGGCGAAAAGGCCCTCGAGGAGTTCGACATCTACGACGAGGTCGGCTCGATGACCGCCGTCGTCAAGATGTTCGACATCGAGGTGGACGATGGAACGCTCGAGCTCGAATTCGTAGGGCGCAAGGGGCAACCGGTCGTGTCGGCGATCGAAGTGCTTCGGCACTCAAGTGAAGTCGAGGATGCGGCCCGGGCCAAGGCTAACTGGATGTCATGGGGCCTTGGGCGGTTCAACCCGTAGCTCGCTGGTTGGGAGGACGCGTTCTTGGGGGACCGGAGGATCGTTCGCTGGGCCACGACGCTGGTGGACTACAGCGTCGATGTCTGGCCTGGGTAGCAGGTCGCAGGCGCCGGGGGTGTCGGCGCCGCGGCACTTCTGAGGGCGGTCTACCTCGCCGTGCTCGCGAAGGGTGCGTTCCGGAGTTGGTCCTGTCGTTCTCGGGCATGACGACCGACTGGCTGGTGACCGGAAGCGATGCGCAGCTCGCGTATCTCTCGCCGGTCGATCGGTTCGCCCGTGAGCATGCCGATGCGCTGGTCGCGGTCCTCACGGAGGCTACTACCCGAGCGCAATCGACGATCGATCCGTCTCGCCAGCGTCTGCTCCACTAGGGCCGGGCTTCGCTCCTCCAGGCGAAAATGCGGCGAACCGCCGAGGGATCGTTCCGTTGGGTCTTGACGATGTTCCCGACGGATGCGTATGCGATAGACGCGGAACGGCCGACCGACGACTTCCCTGAGTTCGTGACGGACGCGTGCACGCTGAATGACGAGAATCCGGCCGCTGCCTGGCGAGTCCAGACCGTGGAGCAGGCCCGGGTGAGAAGGAATTGACCTTCGCTTCTCGATCGACAGTCGTCGCTGGATCAACGCCGACGGTTCGCGCAATTCTCCCGACCGGGAGATCTTCATCGGGCCCGTCGAGGATTCGGTCGAAGGTTCGATCCGATTCTTGTTCCCGATCGTCACCGAGGGCGGTGAGGTCCACGACATCCGGTTGCGGTTCGAAGCGGGACGCCGCGTGGACGACGCGGCGGGCCGCAACGAGCGTTTCCTCTTGGATACCTTCGACACCGATGAAGGCGTCCGCCGACTCGGCGGATTCGCGTTCGGGACGAACTTCGGGATCCAGCGATTCAGCAAGAACATCCTGTTCGACGAGAAAATCGGCGGTACGGTCAACATGGCGATTGGCGCGGGATACCCGGACACCGGCAGCAAGAATGAATCCACGGTCCACTAGGACAGGATCTGCGATCTGAGAGACGGGGGAGAGGTCGCTGTCGACGGCGAACCGTTCACGCGAAACGGGCAGTGCGTGGTCTAGGATGGTCCATGACGATCGAGGATCAACCGGAACCGCCAGCGACGAATGAGACCGTAGCACGGTCCAGGCATCCCGATCCGATGGAGTCGTTCTCGGATAGGCGGAGCGTCACCATCGCGGATTCGGAACGAAGTCAACCGGGATGGCGGACCGGAATGCGAGGAGTTGGCGCGGCCTTCGTCCTGAGCCTTGGGCTCCTTGCCGTGCTCTGGTTGGTTTCGGCCGGGGCCCCGAGTTCGGGAGGGGCGACGCCGGACCTCGAAGTCGCGACCCGTCCGCCGCGATCGACCGGCGTCTTCGCCCCACCCCTACGGCCGACGCCGACGCCTCATGGGGTCCTGACGCCCGAGCGGCCGTGATCGCACGAGTGCCCGATGGTACGCCCAATCTGTTCAGGCGCTGCCTCTCGTGTAAGGAGGTGACGCCCCACCGGTTCAGTCCCGAGCGGAGAGTTCGAGCATCGACTCGCAGAAGACCGCACAGGCGAGGAACTCGTCGCGGAGCAGTTCGAGGAGTCCTGCGTCTTCGCGATCGGGCGCTCTCAGGAGCAAGAGCGTCGCGGTCTGTGTGCCGGCCCGCCGCAGGTAGCGCACCGCTTCCGCAAGTGCCGCGGCTTCGACTCGAGACGGGGTCGGAATCCCGGTCGGGACTGCGGTATTGGAAGTCATCGCGTCTCTCTCGGCGTCGCCATCCGGCTCATGACCCAGGTGTCGGCGCGAGCGGGCACGATTTTGGCGCTCCCTTCCCGTCCGTGTTGACCGATTAGATCGTATGTTCTATCCATGCTGCTGTCAAGAGGGACGGCGCAGGCGAGGGTCGACGATCGGCTCTAGCGCCAACGCCAGCAGCATGAAGGCGATCGCGGTCAGCACGATGAGGATCCCAGGGGGAAGCACCCACCACCAATAACCGACGTAGAGGGCACCGGTGCGAAAACCGGCCTCCAGCATCTGGCCCCAGGTCGGGATCGACGGATCGCCGAGTCCGAGGAACGACAACGACGCCTCGGCAAGGATCGCGCCTGGGGCGAAGAAGATCATCTGGGCGATGATGAACGGGGCCACCTGGGGGAACACGTGGTGGGTCATGATCCGGCGGCGTGAGGCGCCCAAGGCGCGAGCGGATTCGACAAGCTGGCCTGAGCGTAGCTGGAGCACCATCGACCGGACGAGGATGGTCAGGCCGGGCCACGAGAAGGCGACCAACACCAACATGATCAGCCAGAGGTGGCGGCCGAGGAGGGTGACGAGGAAGATGAGAAGGGGTAGGGTCGGCACATTGGAGACGATGTCCGAGAAGCGCTGGATGACGGCGTCGATTGCGCCGCCCCGGTAACCACTGACGATGCCGAGTGAGGCGCCGATGAGGGTTGATGCGCCTGCCGTCAGCGTCGCGACCAGGAGCGCGACCGGGAATCCGTAGAGGAGTCCCTCCCAGAGATCGCGGCCGAGTCCATCGGTTCCCATAAGGCCGTAGGCGGTACCCGCGGCCGTGACCCTGATCGGTGCGATCTCGTCGGCTGGGTCGGCCACGACTGCCTGGATCTCGAGTTCGAAATCGCCGTCGATCGCGACGATGCGGCCCGATCCGTCGTCCGCGGGCCGACCGAACAGGGCCGGACTCAGATCGCCTTGGGGGAGCGAGATCACGACCCCCGGATACCGATCGGCGAAGAACCCCGATAGCGACTGGGCGGCGGTCGGTCCGCTCGAGAGCAGGACCCGCTCTGGGGACTCGTAGAACCGCCGAAACGGCGGTGATTCTCCTGGCCGGGGCGCGGCGATGGGAACCGACGAGAGGCGGATCCGACCGCCATCGGGGCGGACGAGCGCGGCGAGGAGTGCCGGTGGGCGCTCCCGGAAGGCGACGCCGTTCAGCGTCATCGAGAGCGACCCCGGCGACCCCGCGGCCGACGACTCGATCGGGACGCTGAACGTGCGAACCTCACCGGCGGCAATCGTTTCGGTTTCCGCCGGCGTTGTGAGAATCCTCACCGAGTGGGGGACCACGTCGTCGAAGAAGCGTGTCCAGTTGGGCGGCGCATTCCTCGGGTTGTCGGCCCAAACTGCGGGGTTGCTCCACCGGCTCACCCCGAAGTCTCGGGGGTAGGTGAAGGTTACCCAGAGGGAGAGCCCCACCATCAGGGCGAAGAGCAGCAGTCCGACGCGGCCCGAACCGCTCGCCGTCAGGAGACGGAGCGCCCCGCGGCTACCTCCCCGCTCGGTGACCGGTGGGAGCCCCGGTTCAGGTTCGGCCGCCGCCGAATCGGCATCGAGCACGCGTCCCGCCGGTCGATAATCGAGCGCTGCGGCCCGAGCGGGAGCCGGAGGGGAGGACACTCGATCACCGTGCTTCACGACGCCAGCCGGACGCGTGGGTCGAGCAGCACGTAGAGGATATCGAGCAGGAAGCGGAGCATCACGTAGAGTAGCGTGAAGACGAACGTGAGGGCGACGATGACGCCCTCGTCGAGCGATCCGACGGCATCGAAGTAAAGGCGTCCCATTCCCTGCCAGTTGAAGATCGTTTCCACGAGGATCGAGCCGGAGAGCGATCCCGCCAGGCCGAGGACGAGGCCCGTCACGATCGGCGGTGCCGCCACCCGCAGGATGTGGCGGTTGGTGATCTGGCGTTCGGGCAGACCTTTGGCCCGCGCCAGGAGGACATGGTCCTCCTGGGCGACCGAAAGCGTCATCGTCCGCACCGTGTAGATGTACGGCCCGACGCTGACCACCACGATCGTCAGGATCGGCAGCAGCGCGTGCCAGGCGAGATCACGCGCGCGATCCCACTCGGCTTCCGGCGGCGGGGTTGAAAGCATACCGCCCGACGGGAACCACTGAAGCCGGAAGGCGAAGACCAGGATGAACAGGATGCCGAGCCACCAGGCCGGCACGGCGAACGAGATCGCGGCGAAATAGGCGACCCCCCGATCGAGCCTGCCACCGGCGCGGGTCGTCATCCGCACCCCGACGATCAGGCCCGTGACCGAGGTCACAAGGGAGGAGGAGGTGAGGAGCAACATCGTGTAGGGGAGGCGCTCGCGGACGATCGCTCCGACATCGCGGCTGCCGTCGGCGGTGCGCAGAGAGCGCGACTCGCCGAGATCGAGCCGGAGTACGCGCAGTACGGCAGGCGGCAGCCGCTGGTACCAGGGGGTGTCGAGGCCATAGAACCGTTCGATTTCGGCCTGACGAGCCGCCACGGTCCGCTCGAGCTCGGCGGGATCGCGGACCGTCTGCGAGAGCGACTGCCGCAGCGCTCGAGTCTCCTCGCTGACCTGAGCGCGTAGCAGGTTGTCGCTATACCCCGTTGCGCCGAGCGAGATGACGAGCAGGATCAGCACCGCGAGCAAGACCCCGAACAGGGTCAGCGCCCGGATCACAAGTTGACGTACCGTCGCGGCCACCTTGGTTCAGCCCCGCGAGCGTGAACGGCAAAACAGGGCGCGACCGTGTGTGTGGCGACGCCTCGGGACGGGTGCCCCGGCTGTCCAAGGCGTTCCCGATCGCGCGGCGTTCACGACTGCACCCACCACCGACCCGGGCGATGCCACGCTAGACGCCGATCTCCACGTCGACGCGACGTTCGGCAACGCGGGCGAGCTCGTCACTCGAGGCGAGGAGGTAGAGGTGGTAGATGCCGGGGAACAACGCGGCGGTGATCTCCGGTCCGATCTCGACCGTGAACGCCCCGCCGTCTCCAGTTGCCTCGCCGGACGCCAGGAGCCGGGCCTCGGCTGAAGCCGCGGGATCGACAAGCGCATAGCTCAGAGCCAGAACGCCTGGTCCCTCGATCGCGACCGGAACCGCGATCGGTTCGCCAAGGATCGCCAGCGGCGGATCCGCCTGGACCGCTAGCGTCGGCGGCACGCCGAACGTCCAGTCACCGGGTTTGAACGGATACCCTTTGGCGCGGAACGCCTGCAACTCAGCAAACTGCGCCGGCGGGTCGTACCGCGTAAGTACAAAGGGTCCGTTGGAAATGACGAGCATCCCGGTCTCGTCGAACCAGGACTGGGCTGCTTCGTAGCGGGAAGCCGCGTCGTCCGGGGAGACGAGCGTCCGCCCCGCGAACTCGAACACCCCCGCCGGGACGAGCCGGTCGGAGGCGAAATCCCGCAGGGTGCGGTCGATGAGGCGGGCGTCGGACTCCGTGACGAGGCTGAGCCACGGCACCCCGAACCGGGCCGCGGCCGTGTCGGAGAACGCGGCCCGCCGCTGGCCGAAGACGACCTCATCCATCGCGAACAGGAGTTCCCATGGGGTTGAGAGGCCGCCGAGCGTGGCGTATGAGGCGATGTATGCCTGCTCGAAGTGCCAGAAATCGACGTAGACCTCGACGGTATCGTCCGGGTTCAACCGGACCCCCTTGAAGGTGTCGAGGAACGGGCGGGAGGTAACGCCGAGCGCCGTCTCGATCTGGAGTTTCTCCTCGTCGTAGGCAAGCTCGAACGCCTGCGAGATCGAGTAGAACAGGTCGGCCGGGGAGATCGCCGGTCCGTGGTGGAACGGCGTCCCAAAGTAGCGCGAGTAGTCGTAGACCACCTTGCTGACCGCGGTGATGCCGGGTCCGACAGGAGCCCAACGGTCGGCCACGGCGTCCCAGAGGACGGCGTCTTCGGGCACCGAAAGGGTCCCCTCGGGGCCGGCGGTCTCGACCGAGTAGCCGGCCCGGAAGGGAATCGGCAACCCGCTGAGCGGATGGCTCAGGATCGGGGGGTCAACCAGGTTCTTGTAGATGTCCGAGGAGTAGACATCGCCGAAGCCCCCGACGGGGTTCCAGGTGGTGCGGTCGGTCCAGACCCAAAGGTGGCCGACGCGGATCTCGGGCGAGCCCGCGACCGACGCCTCGCGCAGGGTGAGGGGCGACTTTGGGCCGCCGACGACGTCCTCGGTCAGGTTCTCCACCGTGTCCCGCACCGGGAAATTCTGGAGAGCGGTGGCCAACCAGAGGCGCACGCTCTCGTCGATCCCCATGCCGGTCATCTGTCGGTAGAGTTCGTCGCGCTCTTCCTTGCTTGCGAACTCACCTCGATAGAGCCGCTGGCCAATAGCGTCCAGGTCCGGTTGCTCGTACTGCCAGAAGCCGGTTTCCAACCAGCCGGGCATGTTCCCGAGCCACGGGGCGTACATCTGGTTGATCGTGCCGAAGTCATAGCGGTCAGCCGAGGACCGTCCCCACCCCTCGGTATAGATGTGCCACTGGAACGTCAGCGGATCCGAGGCGTAGACCGCCAGTGTCGCCGGGCCGAACGGTTGGTAGACGGGCTGGACGAGGAATCCGGCACCCTCCAGCGCCGCCCGCAGGAGGTCGCCAACGTCGCGGCGCTCGTCCTCGACGCGGATGACCATCGTCAATGCCACCGGCCGCCCCTGGAAGGCCCAGACCCCGTTCTCCTGAGTAGCGCCGGCGGCGGTCATCTCGGCGGCAATGGCCGCGCGGGCGTACTCGGGGTCGTGCCGGATGTCGGCCCGGCGAACGGTGTCGAACACCGTCAGCGCGTCGTAGTCGAGCGGCGAGACGTGCGTCAGCATCGGCAGGGCGTTGCCCTGGTAGATGTCGTTGGCGATGAAGTCGCGGTCGATCAGGAACTGCATCGCCTGGCGCAAGGGTTTGAGGGCGAACGGGTTGAGCTCGCCTTCCCGCGGTGGTGCCGGGTTCAAGACGATCGAGAGCGTGCTGGCAGGGGCCTGGATGAGACGAACCCCCTCCGGGTTCTCGGCGACCTCCCGGGCACCCGCCGTCTTGAGGCCGTAGAGGTACAGGTCCATCCTGTCGTTTCGAATTTCGAGCGGCGCCTGATCGACGTTGAAGGACGAAAAGATCACGCGGTCAGCGGCCGGCCCGACGCGATCCTCCGGGCGAGTACCGACCGCGTCATCCTGCGCCAGGGCCGGGTCGGCAAGCACGGACGCAAGCCAGGGGGCGGAGATGCCGAGGGCCGCGGCGCGGGCAGCGAGCGTCCGCCGCGACAGACGACCCTCGCCGCCGTCTCCAAGCAAATCGAGCAAACCGTCGAGGGCCATCGGGCCGCCTCCTTGGTACCAACAGGATCACGAGCGCCGCAGAAGCGGGCCGCGGGCCTTCCATCACCCTGGAAGCCGCCTCCCGAGCTATGGCATCTCGTCGGCGACTGGCGTGGCGCCGGCCGGTGTCGAGGCGACCGGAGTCGCACTCCCCGCACCATCGCGATCGTCTGCCGCCGCCAGCTCGCCAAGTTCTCGTGCGATCGAGTCGAAGCCGAACTCGGTGAAGAACGATGCCGTCGCGACGTTGCCCGTATCGTCGTAGCCGGTCACGTTCCGCGGTCCCTCGCCGGTCACCGGCATGTAGATGTTCGTCTGGAACTCGCCCCGCTCATTGGAGCGCAAGTTGGTCACGGAGATGCCGCCGACATCGATCGTGATGTTCGACTCGGGCTGGAAGCCGAAGCCCTGGATCGCCACGTCGCGCCCGGCGTCACCGCTCGGCGGGTTGAGGAAGAGTGAGGGCGGCGCGATCGCCTGCTGCCGAGCGAACCCGATCTGCTGGTTGGGGCCGCCGAACTCGCCTAACCGGGTGTCGGCCCAAACCAGGTAGACGTCCTCTTCGCTCGCGGCGATCGAGAAGTAGTCGCCGAGGAACCGACCGCCCGGGAAGCCCTTCAGCGAATTCGACGGGAAATCGGTGACCCTGGTGTCTGGGGTGTTCAGGCCAAGCTCGGCGTTCTCGAAGCCCCAGGTCTCGCCCCGGTTCTGGGAACGGCTGTAGTAGATGTGGTAGCGGACCTCGTCGGGGTCGTCGCGCATGTCGCCCCACATCGCGTGGACGGTGCCGTCCGGGGCGACGTCGATCGACGGGAAGAACTGGATGCGATCGGAATCGTCCTGGTTGAGTCGAATCGGCTCCTCCCAGCCCTGCCCGCGGTCGAAGGAGCGCAGCAGGTAGATGTCGCCATCGTCGGTCGGCTTGTCGGGTGGCTGGGCGGTCGTGAGGACGTAGATCTCGTCGTTCGGTCCGACCGCAATCTGAGGAAAGGCGGCACCCCACCAGCGGAAACTGGAGTTACGCGGGCGGAACCGGATCTCTCTCATCACGTTGGCACGGCGCGGTTCGTCGAAGGATTGGCCGCCATCGGCCGACACCGCGAGCTGGATCGTCGCCAGTCCCTCCTGGACGCCGTCGAGCGTCGTGTCGAGATAGGCGACGACGACCGACCCGTCGGAGAGTACGGCCGGCTGCGGACCCTGGACGGTCTGGTCGGTCTCGTTGGCGCCGCTCTCCCCTTCTTCCTGGGTCGATCCGCCGCCTTCCCCGTCATCGTCCTGCTGTGCCTGGCCGGCGGCCGCGCCTGCTTCTCCTTCGCCTTCCTCGCCGGCACCCTCGTACTGGAAGACCGTCGGACTGACGGCGACCGGGTCGCTCCAAGTGACGCCGCCGTCCTCGGATCGGACGAGGCGGATCGTGGTTTCGGTGACAGGGCTGGTCAGGAACGGGACCTCGTCGGCGTAGAGGGTGCTGTACCGCGTCTTGAACTCCGTGTACGCGACATGGATGACATCGCGGCCGGGATCGTCCGGGTGGGGGCCGATGGTGATCCAGGGCTTGTCGAGGAAATCGACCGCGACCTCGCCTCGATCGCGTCCGGTTGGGTCGGGCAGGGAGGTGGTTTCGATGGTGCTCCGCGATGTCGAAACGGGGTCTTCCCAGGTGAGCCCGTCGTCGGTCGACCTGGCGACGGCGATCGACGAGACCTCGGTAGCTGAGACGAGGGCACCGAGTCGGTACTCCTCGATCCCGAGAGAGATGAAGGTCATGTAGACGTTGTCGTCGCGGTCGAACGCGACGACAGGATCCCCGGCCGCGGCCAGATCGTCGGCGAAGTAGCGGATCTGGTTCGGCCCGTCCCACGTCTCCCCGCCGTCGAAGCTCGTATAGGTGGACATCGACGGAAAGTTGTAGTCGATGGTTCCCATTACCAAGTGTTCGGGGTCGTTGGGGTTGACCGAGATGTGCGGCTCGGTCTGGAGCGGAAACAGCCCGAGCTGGCGGGTCACAATCTGGTTGCGGCTGAACGCCGGCGCCGCCGAGCGGAAGGGAACCTGGGGGGCGAATGCGACGCCGGGACGTGGTGCCGCAGCGCCGACACCGTACGATCCCCAATCTACCTCAGTCCGCCCGGCGCCGCCCTCGGGAATAATCCAAAGCCGGGGGTCGTTGCCCGACGCCGCCATCCACGATGACGCACCGAGCGAGCGCTCGATCGGATCGAGGAGGCGCGAATCACCGAACGCGATCGGGCCGTCTTCTTCTTCGGCCGAGACGGCTTCGACCGGCGGGAACGGGGCGAACCCCGAGATCGGGAGCAGGAGGAGCGTCAGGAGCGCGGACCAACGTCGAAGCAGCGAGCGTGCTCCACCGGGTCGGTCAACGCGCCAAGTTCGGGAACGTCCTGGCATGGTTCCTCCAGGGGAAGGTGGGGACCAGAGCGCGGCAGCCTTGACCGGGATCGCACCGGACGGTCTCGATGGAGACTGGTTTGTGTCGGACCAGGCTGAGGAGGTGACCGTGCTAGACTCCCGATTCCATAGCGTGGCGCGCAGCGTACCATGACCCCGAGGGGTGAGCCGCACTAATCGGGTCTCCGCGATTGGTCGACGCGACGGCTCGGTCGTCAGGATCGTCGGCCCTCCACCGATCTTTCGCCGTCGCGGCCGGCCCGTTCGATTCTGACGCACGGGTCCACGCAAGCACCGTTTCTGTCACTCTGGGGGTGCGTTCGGCCCGACGACGCCCTCCGACTGCCCGACCCAGGAGTGAACTCGATGCCAATCCGGCGGACCCCGAGCCCGTACACCGCGGTCTTAGCGGCTGGCCCCCTGCTCCACGTCCTCGGCGCGGT
>CADCWF010000310.1 GCA_902806345.1 uncultured Thermomicrobiales bacterium
CTTCACCCGAAGGGTCTCGACGGACGACCTCGCCAACCGGTCACCCCGGGCGTCGTCGATCAGGCCGCCCTCTCGAATCCGCGTTAGCAACGGCAGGAGGAGGTTGTCTTTGACGGTGTGGTCGAGGACCAGTCCCTGGAGGCGGCGATCCTCCGGCACCAGTGATATCCCGGCCGCGATGGCGTCCTCCGGGTTCCGGATATCGACCCGTCGTCCGCGGACGGCGATCTCGCCCGCGTCGAGGCGGTCGATGCCGAAGAGGACCCTGGCCAGCTCGGTCCGGCCGCTGCCCATCAAGCCGGCGATCCCGAGGATTTCGCCGGGATACAGGGCGAAGCTGACGTTGCAGACCTTCGGTCCGGCCTGCAACCCGCGCACCTCCAGCAGCGGCGCGACCGTGCGGTCTACCTGCCGCTCCCGCCACTCGAAAGCCCCCTCCATCGCCTGGCCGACGATCAGATCGATGACGCGGTTCATCGAGAGGTCCGCCGTCCGATCCGTGGCCACCTTCCGGCCGTCGCGGAGGACGGTGATGCGGTCGGTGATCCGGAAGATCTCCTCCATCCGGTGCGAGATGTAGATGATGGAGATGCCGCCGGCCTTGAGCTTCGCGATCAGCCCGAACAGCGACTCCGACTCGGTCGACGTGAGCGACGCGGTCGGCTCGTCCATGATCAGCACGCGAGCATCCTGGGCCAGTGCCTTGGCGATCTCGGTCAGCTGCCAGTAGCCGGTGCTGAGATCGTCCATCCGGGCCCGCGGGTCGATCGTCTCGCCCATCGTGGCGAAGAGCTCGCGCGTCCGGCGTTCGCTCTCACGGTCATCGATGAGGCCGAAACCGTCGCGAGGTTCGTCGGTGAGGAAGATGTTCTGGGCAACCGTTAGGGAGGGGATCAGGCTGAACTCCTGGAAGATCATCCCGATCCCGAGGGCCCGGGCGTCCTTGGTCGAGCGGATCTGGACGGTCCGCCCGTCGACCTCGATCTGCCCCCCGTCCGGCGGATGCACCCCCTCCAGGATCTTCATCAGCGTCGACTTGCCGGCGCCGTTGCCGCCGATCAGGGCGTGGATCTCGCCCTTCTCCAACTCGAAGTCGACCCCGTGCAGGACCGCGTTGCCCCCGAAGCTCTTGGTGATGTTCTGCATGCGGACGGCGCTGCCGGCCATGGCTCCGGGCTCCTGTCTGGGTCGGAACGAAGGAGACGCGGGGGCATCCCTGCCCCCGCGTCGGAACCTCGGTTACCCCGCGGCCTCGGCGAGCGCCGGCGGCGGGTCCTGGTGGTAGACCTGGGTCCACGCCTCCAGGACGTTCTCCTGGGTCACCGGCAGGGCGGGCAGCGCCACGTACGCTGGCGCCTCCTTGCCGAGCAGGCCGTAGCCGGCCAGCATCGCCTCGGTAACCCCCTGGTCGAACGGTCGCTGGGCGCCGAGGCCCCTGATGATCTCGCCCTGCGCGAGCGCGACCGCGACGTTCTGGCCGAGGTCGATCGTCGTCACGACGACATCCTCGGCCCGGCCCGCCGTCCGGACGGCGTTGATGACGCCTTCGGCCGGCACGTCCCAGACGGCCCAGATCCCGTTCAAGTCGGGGTTCTGGGTGAGCATCGCCGAGGCGACCTGGTCGGCCTGTCCGGCGAAGTCCGGGCCGGCGATGCCCTGCTCGGCGACGATCTCGATGTTCGGGAACTGCTCGGCCATCGTCGCCAGGAAGGCGTCGTAGCGCTGGCGGGTGACGAAGAAGTCGGCGGCGTGGAAGACGACGCCGACCCTCCCCTCGCCCCCCAGCGCCTCGCCCATGATCAGGGCCGAGGCGACGCCGTTGCCGTAGTTGTCGGCCGAGACGATGCTGACGAAGTCCTCGCCGGCGGTGAACCCCTGCGGCACGTTGTCCATGAAGACGAGCTGGACGCCCTGCTCCGCCGCCTGCCGGTAGGCGGTCGCGGTGGCGACCGGGTCGGTCGGGATCGAAACGATGATGCTCGGGTTGCGGGCCAGCGTCGTCTCGATGTCCGAGACCTGGGTCGCCGGGTCGAACCCGGCGTCGGTCTCGGCGATCACCTCGATGCCCATCTTGCCGAACTGGTCCTTGAGGCCGGCGATCTGGGCGACGGCCCAGTCGTTGCCGCCGTAATGCATGACGATCGCGGCGGTGGCCCCCATCCCGCGGATCTGCTCGAGCTCCTCTTCCGTGAGGCTCACTTCCTCGGCCGCGGTCGGCTCTTCGCCGTTGGGACCCTTGCTGAAGACCCTCCCCTGGAGGTCGGCCAGGGAACCTACACCGCCGGCGGCGGGGGTGGCGTCCTCCTGCCGCCCGAAGGCCAGGCCAGGACGGACGGCGACGAGCGTCGCTCCGCCCGCCGCCAGCATCGAGATCCGTCGTCGGCTGTACATCTTGTCCACGGTCGTCTCCCTTGGCTTCCGTTCGACCACTCCCTCGGATGGGATGGAGCGTTCCTCCACCGCTGCCCGTCGGCCTCCTTTCGCGGCGGGCCACCGCCGAAGCCCGTTCTCCAGCGGCAGACTCGATCTGGATCAGTCCGCGGCCGGGGCGCCACGGCGAGCGGCGATGCCCTCGGCGACGCGCCAGGCGTTGGCCATGATCGTCAGGGTGGGGTTGGCGCCCGTCGCGGTCGGGAACGGCCCGCCGTCGACGACGTAGAGGTTGCCCACCTCGTGGGCCCGGCAGTCCCTGTTCAGCACCGAGGTCGCCGGGTCGTCGCCCATCCGGGTCGTCGAGTGCTGGTGCGAACAGTTGCCGGTGATCCGGTCGGGGTAGACGCGGTAGGTCTGCTTCGCGCCCGCGGCCTCCAGGATCTCGGCGTTGCGGTCGATGACCCAGCGGCC
>CADCWF010000311.1 GCA_902806345.1 uncultured Thermomicrobiales bacterium
GACGCGGACGGTGGCGTCATCGAGGAACTCCAGCTCGACGTTCGCGGTCCGCCCGATCACGTCGTTCGTCGTCGTTTGGAGGCGGATCGTCGGCCCCGCCAACTCCCACCGCTCAACGGCGGTCAGGGCGTACCACCGTGGCGCCCGTCCGGCGCTGACGTAGCTGCCCAGCAGCGCCCCGTCGACGCCGTAGGTCAGCCCGAGGTAGCGCGCCGAGGGATCGAGGGCCGCGTCGTCCCCGTGGGCCGGGAGCGGGCGGAGCGGATCGAGCGCTAGGGCCGCTGCTGCACCCGACGGCGGGGCCAAGAGCGGGGCACCGTCTGCCGTCGCCAGCTCGATCCCGAGCGGCGCCAGGGTGACCACGAGTCGCGCGGCGGGGGTGACGGCAACGATCCGGCCGTCTTCCTCCTCCACGTCCAGTCGGGTCGGTCCGGCAAGCTCGGCCATTCCAGGGTCCTCCTCATACTTGGGAACGATCCTGATTGAACGGTCAAGGGAGTGGTGCCAACGCGTCCCCAGGCATCCACGCCCCGGCCCGGCTCACCCCTTCATCGCGCCCATGGTGAGGCCCTTGATGAGGTTACGCTGGACGAGCAGGCCGAGGACGACCAGCGGAAGGATGACGAGGACCCCGGTCGAGGCGACGCCACCCCAGTCGATCGTGCGATCGCCGACGAAGGTCGCCAGGAAGACCGGGAGGGTGCCGGTGTCGGGCCCGGTCAGGATCAGGGCGAACAGGAACTCGCTCCAAGCGGCGATGGCGACGAAGACCGCGGTCGCCGCGATGCCGGCGGCGGCAAGCGGCAGCGTCACCGACCAGAAGGCCCGCAGCCGCGAGGCGCCGTCGATCATCGCCGCGTGCTCCAGGTCGACCGGCACCTCTTCGAAGAACGATCGCAGCAGCCAAATCACGAATGGCAGGTTGAATGCCGTGTAGACGAGGATCAGGCCGAGGTGGGTGTTTCGCAGGCCGAGCCGATTGAAGAGCAGGAAGAGCGGCACAACGAAAACGATGGGCGGGATCATCCGACCGATGATCAAGCCGAACGCCAGCGGCTCGGCGAAGCGCATCCGGAACCGCGCCAGGCCGAAGGCAGCGAGTGCCCCGAGCAAAAGCGACGCGAGCATCGAGACTGCCGTCACGATCAGACTGCTGCGGATGGCGCTCCGAAAGCTGCGGTCGGCGAACGTGGCCTCGTAGTGCTCGAAGGTGGGCGTGAACAGGAACAGGGGGGGCACCGCGAACATGTCGAGTTGGGTCTTCAGCGACATCATCACCAGCCAGACAAGCGGGAAGAGATAGAACGCCCAGACGGCAATCACGACCGCCACCAACAAGACCGGCCGCCAGGCGAACTGCAGTCGACCCCGACGGCGGATGGCCGGACCTGCGGCTGTCGGCGGCGAAGACATGGGCGGACCCTCCGGCTCGCTCAGCGGTCCGCCGCCTGGCGGCGCGCGATCAAGCGCAAGTAGACGGCGCAGACGACGAGCGTCAAGGCGAAGAGGAGCATCGAGGCCGCCGATGTCAAGCCCATGTCGAACGACTGGAACCCGTAGCGGTAGATGAACATCGACAGGACCTCGGTGGTCGAGCCAGGGCCCCCCTGGGTCAGGAGGTAGACGAGGTCGAAGGTCCGCAGGACGTCGACGGTACGGAACAGTAGGGCGATCAGGACCACCGGCAAAATCAGGGGGAACGTCACGGCGCGGAAGCGGTCGAACGCGTTCGCCCCGTCGATCTGGGCGGCCTCGTGGAGGTCGTTCGGGACCGACTGGAGGGCGGCGAGCAGGACCAGCACCATGAACGGCGTCGCCCGCCAGACCTCGGTCAGGCTGACCGCGAGGAGGGCAACCTTCGGGTCGCCAAGGAATACTGGGGGCTCGCCGCCGAGCACCCGGACGAAGTAGCTGAGGACTCCGAGCTCGTGGTCGTACATCAGCCGCCAGAGGAGCCCGGAGACCAGCGGCGGCACCATCAACGGGAGCAGGATGAGGGCGCGGAAGAGGGGGCGTGCGGGAAACTCCAGGGTGAGCAGGAGGGCGATCCCCAACCCGATGACGAATTCGAGGGCCACCGTCATCGCGGTGAATTGGCCGGTCACGGCGAGGGAGTTGCGGAAACTTTCGTCGGCGGAGAGCTTCCGGTAGTTGGAGAGGCCGACGAACGTCAGGTCCGGCGACATGGTCATCACGTAGTCGAAAAGGCTCAGGTAGAGACCGTAGGCGATGGGGTAGATAAGCACGGCCACGATGAGCAGCACCGCCGGAAGGACGAGCATCGCGGGGGCCAGGCGCACCCTTCCGCGGAAGCGGGGGGCGCTGTGTTGGGAGAGGGCGGGGCCACGCACGCTCGCCCAGGACTCCTTTTTGTCCAACGGCTCACTCCGAGGCTGACGGCGTTACCGGTCCGGCGCCCCGGAGCGGAGCCTTCGCCGCTCCGGGGCGCTCGTAACCGGTGGCGCCGCACCGCTTGCGCGATCGCCCGAACGGGGCCGGCCTATTCCGTGATCAAGCCCCGCTCCTGGCGTAGTTGCAGGACCTCGGCGTCCATCGCCCGGGCCGCCGCCTCCGGCTCCTCCTGGCCGACGACGACGGCGTTGCAGTGCTCGGTCATGATCGTGAAGACGTCGACGCTCTCCTGGCTCCGTGGCCAAGGGTAGCCACTCGCCATCGCCTGGCCAGCAGCCTCGGCGTAGGGGTAGACCTTCTGGATCTCGGGGTCGCTGAAGAGTGCTTCGGCGGTGATGGCGTAGCCCTTGGCCGCGTACTCCTTTTGGATCCTCGGGGTGGTCAGGTAGTTGATCAGCAGCCAGGTTGCTTCCTTGTTGCGGGA
>CADCWF010000312.1 GCA_902806345.1 uncultured Thermomicrobiales bacterium
CCGCACAGCCGGGCGCGACGGCGACCAGCCCCAGCACCGCCCCAGCGGAGATGGCGGCGACGACAAGGTGGCGCCGAGTCCGCACCAGCGGCACCAGCAGCGCCAGGAACATCAGCGGGAAGATGACGTCGAGGCCCCAGCCCGAGGTGTCGGGCAGGAGCCCGCCGAGCAGCGACCCGGCCAGGGTCGCCAGGTTGTAGGGCACGTAGAGCGCAAGCCCGGCGCCGAAGAGGAAGGCCGCCCCGCCCTCCCCTCGGGCCGCGGCCCGCACGGTCACCCCGAAGGTCTCGTCGGTCAGGAAGAACGGCAGCGCTCAGCGCCCGGCCCGGCTCTCCAGCCGCAGGATCGGGCGCAGCGACAGCCCGTAGAGCACGTGCCGCAGGTTGAGCAGGACCCCCGTCAGGAGGACCGCCAGCCAGCCGCTGCCGCCGGCGACGAGGGTGACGAGGGCGACCTGGGCCGAGCCGGCGAAGATCAGCGCCGAGCACGCCTGCGTCTGCCACGGGTCAAGCCCGGCCGACCGCGCCAGCAGCGACAAGGCGACCGCGAACGGCACGACCCCCAGCCAGAGCGGCGCCACCGCGAGAACTCCGCGCCGGAACGCCGAGCGGCCGTTACGTCCCAGTTCCGCCGTTTGGTCCGCGATCCCGCTTGCCACCGCCGGTTCCCCTCCCGCACCGGAAATGGTGCGGCACCGAGCCGCCGCCGGGAAGGGCCGTACGGCGGGACGAACTCGCCGACCACTCCGACCGGCGGGCACCCGCGCCCGGCTATCCTGTTCCGACCAGACCGCTCTGGCGGGTCTGTGCGTTCGGGGACGTGCGCCGGCACCGGCGAGCGCGGCCCGGGCTCGGTGAGGGGCCGGGGCGACGATCGGCGCGACCATCGGCTCGCCGGAAGGGATCGCGGAAGGGGACCATGACGACGAACCTCGGCACCGAGCAGGCGCCAGCTGCCGCACGCGACGCCGACGGCCGGGCTCCCCTCGCCGCGCTCTTCGACCCGCGCTCGCTGGCGGTCGTCGGCGCCTCGGACGACCCGGCCAAGTGGGGCAACTGGATCGCTCTGAATGCCCTCAAGGGCGTCCATCGGCGCGATGTCTACCTCGTCAACCGCCGCGGCGGCGCCGTCGCCGGCCACCCCGTCTACGCCTCCCTCGGCGATCTCCCGGCGTCGCCGGAGCTGGTCGTCCTGGCGGTGCCTGCGGCCTCCTTCGAGGGCGCGGTCGACGAAGCGCTCGCGGCCGAGGCGCGGGTGCTGGTCGCGATCACGGCCGGGTTCGGCGAGCTCGGCGAGGCCGGCCGCGAACGGCAGGCGCGGATCGTGGCGAAGGTGCGCGCGGCCGGGGCGCGACTGCTGGGACCGAACTGCATGGGCGCCACCGACGCCGGCGCCGAGCTCTTCGTCGCCTCATCGCCGGGGGAGACGGGGCCGGTCGGGTTGATCTCCCAGAGCGGCAACCTCGGCATCGAGCTCGGCCTTCTGCTCGGGCGCGAGGGGCTGGGATTTTCCCGCTTCGTCTCGCTCGGCAACCAGGCCGACATCGAGGCGGTCGAGGTCCTGGAGTCGCTCGTCGACCACGCCGAGACGCGGGCGATCCTGCTCTACCTGGAGGGCATCGCCGACGGCCAACGCTTCGTCGCGGCGGCGCGGCGCGCCCACGCCATCGGCAAGCCCGTCGTCCTCATCGCGGCCGGTGCCAGCGCTGCCGCCGCCCGCGCCGCCCGCTCCCACACCGGCACCCTGGCCTCCGGTGCCGCCGCCTTGGGAGCCGCCTGTCGGGCCGGCGGCATCGTCGAGGTCGCCAGCCCGCGGCAGGCCGTCTCCGCCATCCAGACCCTGCTGCCACCGGTCCGACCGAGCGGTCCGCGCCTCGGCATCGTCGCCGACGGTGGCGGCCACGGCGTCATCGCGGCCGATCTCGCGACCGCCGCCGGGCTCGCCGTGCCGCCCCTCAGCCCGGCAACCGCCGACGCCCTGGCCGCCGGTCTGCCGCCGACGGCCAGCACCGCCAACCCGGTCGACCTCGCCGGCGGCGGCGAGCAGGATTTCTCCTCGTACGCCCGCGTGGTCGGTGGGCTGCTCGGCTCGGGCGAGGTCGACGCCGTGCTGCTGACGGGCTTCTTCGGCGGCTACAGCGTCAAGTCGGACGACCTGGGCCGCCGCGAGCTCGCGGCGGCCGCGCTGATGGCCGACGCCCGCGACGGGCACGATCGACCCCTGCTGGTCCAGTCGATGCATGCCGAGGCATCTCCCTGCGACACCCTCCGTCGGCGCGGCGTTCCCGTCTTCGCCGCGGCCGAGGACGCCGTCCAGGCCCTCGCCCGCGCGGTCCGCTGGCGGAACCTGCCACCGGCCCCACGCCCCTCGCCCCCCCTCTCTCCCCCGGTCACCACCGACGACTACTGGACGGCGCGGACGCTCCTCGAAGCGGAGGGTTTGCCGGTCGCCGCCGGCCGGCTGATCGCCGCCGGCAAGGAGCCGGACGCCGGCGGCCTGCGTTACCCCCTGGTCGCCAAGGCGCTCGGCCTCCGCCACAAATCCGACGCCGGCGGCGTCGTGCTCGGCATCGAAAACGAGGGGGCGCTGGCGTCGGCGGTGGCGGACCTCCGCGCCCGGCTCTCGTCGCCCGCGGTCGTGGTCGAAGAGCAGGCGCCCATCGCGGCCGGCATCGAGTTGATCGTCGGCTGCCGGCGCGACCCCGCCTTCGGCGTCTTGCTCCTAGTCGGCCTCGGCGGCATCTACGCCGAGATCCTCGGGGACACCGCCATCGCCCTCGGTCCCCTCGACGACGAGGCGGCGGCCGGGTTGATCCACTCGCTGCGCGGCGCCCCCCTGCTCGCCGGCGCCCGTGGCCGCCCCCCGCTCGACGTGGCGGGGGCAGCGGCGTTCGCCGCCCGCCTCTCGACCCTGGCGGCGGCCCACCCCGAGGTCTCCGAGATCGAGGTCAACCCGCTGCTGGTCCTGCCCGACCGGGTCGTCGCCCTGGATGCCCGGGTCGCTCTGGCATCCGATCCCGATCGTTGATCGGGAACTCGGGGGGTGCCTCCCCTCTGGATGCCGCCCCACGCGGTTCTCCGCTCGAAGACGAAACACGCCCCCGGAACGCGCACCCGCCCGCCCGCCGTCTGTAGCCTCGGCAGCCGGCAGAGCGATGCGGCGCGCTACCTCGGCACGATTCCCGCGAGCTTTCAGGACCATACCGTCGTCCCGACAAGGAGCCCTGTCCGTGCTCGGAATGCCCCCCACGTCCCACCCATCGGCGAAGCCGTCTCCCGGCCGCCGATCCCGCCCCACTCTCCTCGCCGCCACCCTCGCGCTCGGCCTTGCCGCGTCCTCCGCTCCCGCTGCCTTCGGCCAGGCAGAGCCGCTCATCGTCGACGATGCCGCGACGGCCAACCCGGACCTGGTCGAGACCGAACTCCAGGTTCCGGACGGCTTCGCGGTTAACCCCGCGCTGCTCCGTCTGCCCGACGGCGTCTCGATCTCGGTCCTCGCCGCCGGTCTCGAGGCGCCGCGCTTCATGACCTTCGACGGCGCCGGCAACCTGCTGGTGGCCGATATGGGGGGCACCGTCTACCGCTACCCCACCGCCGAGGACGGCGCGATCGTCCCCGCGGCATCGCCGCCGGAGCCGCTCCTGGCAGGGCTCGACATCCCCTCCAGCCTCACCCTCCACGAGGTGGCCGGGGAGGAGTTCCTCTACATCGGCCAGCAGAGCGCCGTCACCCGCTACCCGTACGAGGCGGAGGCTCCCCTCGGCGAGGAAGAGGTCGTGCTCGCCGACCTGCCGACGGGAGGGCACATCACCCGGACGGTCCTCTTCGGACCGGATGGCCTGCTCTACCTGAGCGTCGGCTCCTCCTGCAACATCTGCGAGGAGGAGGACGAGATCCGGGCCACGGTCTCCCGCTACCAGCCGGACGGCAGCGAGGGCGAGGTGGTCGCCCGCGGCCTCCGCAACGCCGTCGGCCTTGCGTTCCAGCCGGAGACGGAGCGCCTCTGGGCGACCGTCAACGAGCGGGACAACCAGGGCGACGAGATCCCGCCGGACCTCGTGACCGTGGTCGAGGCCGGAGCAGACTACGGGTGGCCGACGTGCCTGCCTCCGGACGCCACGCCTCAGGAGGAAGGCGCCGACTGCACCGACGTCACCCTGCCGACCGTCGGCATCCAGGCCCATTCGGCACCGCTCGGCCTCGCCTTCCTCGCCGGCGACAGCCTCCCCGCCGACCTCGCCGGAGACCTCCTGGTCGCCCAGCACGGGTCGTGGAACCGGAGCGAACCCGCCGCTCCCAAGCTGCTGCGCATCGACCTGGAAGCCGGGCAGCCGGTCGCGGCGACCGACTTCGCCACCGGTTGGCAAGACGCCGAGGGCAACCGCTGGGGCCGCCCGGTCGGGATCGTCGTCGCCCCCGACGGCAGCCTGGTCGTCTCCGACGACGAAGCGGGGCTGCTCTACCGGATCGATGTCGTCGCGGGCGGCGACGGCGGCAGCTAGCCCGCAGCACCGCTGGCGGGAACCGAGCGGTGAGGCACCGTCTCGTCCATCCCATCTTTGTGGTAAAGGGCGTCATACGAAATCTGCTTGAATGCTTCTGCTTCCGGGTGGGCAAGAGCCCCGCTCTGCTCGGGGACACGCGCCTCGGGCCGGGTACCCGCGGAGCGGGTGGCGGTTGGGGGTGAGGACCGGCCATCCGCTACCGGCACTGTTTACCCGGATTCCGGATCAGATCCCGATCAACCGGCCCGTCTTGAGCAACAGCACCGCCGAGGCGGCATGCGAGATCTCGCCGGCCATCACCATCCGCAGCGCCTCCGCCAGCGGCACCGCCACGGTCTCGATGCGCTCGCTCGGCTCCCGCTCCGGCGCGCCGAACGAGAGGCCGCGGGCGAGGAACATCCGGTTCGGCGAGACGACGACCTCGGTCAACTGGTCGATCGCGCCGAGGTCGACCAGCTCGGACGCCTCAATCCCCGCCTCTTCGCGCAGCTCGCGGCGGGCGGCGTCCTCCGGCGGCTCGCTCTCGTCGACGCCGCCGCTGACGACCTCGAGGCTGTCGAAGTCAAGCGTGTAGCGGTAGACCCGGACCAAATGGACCCGTCCGTCGTCCGCAAGCGGCAGCACGGAGACACCCGGTTTCATCTCGACGACGCCGAAGACGGTCTCCTCGCCGGCGGCCTGCCGGGCCGTGTCCTGGCGGACGCGGATCCACGGGTTCTCGTAGACGACCGCGCTCTCCGCGACCGTCCACGGTCCGCGCCGTCGTCCTCCCCCGTTCGTCCCCACCGGTTCCTCCACGGGCGACGATCGTCGCGATAGATGGCACCAGACCCGGAGACAACGGACCCCGGTCGGCCTCGAGGGGCCGCCCCTTCGCCGCGTCAGCCTACGGAGTGGATCTGCTCGCTTCACCCGCGAGCATCGCCTCCATCGCTTCGATCTCGTATCTCTGGCTGGTCAGGATCGACTCGGCGAGGCGGCGGACGACCGGCTGTTCGCCCAGCTCGATCCCGGCGCGGGCCATCTCGAGGCCGCCCTCGTGGTGGCGGATCATCAGCTCGAGGAACCGCCCGTCGGCCACCGAGGGCGGCAACTCCCGCAGGCTCGCGACCTCCTCGGGGCTGGCCATCCCGGGCATCGGACCGTCCATCGGGTGCCCCATCCACGCCATCCGTGGCTCCCAACCGGTCGGCGCCAGGCCCCAGGCATCGAGCCAGCCCCGCATCATCCCGATCTGCGCCTGCTGGGTGAGGACGATGTCGGTGGCGAGGGTCCGGATGGCAGGGTCCTGGCTGCGGTCGAACGCAATCCAGGCCATCTCGACCGCCTGGCTGTGGTGGAAGGCCATGTCGCGGGCGAACCCCGCGTCCGCAGAGTCGTCGGCAGGACTGCCGGCGGCCTGGGTCCAGGCCAGGGCGGCTGCCGCCCCGGCCAGGAGAGCGACGCCGACGGCGAGGACGAGGGCAAGCGGGAGGGCTCGCGAGCTCGGGCGCGGCCGGTCCTCTTCCTTTGACCGCTCCTTGACGAGGGCAGGACGGGTCGATGTGGTCTCCATCAGAGCGTCGCCGAGGTGCCGCCGGTGCAGGCGGCGCCCGGCTCGGGCGTCCGCGGCCCCAGCCGGTAGACCCGCACGAACTGAGCAAGGCGGGGATCGTCCGCCGACTCGAGGCGAAGCTGCTCGCCCCAGGCCGAGGCCACGACCGGAGCGGGCAGGTCGGGGTAGGGGCTGACGAGGATGTAGGACTGGCTCTCGGCGAGCTCCCGCAGGGTTTCGATCTGGTCTTGCGCGAGATCCGGCCGGTAGGTGACCCACACGGCGCCGTGCTCGAGCGAGTGGACCCCCGCTTCGTTGGCGACCGGGGCGGGGTAGTAGCCGCAGTTCTGCCAGACCGGCGAGTGCTCCCCCCCAACCGGCGGCGTCTGGGCGTAGGCGACCGGCCCGTCGACGTGGCCGGCGCCGGGATCCGGGAAGCTCTCGACCCCAACCGGGGGCTGGTTCAATTGCCGGTCGCGGACGACGTTGTAGCCGATCAGCGCGCCGGCGCCGACGACGAGCAGGACGAGCCCGGCGATGGCGAGGCGGGTGATCGTCGCCTGCCGCTGCTGCCGCTCGCGAGCCTGGAGTCGCTCCTCGCGCCGCTGGCGGATCATCTCCGGCCGGCGGTCCGCACGGGGCGGCGGTACGGTGGCCGAGGGTGCCGTCGGTTGCGCCGCCGGTCGACCCGGGGTTCGCGGGCGGGCGGTCGGGCGCGACGCGGAGGAGGGTGTCCCGGCATTCGTCTCGGTCGACGCCTGGTTCGTCGGTTCGGTTGGCCCGTTTCGTCGGTCGGTCATGGCACCCTGCCGTCGTCCCTTCTGTCGTCGCGTCTCTTGCCTACGGTATCGGGCCTTGAGGCCCCGGGCCATAGGGTACTCGCTGCCGCGGTCGGCGAGGCAGGCACGTCGCGCAGTCGTTCGCGTCGCCGCCGGGGCGACCCATTCCGACGCGGCTCGTCACGCTCGCCGTTCGGTCCCCCGTTCGGGAGGCGGCAAACCGCGGGCGGCAGACCGTCCTTGGGGACCGGAAGATCCTCGTCGACGCGGCGATCGCCGCGGGCGATCAGACTGGCGACGGAGGTGACAAGGGGTTCCCGCGGACGAGTACGCCAGCGTCCGGCGTCGGCGGGGGTCCTATCCTGCCGCGTCCAGCAGCTCGATCACCCGGGCGAACCGCTCGATCGTGGCCGGCGTGCAGGGGTCCAGGCCGCAGACGAAGTGGTCGAGGCCGAGGGCGCGGAAGCCGGCCAGCGTCTCGGCCATCTGTTCGGGTTCGCCCTCGATCGGGTCGGCCCGCCGGCCGAGGTAGCCGGGCATCGCGATGTTGCCGCCGGCGGTGCGGACCAGCGTCGCCGGGTCGCGGCCAACGTCGCGGCAGGCCCCGTCGACCTGCTCCATGAGCGGCACGACCGCCGCCGGATCCTTGTGCCAGACGGTGTTCCAGGCATCGGCGTGGCGCGCGGTCAGGCGCAGCATCCGCGGCCCGGTCGTGCCGACCAGGATCGGCAACCCACTGGGGCGCGGGCCGCGCGGCTGGTTGACCGCCCCCGTTGCGGAAAAGAAGCGGCCGGCGAGGTCGGCCCTCCCCTCGCGCAGCATCGGCGCGATGATCCCGATCGCCTCCTCGAAGCGGCCGACCCGGTGGTCGAAGGGGAAGCCGAACATCTCGTATTCGGGCTCGTGCCAGCCGGCGCCGAGGCCGAGCACGAAGCGGCCGCCGGAGATCTCGTCGATCGCCTCGGCCATCTTGGCGATGACGCCGGGGTTGCGGAACCCGGTGCAGGCCACCAGGGTGCCAATCCCGATTCTCTCCGTCGCGGCGGCGAGCCCACCCATTACCGTCCAGCAATCCCAGACGCCGCGGACCTCGGTCTCGGGCGGCAGCTCGAAGGCGAGGTGGTCGGCGAACCAGGCGATGTCGAAGCCGACGTCGGCGGCGATGCGGGTCATCTCCAGCATGTCGGCGAAACGCGGCGTGCCCCCGAAGTGGGACGCCTCCGCGATCGGCACCATCAGCCCAAGCCCCATCCGTCGCCCGCTCTTGGGCCAGCGCACCGTCCCGTCTGCGAATATCGGCTCCGTCACCCCGCCGCTCCTTCCCATCGTTCGTGCGACCGTCCGTCCGCGGCCACCTCGCTTCCGCCCGCAACCTCCGGTCCTCCAGTCTGCCGCGGACGTGTCCACCTCCCGCCTGGTCGAAGGCGTGGCGCCTGAGGCTCCCCGCGCCCAGGGTGTTCCGGGCAGCCCGGTATCCGCTCCCTGGACGCCGGCGGGAACAACCACCAGTTCCGCACCCCGCCCCAGGCGCCCTCAGCGGTCGGCAGCCGCCGGGCTAGCCAATGGGCTGGCCGCCGCCCGATCTGCCGCCGGACTCGTCGTCGGACTGGCCGCCGGGTTGGCCGTCGCGCTGGCCGTCGGGACGAGGTGCGGCATCGTTGGCGTCCCCGCTCCAGCGTCGTCGGCCGCACCCGCGGCGTTGCCGACCGCCTCCTGCCGCGGCAACGGCGCCCCCCAACGGCGCAGCAGGTAGAGGCGGAGCGGCTCCGTCTCCAGCCACTGCGAGACGGTCCGTTCCTCGATCGGCACGAACCCGCGTTGCCGCTCGCGGGCGACGAGAAAGGTCGAGTCAGTGGCCGGGGCGTAGAAGTAGACCCACCACGGCCCGTCGCGGGTGCGGGCGCGGATTTTGTTGTCGCGCGAGTGCTCATAGAGGTGGTAGCCGTCCCAGCCGGAGCCGGCGTCGAGCTTGTCGTTCGGGATGCCGCGGGCGTTGGCGGCGCGGGCCAGGTCCCAGACGCCGCCCATGTAGACGAGGTAGTCGCGGGTGCCGGCGACCGAGAAAAGCGCGAACCCGGCGACGACCAACCAGCCGACCGGCAGCGACAGCCGGACATCGCGCAGCGCCCACAGCGCGAGGCAGAGGACCAGCGGCAGCAGCGGCAGCAGGTAGCGGTCCAGCGAGCCGCCCCGCTGGATGTACTGGTAGGAAGGCGGCAGCACTCCGACGACCTGCCAGAGGGCAACCGCCAGCACGAGCGCGGCGCCGGCTCGCTCCCGGCCGTCACCGCCAACGCCGTCGCCCGTCGCCCGCTCCCGCCGATGGTCAGATTCCATCGGCCCGCGATTTGGACCGGCCGTCTGCTCCAGCGCGCGCCCCAAACGCTGGGCGAACGCCAGCCCGAGGACGACCGCCGAGGCGGCGCAGGCCCCGGTCAGCCATCCCCTGGCTTCAACGTCCAAGAGCGTCGGTCGGGAGCCGAGCACGTCCGGCGGCCCGAGCCCCCCCCGGCCGAAGAACTGCCCGATGTAGGGCATCCGTTCCCCACTCGCCCAGGCGGCCGCCACCCCGCCGACCACCACGCCGTACCACGCCAGGATAAAGAGCAGGCCACCCGGAACCGGCGGCGCCAGGAGGCGACGCAGCGACGGCAGCGCCGCCGCGACGACCGGCAGCGCGAAGAACCCGACGTACACCACCTCGATCCAGGTCAGCCGCCAGACGAGCCCCGCGGTGCCACCCCATCCCGTCCCGACCGCCGCCCGGAGGAACGAGGCCTGGACGGCCGGGACATCGTTGACGAAGCGAAGCCACAGGTAGTAGCCGATGGCGGTTGCCGCCGGGACTCCGCCGACCCGGAGCAGCAGCGCCAGGCTGGCCCGGGTGAACCGCAGTTGGCCCGCCAGCAGCAGGTAGGACGCGACGGCGAGCGGGATCAGGACTCCCTGCTGCCGGGTCAGGAGGGCGAGCCCGGCCACCGCCGACCCAGCCACGATCTCACGGTGTCGGCTCGTGCCGGGATCGAGTCCGCGGGCGTAGAGGAGCGTCGCGATCAGGAGCAGCGAGGCGAAGTGTGGGTCAGTCATGAACGAGAAGGCGAGCGCGAAGGCGAGCGGGTTGAACAGGTACGCGGCGGCACCGAGCGCGGCCCGGCTCGCCGTCGCCCCGAGGTGGCGGCACAGACCGTAGAGGGCGACCGCGCCGAGCGCCGTCATCACGACCGTCGAGAGCCGGAACACGCCCAGCTCCGACCCGAACAGGAGGCCGAAGAGGGCGCCCCAGATGACCTGGAAGACGGCGGTCGCGGCGACGACCGGGAAGATCTCCAGGCGCCCTTCGGCAAGGAGGATCTGGGCTGACCGGGCGTAGGCCCAGTCGTCGGTCGTCGCAATCGGCAGCAGCGTCGGCACGACGACGGCGGCGGTGGCGAAGAGCGCCAGCACGACGAGCATCGGCCAGTGGGCGCGGAGGGGCGGCCGGAGATGGGCGACCGGTGGCGCCGGCTGGCCCCCTCCCCCGCGCGCGGGGGAGGGGGCCGCCGCGGTCGACCGCTCCCCCTCGCCTGCCGCAGCGGCGGGGTACCCGCGGAGCGGGTCACGGGTTGGGGGGTGAGGGTTGGCCCCCGCCATCAGCGCGGGGACGAGGCGCGCCGGCAGCGCAGGATCGTCGCGATGATCCGGGTGCCGGCCCGGACCGAGGCCCGCAGGTTGCCGCTCACCTTCGACTCGCCGGCGGCGCGCCTGCGGTAGCCCACCGGAACCTCGCCCACCCGCAACCCGGCCCGGCCGGCGCGGGCGATCATCTCGACCGACCAGCCGTAGGTCAACTCCCGCATCCCCAGGCCCAGCAGATCCTTCCTCCGTATGACGCGGAACGGCCCGATGTCCGTGACCCGGATCCCGTAGAGGAGCCGCAGCATGACGGCCGCGACCCAGTTGCCGACCATTTGCTGCGGCAGCAGCGAGCCCGGCTCGGAGGAGCCAAGCGTGCGGGAGCCGACGACGAGGTCCGCCTCCTCGGCCAACAGTGGCGCCAGCAGGAGCGGCAGCTCGTCCGGCCGGTCGCTGCCGTCGCCGTCCATGAGGGCGATGAGGTCGACCTCGCCGGTGGCGAGGACGCCGGCAAGGCAGGCCCGGCCGTAGCCCCGGCGCGGCTCCGGCACGACCGTCGCGCCGGAGGCGGAGGCCGTCTCGGCGGTCCGGTCGGTGCTGCCGTTGTCGACGACGTAGACGCCGACGACCTCGGCCGGGAGGTCGTCCCGAGCGGCGACGGCGAGCACCTCCGCAACGGCGGGGCCGATCGCGGCTTCCTCGTTCAGCGCCGGGATCACGAACGCCAGCGTCGGCCGGGCTGCCCGATGCGGCCCGGCGGCGGCCCGCTCGTTCACGTCCGGTTCCCGGCGGCGAGCATCCCCTTTGCCGCCTCGGCCCGGCGGACGACCTGGCGACGGCGCAGGATCCGCTCGGCGGCCCCGAAGTACTCGGCGATCTCGCCCTGCTCGCGGACCCAATCGAGGTAGCGACCGATCCCCTCATCCAGCCCCGTCCGCGGCGCCCAACCGAGCTCGGCGATGCGGCGGTTGTCAGAGATCAGGGCGCGCATCTCGCCGGGGCGGAACTCGCCCGGAAACTCGGGCTCGAGCGGCGTCCCCAGGCGCCCGGCCAGCAGCCGGGCGAGGTCGCCAATCGCGGCGGCCTGCCCGGTCCCGACGTTGTAGACCCGGCCGTTCGCGCGGTCGTCCTCGGCGACGACCATGTTGGCCCTGGCCACGTCCTCGACGTAGACCAGGTCGCGGGATTGGCGACCGTCCTCGTAGACGACCGGCGGCAGGCCGTTGACGAGGCGGGTGCAAAAGATCGCGATGACGCCGGTGTACGGGTTGAAGAGGGACTGCCGCGGCCCGTAGGTGCAGGAGTAGCGCAGCGCCACCGCCGGCACCCCGGTCGCCTTGCCCCAGGCGAGGACCAGCCGCTCCTGGATCATCTTGCTGATGGCGTAGGTGTTCTCGCCGCCGGTCGGCGCCCCTTCGTCGGTCGGGACCGCTGCGGCGACCGCGTCGCAGACGGGGCAATGGACCTCGTAGTCGCCCCGCTCCAGCCGCCCGATCGCGCGGGACGTGCCGTAGAACGGGCCGTGCTCCGGGCAGGCGTAGGCGCCCTCGTTGTAGACGGCCTGGGAGGAGGCGACGACCACCTTGCGAACCGGCAGGCGGCGGTCGCGGATCGTCTCCAGGAGGAGCGCGGTGCCGACCCCGTTGGCGTCGATGAACTTGGCGATCTCCGGCATGTAGCCGCCGTAGGCCGCTTCGTGGAAGACCACGTCGACGCCGTCCAGCGCCCGCTCCCAGTCGCGCCGGTTGCGGACATCGCCGTGGACGAACTTGGCCGCGTCTGGCACCCACGCCGGCTTGCCCTGGCGGTGGGTCTGCCGCTGCAGGTTGTCGAGGATGCGGACGTCCCAGCCAGCGGCCAGCGCCTGGTCGACGATGTGCGACCCGATCAGGCCGGCGCCGCCGGTGACGAGGGCCGTGGTCCGGTGACTCATCCGTCCTTCCTTCGCCCTCGCCCACCCCTGGTCGGCTCCGGGCCGCGCTCGTGGCCCCACGTTCGGCGTCGGCGGCCTCCCCGTCCCGATCCGGCCAATCGCCGCTCTTCGTTTAATGCACCAGCCTATCGCATGCCGTATGCTGCCGGGACGACACGTTCTCGACCGACGAGTGCTCCGCCTGCCGAGCGCACGGCGGGATCGAGGGAGGGTTGCCCGGCGCCATGGCGATCGAGATCCGGCCGAACCTTGCACTCGACCTCCTGCTGCGGGACGACCACGGCGAGCCGTCGGTCTTCCTGCCCGAGAACATGCTCCGCGAGGCGCGTCGTCAGCGCGGCCTCCCGCCCGGCACCGTTCCCCGCGTCTGCCTGCTCGACCCCGACGGCGACATCGTCCGCTACCTGGAGCGAACAGGGCGCGCCTCCCGCTCCCCCTCCTGGGCGTGCTACCACACCGCGCTGGTCGAGACCGACATCGGCGGCAGGTGACTCGGCATCGTCGGTTGCGCCGTCGGCGCCCCGTTCGCGGTCCTCGTCGCGGAGGAGCTGTTCGCCTCCGGCTGTGCCCTACTGATCGGCGTCACCTCCGCCGGCCGTGTAGCCGAGGACCTCGGGGAAACGTCGTTGATCCTGATCGAGCGCGCCCTGCGCGGCGAGGGCACGAGTCACCGTTACCTGCCGCCCGCCCCCTTCGTCGATGCCGACCCGGCGCTGCTGGCGGCGGCGGAGGGCGGCCTCGCCGCGGCGGGGATCGGAGCCCGCCGAGGCACGACCTGGACGACCGACGCGCCATTCCGCGAGACGCCCTCGTCCCTGGCCGACGCCCGGGCGGCGGGTGCCCTGGCGGTCGAGATGGAGGCCGCGGCTCTCCTTGCCTTCGCGACCGCCACCGGTCACCCGGTGGTCTGCTTCGCCCACGTCACCAACGAGATGGCCCAGATCGACGGCGACTTCGAGAAGGGTCCAGCCGACGGCGCCGATCAGGCGCTCGAGGTCGCGGCGGCCGTCGCCCGTGGTGTCTTCGGCGACACCAGGGAGGAGGCGAGATGCAACCCGTGACGTCCCCGGATTCCGTTGCGACGCGACACCCGGAGACGGCCCGCTTGGTCGATCCGGTCCTGTTCGGCCGCGGGATGGCCGTCATCCGCATCTTCTTCGGCATCATCCTCCTGGCCAACGGCCTCGCCAAGCTCGAACCGAGCCTCGGCCGGATCGACCTCGGCCCCTACCACGCCAACCTCGTCACCCGCGACGGCGCCCGCTCGATCCTCAACTTCGAGGTCAACGAGCGGCAGGTCGTGCGGGACGGGCCGCGCGGCACCGAGGTCCCAGGTCTGAGCCCCTTCGTCAACGACGTGATCCTCGCCAACTGGGGCATCTTCCAGTGGGTCGTGGTCGGGATCGAGGTCATCGGCGGCGGGTTGCTCATCCTCGGTCTCGCCACGCGGGCCGCCGCGCTCGTCGCCCTCGGGCAGCAGCTCTTCCTCGCCCTCGTCTACCTCTCGAGCAACCGCTGGGCGTTCGAGCAGCCGCACGAGTACGTGCCGCTGGTCGTCCTCGCCCTCGTCCCAGCCGGGCGGATCTGGGGCCTCGACGGCGCGATCGTCCGCGACCGCCCCGCCCTGCGTCGGTGGCCGTTCTAGGGCGATCGCCCCCCACCTCCGCCTCGACCGGGGTGCCCCGCCTACACCGCGCCGGGCTGCTTGGCCGCTTTGCTGGTGAGGTACCCGGCGTGGCTGATGCCCAACAGCCCGAGCATCTCCGCATCGAACGCGGGGAACCGGAACAGGTCCGGACCGGTCGCCACAACCGCGAACCGGTCCCCGACCGCCAGCGCGTAGAGCCGCACCAGCACGAACGTGAAGAAGAAGAGCTGGATCTTGCCAAGGTCCAGGTACAGGAAGTTGTCGACCCCCTCGCCCTTGAACATGTCGGTCCACCGGGCCATCGCCGCGTCCGCGTTGCGGGCGAGCCCCCCGTCCGCCTCCTGGTTGTAGGCGGCGAGCGCCCGCTCGACCTCCCGCCGCCGCGCCGCCGCCGGGGCCGCCAGGTCGGCGAGGGGGGCGTCCAGGAGGGGGGACGGCCGTTGCTCCTGGTCAACCTTGATCAAGGTGGAGCCGACGAGCGAGGCGGTGCTGATCCCCATCAGGACCCACGATTCCTGGGGGATCTCGACGGCGAGGGGATTCGGCGAGCCCGCCTGGCGGTTCCAGGCGATGGCGGTGGCGAAGGCCGAGAGGACGAGCGCCGTCCACAGCGCGAGCTGGAGGCGGGAGAGACTGGTCTTGTTGCGGTCGTCGATGAGGACGGCCTTTCAAGTGCCGGTCAGGGCATGGCCGACGCCGAGGGTGAAGGCGGCCAGGATCGCCAGCATTGCCAGCCACGGCCAGACCTTGCTCTGCTCGGCCGTCCACCAAAAACTCCAGGCCAACCAGGCGGCTGCGGCCAGTACCGAACCGCCGACGAGCACGACATCACCACGATCCCACACCCGTGCCGCAGGGTCCTCGTCCGCCGCCGGAGGGGGCCGGAGACCCTGGGCCGGCTCCGGCGTGGTCGCCGCCATGATCGCCGACCCCCGGATCGGCCACGAACCGGCGGATCGATCGGACGCCGCGCGCTGTTCGGCACCGCGCTAGACGGGTCCGACCCCTTGCCCGCTCTTGAGCCCGTTGGCGACGATGTCCTCGGCGATGGCCAGGCCGAGGGGTACGCCGCCGACCCCCGCCACCGGGGGGGACGCGGCAAGATTGACGGCTTGCCCGAGGACGGTCTGGTTCGTGCCGTTGACCGCGAACGCGTCGAACACCCAGTGGACGCCCAAGTAGACGCGGCTGCGGCCGTTCTCCTCGATCATCTGCCACAAGCCCTGCGGGAAGTTGCGGACGTGCCGCGGCCGGACGGTATCCCGGTTGTCAGAGTTCACACCGTTCAGTTCGTCCGACACCAACGAGAGATTGGCGAAGAGCGGGTCCTGGCTCCTGTTCCCGCTGGCGATCCCGAAATGGAGCCGCGCGGCGTGGAGCGCCGCGGCGCCGAAGGTGGCGTGCCCGGACGGGTAGGCCGGGAAGGGCGGCGTGAAGTTCTTGACGACGCGGTGCGAGGCATGCCCGGTCGGATACCCGGTGGGCAGCTCGACCTGCGTGACCGCGTTGGTACTGGGTGCGCCGAGGGGGAGCCACAGAGGGTCGGTGTCGGCGTTGATGGCATTGCTGGCCATGCCCGTCGGACCCATCGATGGGTCGTGCTCGCGGATGCCGACCACGGGTCGCCAGAGGTTGTAGCGGTACTTCTGTTCCCAGGCCAGGATGCCGGCGTCTCCCATCGCGGCGTTGACCAGCGCGAAGAGCTCCGCGTTCTTGGCCGGCGAATTCGCCTTGCTCTTGGCGACCTCGCGCACGATCTGGTTGTAGAGGCGTGGCGGCGTGCCGATGCCGTTGGCGCCGTCGTAGGCCCAGTAAAGCCCGATCAGCGTCTCCAAGGGGAGGCGCCGGCCCGCGGCGGTGCCCTCCAACTCCGGCGCGATCCCCTTGCCGCGCACCTCGCGGAGAGCCGCCAGGTAGGCCTGGTCGCCCAAGGCCGGCGGCGGGGCAAGCACATACCGCTTCTTGGTTACGAAGCACGTGCTCCTCTCGCCGTAAAAGGGGGCGTGGTAGCCCTGTTCGGGGTTGTCCGGGTCGGGACGGTGGGCGCCGCGCGCCATCGAGGGGGCGTAGCCGTTGCCGCCAGCGCCCGGATCGTCCTTGCGGGCGGCCAGCATCCGCTGGGCAACCAGATGCCCGAAGTCATGCCCCTTCATTAGCTTTGTCGGATCGGGGTCGGCCAGACCCGCCTCGGCGTGCTTCTGCTCGAAGAGATCCTTCTGGCTAGGGAACAGCGCGGACAGCGTCCCGTGGGCCGCTGCGGCGATCGCCGCGTCCACCGACGCCCCCGGTCCGGCCGCGGGCAACCCCGGCAGGTAGTGGGACAACCCGGACGGCACCGCCGCGAGCTTGTCCGCCCCGACGAACGCGTCGTACATCGCAAGGTGCACGATCGCGAGCGCGCGCGAGCTCAGCGTCGGGCCGCCTTGTTCGGGCTGGTGGGGGGCGGGGCGGGAGAAGTCTCGGCGATTGGCCTCCAACGCCACGTCGTTCCAGTACAGGATCGGATCCATCGAGCCCTCCTCGCCGTCGACGCCGGGCGAGACTCAAGGCAGCCCCGAAGCCCGTCGCGGCTATCGTCGAAACATGAAGAAGAATGAACCTACTATGAACTTAGGATGAATCTGCGTCATGACGAAATCGTCATCGTAGGCGCTGCCCAGGGAGCCACGCCCCGGCTGAACCATCCCCGTCCGTCGCCGCTGGTGCGGTGCCCACGTCGCCGACTGCTCGCCGTGACGAGAGCGGCGGCGACGGCTCGACGGGGGGCGCGGCCACGATCCGGTAGCCGCGGCCGGGCACCGTGGCGACGAAGCGCGGGCGCCGCCAGTCGTCCCGGAGCACGGCCCGGAGGGTCCGGATGTGGCGGTCGACGACGTTGCTGTTCGCCTCGAAGTCGTCGCCCCAGAGGTGATCCAGGATCTCGTCGCGGCTGACCACCCGCCCGGCGTTGACCGCCAGCAGGTAGAGCAAGCCGTGGTCGAGCGCCGTCAGGCGCAGCACCCGACCGCCGACCCGGACGCGGCAGTTCAAGGCGTCCATCTCGAGCTCGCCGAGCCGAAGCGTGGCCGGCATCGGGGCCGCCGGACCCGCGGTTCGACGGACGACGGCCTCGATCCGGGCCAGGAGCTCGTCGGGCGCGAACGGGAGCGTCAGGACATCGTCCGCGCCGAGACGGAAGGCGCCGAGCTTCGCCGCCAGATCCGTCCGCCGGGTAAGGGCGATGGTGGGCATCCGGACTCGGCCTGGGCCGAGGAACACGAGGTCCTCCAGCGGCCAGCCGCTCGCCATCTCCAGATCGACGACGGCGAGGTGGGGCAACCACGCCGCCGCCGCCGAGGCGTCCTCGATCGTCCAGACGACCTGAGTCGCGTACCGCCCCCGACCCAGCGCCCGCAGCACCGCGTCCGCGAACTCGGGGGTCCCCGACGCCACCAGCACGCGCACCGCCGAGACCTTCGCCGGAACGGGGAGGTTCATCGCGGGACCGCCAGAGCCGGGGGCCGAGCGGCTTCCCAGAGGGAGCCCCCTGCTCGGTCGGTTCGGCTGCGGTTGGCGGGCGGGGAACCGGCGGCTCGCGCGGGCACCGCGCCGCGCGACCCGCCGCCCGCGGAGACGGGGGGCCGACCGCCGAGCGCCGGACGAGCGAGGGCGTCCATCCTCTGCCGCCGATCAGGATCCTCTGGACGAGGCGGGTTGTTGTAGCCGGCACCACCTTATCGGCGGACCGGCGTCACGTCAACACCCGGTGCCGCCGGCGAGGGTCGGTCAGGGGAGACCGGCCAGCGCCCCGGTGAGGTCGGCGATCAGGTCGTCAGCTCCTTCCAGGCCGACGGAGAGACGCAGCGTCGGGCTGCCGGAGAGCCCGTCGGCGCACTCGCCGTCGGTCCAGACCGAGGAAGCCCGGGGCGGGTAGCAGACGGTGGTCGAAGTGCCGCCCAGGCTGAGCGCGAAGGGAACCTTCGGCCTACCGCCGCGCCTACAAGCGGGGCATTGAACCCAGACTGGGCGCGAAGGGAACCATCGCCAGGCCGCGGACCAGGGCCGCGGCTTCGGGAGCGCCGCCGGCGAAGGTCGATCGCGAGCATTCCTTCCGGCCTCCTTCGGCAGGCGTCACCGCTATAGCGTCCGCTCGTCGCGGGTGCCGTCGCGGACGTGGCTCGCCGCCCGTCCCAACGGTCGGCCAGCCAGGCGTCGCGGAAGGCGAAGAGGCCGCCGGGGGAGATCGGGTCGCTCAGCGGCCGGACCGCCAACGACGGATCCTCACCGGCGTGGACCGCCCGGGTGCGCAACTGGTTCGCACGGGGGGGCATGACCGCGTCTGGCGCGCTGGTCTTGCCGGCGCCGCCAGTCTCGGCAGTTGCCGGCTCCATCGTCCTCCGCCCGGTCCCGGCTCCGGGCTTGACCGGGTTGTCACTCACCGTGACCTCGTCATCTCTCCACCATGGCGACGACCCGGTGGTACCCCGTCGCACCCTGGGGGACGATGCCTCGCCGGTCCGGCGCCTGAACGGCGCCGGCACCGTCCGTCGCCCGCGAGAGCAGGATCGCCTCCCCCGCGGCGTCCGGCCGCCACTCGGCGCTCCAGAACTTCCAGGTCA
>CADCWF010000313.1 GCA_902806345.1 uncultured Thermomicrobiales bacterium
CCCGGCGACAGCAATCCGGGGGTTGGGCACGCCGAGGGCGGTACAGGCCTCCGCCGCCAGCCGGATCGTCTCCAGAACCCGCTCTGGCGTCACGCGGCGGATCGCCTCTGCCAACGAGACGTGGGTCGAGACGTGGACCACCTTCAGCGTCGGCCCGACCAGGAGCATGCTGACCCGGGAGGCGCCGGTCCGCTCGGCGAGGAGCTCGGTGTGGCCGGCGTAGGAGAAGCCGGCGAGGTGCATCGCCGCCTTGTTGAGGGGGGCGGTGACGAGCGCGTCGACCGTCCCCGCCAGGGCGAGATCGCAGCCGGCGACGACTGCCTCGACGGCCGCCCGTCCCGCCGCGGCGCTTTCCTGGCCGATCGGGCAGGCCGCGGGGTCGACGTCGGCGAGATCGAGGAGGTCGACCGAGCCTGGGGAATAAACGCCGTCCCGGGGACGGGCTCGGGGAGACAACGCGAGCGCTTTGGCGGCGACCCACGGCGCGGCGCGGGCGAGGATGCGGCGGCCGCCGACGACGAGCGGCCGGCAGCGGTCGTAGAGATCGGGGTGACGGGCGAGCGCCTTGAGCACGACCTCGGGGCCGATGCCAGCGGGGTCGCCTTGGGTGATGGCGAGGAGGGGGCGGGGGTCCGGCGTTTCCACAGTGATGGAACCTCCCGGACAGGGCGGTTGGGCCGCTGTACCAGTGCGGCGGCCGGCACATCCTACCCGCTGGGACGCCGCGGCGCACGAGGGTATCGGCCCGGTCAGTGGAATCGGTGGGTGGGCTCTTGTCTCCGGGGGCTGGGTTCGTCAGGACGCGTTCGCTCAACGGCGAGTCGAGGCTCGAACCTGGCGGCAGTCCGGAGATGGCGAGCGGGATCGACACCTTGCAACGCCCCGCTCGACGGCCTACAATGCGAATGAATATTCCTTCAGAAACCCGGCAAGGGGTTGTTGTGATTCAACTGCGAACGGCCGTGGGGGATGCCGCGGGGGAGCGGCGGCGGCAGATCGTCACGGCGGCGGCGGCATGCTTCGCCCGGAGCGGTTTCCACGGCGCCACGATGCCTGAGATCTGCGCGGAGGCAAGTCTCAGCCCCGGCACCGTCTACCGCTACTTCCGCTCGAAGGAGGAGTTGATCGAGGCGATCGTGGAGGATGATCGCGCCGAGAGCCTCTCCTTCCTCGATGCCCTCGCTGGCGAGCCCGATGTGGCGGTGGCGATCGCGGCGGCGCTTGACACGGCCTTTGCCGACCTCGCGGAGCCCGGCGCAGCCGCGCTCTATGTCGAGGTCTGCGCCGAGGCGGCGCGCAACCCTCGCGTTGCCGCGGTCGTGCGACGCCACGACGCGAGCGTCTCTGCGGCATTGACGGCGCTCCTCCGTGGGGCGCAGGAACGCGGCGAGATCGACCCATCGTTGGACCTCGGCGCGACGGTCTGGCTCCTGAACGCGCTGTTCGATGGGGTGATCGTCCACAAGGCACTCGTTCCCGACCTCGACCTCGCCGCTCTGGCGCCCTCCCTCCGGCCGGTCATCGACGGACTCCTGGGGGCCAATCGAACCGGTCCCGGCGCCGGCTGAAAAGGAGGTCCCACGCATGGCCACGCATGTAACAGGCGCCTCTGGCCGAATGAACTGTCGTTCACTTCTGGATGGAGCGGATCGGGAGCAGTTGACGATGGGATGAATGCTGCGTCCGTCCCGCTCGTCCGCTCTCCACCGGCCCGTGTCCTCCTGCTCGCGGTCGCCAGCGGTTGGCTGTCGGCCATGGCTGTCTCGTCGGCGATGGCGTGCGCGGTCGTCGACATCGCGCGGGAGCGGATCAGACCGGGAGTGGCACCCGAGGCGTGGTCGTAAGCGTAGAACCTTGGTCGAGGACGCGACCGACGGCGTTGGCGCTCTTTCGCCCCCGCCGAGTCGGAGATCCCAAGGCTGATTGAGGACGAGCATGTCGAACCCGATCGTTGCCGACGTTCTCGCACCTCCGTCGGAGTCTGCCTCGACGGAGAGGCTCGATCCGTCCGATCCGGTGACCAATCGGCCCGCTCCTGCCGAAGACGCGGCCGGGACGGACATGGCAGCGGTTGACCTCGATCCGCTCCGTCCGAGCGGTCGGGACCCAGGGGATGGAGCGGCCGATCCCCCTGCACCGACCGGGATCGCGAACCGGTTCCGGCGGTCGCCCTACCGGACCCTGCTCCTCCCCGCGCCGTTCCGGTGGCTGCTCGGGGGGCAGGCTCTGGCGCTTGTCGCCGACCAGGCTTTTTTCGTCGCCCTGTCGTGGTTCGTGCTCCAGCAGGCGGGGGCGGGGTCGGCATTCGGCACGGTGCTCGGGGCGAGCGCGGTGCCGGGGGTGATGTTGCTGCCCCTCGGGGGGCTGCTGGTCGACCGGGTCGGCCCGGTTCGAATGATGCTCGTCGCGGGCACGGTGCGGGTCGCCATGATCGCGGTGCTGGCCGGACTGGCGCTGTCCGGCGGCGCGGCGCTGTGGCAGATTGCCCTCGTCGGCGGAGCGCTGAGTGCCGCCGATGCCCTGTACTACCCTGCCTCAATGGCGGCCGTGCCGAGTGTCGTGCCACGGGATCGCCTCGTCCCCGCCAACAGCCTGCTCCAGGGACTGGAACAGTTGAGCGGCGTCGTCGGCCCCGTGATCGCCGGGTCGCTGATCGCCCTCATCGGCGTCGGCGCCACCTTCGGGGTGGTCGCTGTTGCGTTCGCGGGAGCCGCCGCGGCCTACGCCGGTCTCGCCCGGGCCCTTGCCCGGACGCGACGGGATGAACAGGGGACCGGAGCGATGCGGACCGACCCCTCGGCCGTGCCCGACGGCCCCGCTCCCGCGGGTGGGCGCGCCATGCTCGAAGGACTCCGGTACGTCCTGGCCGATCCGCTGCTGCGGACGATCTGCCTGATCCTCGCCGCGCTGAACGTGGCGCTGGCCGGTCCGCTGATGGTCGGCGGGGTGGTCCTCGCCGAGGCGAGGTTCGGCGGGGCGGCGGCGTTCGCGATCCTGATGGCCTGCTTCGGGGGCGGCTCCCTCGCTGGTTCGCTGGCGACCGGTGCCCTTGCCCTGGACGGGAAGCGCGGCCCCGCATTTCTTGCCGCGACCGCGCTGCTCGGGGTCGGACTCGGGGGCTTGGCCCTGGCGCCGTCGCTGCCAGTGGCCGGCGCCATTGGCGTCGCGATGGGTGCCGTCGCCGGCTACCTCGCGGTCGTTCTCACGGCCTGGCTCCAAGAGCGGGCGCCGGAGGCGATCCGGGGCCGGGTGATGGCGGTTGTGATGTTCGCCGTCGTCGCGCTCGACCCGGTCGCCTTCGCCCTTTCGGGCTTCCTGGCTGGAGCCGGGGTGGAGCGCCTGTTCCTGGCGGCGGCGGGATTGCTCATCGGCACGGCCGCGCTCGGCGCGACGAACCGCGTTGTCCGGTGGTTCGACTGAGCGGCGCGGGAGGCGGACGGCTGCCCTCTGCGGCTCGGGGTGCCTCCGCCCGCCACGGCGTTCGCCTCAACCCTCCCCGGCGAGCGTCCACTCCGGCAGGCGCCCGACCGGCACCTCGGCGAAGTCGGGCAGCGTCGCCAGCGCCCGCTCGGGGCCGCCGGGGTTGTAGATCGCCAGCAGCCGCAGCGGCTCCCAGCCGGTGTTGGTCGTCGAGTGGAAGACGGCCGTCGGGACGTAGATGGCGTCGCCGGGGCGGACCCGGAACGGCTCGCCGTCGGCCACCGTCTGCTCGCCCTCGCCGGAGAGGACGTAGAGGACCTCCTCGGCGTCGGGGTGGTTGTGGCGGTCGTGGCCGCGACCGGGCAGCAGGATCACCTGGCCGAAGGTCATGGCCGCCCCGGGGGTCCGGTCCGGGGTCACGAGCCATTTGATCGCCCCCCAGGAAAACGTCTGGGTCGGCAGCGCGTTCGCGTCGATCGTGGCCACATCGTACTCCTTCCGCGAGCGGAGAGGGAATCGGTCGTAGGGGAGAGGAGTTCTCGGTCGCCGCCCGTTCGGTCCGGCTCCAATCGCCTGTCGCCGAGTCCTTATCCGCCCATCGCGATCGCCTTGAACCGCCGCACGTTCTCGGTCAGCGCCGCCTCGGTCGGCAGCCGCTCCATGCTCGAGGCGCCGTAGAAGCCGACCACGCCCCGGGTCCGGGCCAGGACGTAGGCGGCGTCGTCCGGCTCGGCGATCGGGCCGCCGTGGCAGAGGACGAGGACCTCGGGGTTGACCTCCCTGGCGGCGTCGTGCATCGCCTGGACCCGCTCGACCGCCTCGTCGAGGCCGATCGCGGTCCGCGCCCCGATGGCGCCCTTGGCCGTCAGCCCGAGGTGGGGGACGAGGACGTCGGCGCCGGCCGCGGCCATCGCCCGCGCCTCGTCGGGGGCGAACACGTAGGGCGAGGTCAGGAGGTCCAGCTCCCGCGCCTGGCGGATCATCTCCACCTCCAGCCCGTAGCCCATCCCGGTCTCCTCCAGGTTCTGGCGGAAGACGCCGTCGAAGAGACCGACGGTCGGGAAGTTCTGGACGCCGGCAAACCCCATCTCCTTGATCTGGCGGAGGAAGCGCGGCATCAGCCGGAAGGGGTCGGTGCCGCAGACGCCGGCCAGCACCGGGGTGCGGGCAACGACCGGCAGCACCTCGGCCGCCATCTCGACCACGATCGCGTTGGCGTCGCCGTAGGGGAGCATCCCGGCCAGCGAGCCGCGGCCGGCCATCCGGTAGCGGCCGGAGTTGTAGATCACGATCAGGTCGGCGCCGCCGGCCTCCTCGCACTTTGCCGAGAGGCCGGTGCCCGCCCCCGCGCCGATGATCGGCCGCCCCGAGGCGACCTGTTCGCGGAGCGCGCCGAGGATCTCCGCTCTGCTCCGTCCATCAGTGGGCATGCGTTCGGACTCCTCCATCTCCACGATACCGGAACGTCGCGTGACCGGGGCCGGACGCCAAGCGCGAGGGCCTGCGTCCGCGCCAATTGGGAGGGCGGCACTCTGGCGCTACCCGGCTGCCGTCTCGATCGCGCTCGGGTCGTTCGTCTCGACCAGGGGCAGGTCGAACGATGGAGCCGCCTCCGCCAAGGCGCCGAAGTGCCAGCCGTCCCGGCCGTCCCGATCGATTAGAAGCGAGTGGCGGCCGGCGAGCGCCGGGTCTGGCTCCGGGAAGTCAGCCCGGAAGTGGGCGCCGCGGCTCTCGTGCCGGTTGCGGGCGGCGGCAATGATGGCCCCGGCGGCGTCGGCCGTGTTGCGGAGCTCCCAGAGGTCGCGGCGGTCGAGTGGCCCGTCCCCAAGCGCCTCGGTCACGGCCGCGATGTCGGTGGCCGCCGCATCGAGCCCGGGCCCGTCGCGGACGACGGCCACATGCCGGCTCATCGTGCCCTGCAAGCGTTGGCGAAGGATGGCCGTGCCGGCCGGCGAGCGGGAGCCCAAACCGTCGGAGGCGACGGTCCTACGCGTGGCATCACCGCGGTCGACGGCTGGAGCAGCGGCGGTGACCTCGTCGCCGATCCGCTCGGCGGCCGCGAGCCCGAAGACCAACCCTTCGAGGAGCGAGTTGCTCGCGAGCCGGTTGGCGCCGTGGACGCCGGTGCAGGCGACCTCTCCGAGTGCGGTGAGCCCGGGCACGCTCGTCTGCCCGTCGACCGCGGCGACTACCCCGCCGACGGCGTAGTGGGCAGCCGGGGCGACCGGAATCAAGTCCGTTGCCAGGTCGAGACCGCGGCTGGCCAGCTCGGCGCTGATGGTGGGGAACCGCTCCCGGACCGCCGCCGGGTCGAGGTGGCGGAGGTCCAGCGTCACCCAGCCGAGCCCGTCGCGCTCCATCTGCCGCTGGATTTCGCGGGCGACGACATCGCGGGGGGCGAGTTCCGCCAAGGAGTGGACGGTCTCCATGAAGCGATCGCCGGTGGAGCCGCGGAGGAACGCGCCTTCGCCCCGGATCGCCTCCGTGACGAGGAACGGCGCGGTGCCTGGCAGCGCCAGGACAGTCGGGTGGAACTGGACGAACTCGGGATCGCCGATGGCCGCCCCGGCTCGCAGTGCCATTGCCAGGCCGTCGGCGGTGGCCCCGGCCGGGTTCGAGGTGGTTGCCCAGAGCTGGCCGGCGCCGCCGGCGGCGACCACGGTCTCGGATGCCTCGAGCCGGACGAGCGTGGCGTCCGGGGCGAGCTGGGCGACCACCCCGGCGCAGCGGCCATCCCTCACCACCAAGTCCAGGGCAAAGGCGCCTGCGTAGACATCGACGGAGGCGTCCTCGCGGACGCGGGCGACGAGCGCCCGCTCGATCTCGGCGCCGGTGGCGTCGCCTCCGGCGTGGAGGACGCGGTGGCGGTTGTGGGCCGCCTCGCGGCCGAGGAGCGGCCGGCCGTCCGGCCCGGCATCGAACGAGGTGCCGAGGGCGACGAGCCAGGCGACGGCCGCGGGCGCATCCTCGACAAGGGCGCGCACGGCTTCCGGGTCGCAGAGACCGGCACCGGCGAGGAGAGTGTCCTCGAGGTGGAGCTCGGGGTTGTCGTCGCGCCCGACGGCAGCGGCGAGGCCTCCCTGGGCGTAGCGGGTGTTGCTCTCGCCGAGGGCGCCCTTCGTCAGGAGCGCGACGCGGAGCCCCGGCGGCAGCCGAAGGGTGAAGGCGAGACCGGCCACGCCGGCACCGACCACGACGACGTCGTAGGGCAGCGCGGCGAGCCGGTCGGGGTCGGCGACGAGCGGGGCCGGGCGGGCGGCGGCGCATTGGTTCATGGCGAGAGAGTGTAGGGCAGACACGAACTTGACGCGGCAAGGTGTTGGCACTCCCAGCCGCTAGAATGGCGGTAGTCGTTGTTGATCCCGGGAGCAACGCCAGGTCCGCGGCCGTGACGACACCGGCCGCTGAGCGTCGAACCCGATGACCTATGAGAAGTGGCTGGCCTAGGGCACGGAGAGGCGGTTGACTGAGTTGGTGGACGGAGAGGCGATCACCTTCGTGCCGCCGACCGCTCGTCATGCTCAACTTGCACTCGTCGTCAAGCGACGCAGCCTGAGCACTGTCCTCGCCGCGCCGTCCGAGGTGCGAGAGTCGACCAACTCCTCGCGGGAACCGGACCTTGCGTTTATCTCGTACGGAATTCAGGCAGGTGCGGTGCCTTCGCGGCGTGGTGTCTCCCTCCCGAACTCCTCCCTACTCGGGGATCCGCGCTCGGGTGAGGGGCTTCGCCGCCACCCGGTAACCACAGGGATCATCCGCATTCCGTTTCAGGAACGAACGCCGAGCGGATCGGGGAGAAATGCATCGAGGGGGCACCCGATGTGACGACCGGGATTGTCTCCAACGCCAGCTCTCGGCGCGATCGTGTGGCAAAGCGAGAGGAGTACACCGCCGCGGACGGGACCGAGTACTGGATCCTCGAGCCCCGACCCAGACCTGTTGCGGAAGAGTTCCTCGTGCGCGGCAAAGACGGGCGGTACCGGTCCTCGATCCCGGACCCCGACGGCTCGTACCGATCGCAGATCATCGCGGGCTTCCGGTTGCGAGCCAAGTGGCTGTGGGCCGATCCGTTGCCGGATCCGCTCTCCGGCCTCGCCGAGAGCGGGTTCGACACGGACTGAGCGCGGCGCTCGAGCGGAGGTGGAACAGGGTCTCAAGCGCCTTCGCCGGCAAGTCGACAAACCATAGCGCAATTCGACGGTTCACGGGGAGAGACGGGATGACCGACCGGCCGTTGGTGGTCGATGCCCACCAGCACTTCTGGGACCCAGCGCGGTTCGACTATTTCTGGATGGCCAGCGCCGAGACGGCGCCGCTCCGCCGGAGCTTCGGCCCGGCCGACCTGTCGCCCCTCATGGACGAGGCGGGGGTGGACGCCACGGTGCTCGTCCAAGCCGTGCAGCACGTCGACGAGACGCGCTGGTTCCTCGAAACCGCCGCGGCGACGGCGTTCATCGCCGGCGTTGTCGGGTGGGTCGACCTCCTCGCCGGGACCGTCGACGAGACGCTGGCCGGGCTGAAGGCGCGGCCGGGCGGTCGGTACCTGGTCGGCATCCGCCACATGGTCCAGGACGAGCCGGACCCGGAGTGGCTGCTGCGGCCGGAGGTGAGTCGGGGATTGAGGGCGGTCAGCACGGCGGGTCTGGCCTACGACCTGCTGCTGAAGCCGCCCCAGATCGCGGCGGCGACCCGGCTCTGCGCGGCAATGCCGGAGGTCCGGTTCGTCGTCGACCACCTCGCCAAGCCGCCGATCGCCTCCGGCGAGGTCGGGCCGTGGGCGGCGGTGATGGAACCGTTCCGGGCGATGCCGCACGTCGCCTGCAAACTCTCCGGGATGGTGACGGAGGCGGATCGAGCGGGCTGGACGCCGGCCGATCTGGCGCCCTTCGTGGCCGTCACGGTGGAGTTGTTCGGCGAGGATCGGTTGCTCTTCGGCTCCGACTGGCCGGTCTGCACGCTGGCTGCCGGGTACTCCCAGGTTAAGGGAGCGCTGGAGACGGCGCTGGAGGAGGTCTACGGAGGGCCGTTGACACCGGAGATTCGGGCGAAGATCTTCGGGGGGAACGCGATCCGGGTCTATGGGCTGGACCTCTAGCCCGAGGCGTGGGCTCGTCGGCCCGGCGAAACGTCACGACCCGACGCCGAGGTCGTCGTCTTCTGGCCGAAAGGTTGCCGACAGGTTCCCGAGGGGTGCCGGGCGGCGTGCCCGAACGACAGCTGAGGGTGCCCACCTCACCCACATGTACTTTCGATGGAGCCGGCGCGAGCCGCCTCCGGATTCCCTTTACAGGCGGACTCGTCGTTCCTATAGTCGTGGCACGGACCCTCGAGGCCCGTCTGCTCCGACATCGCGAAAGGCACCCGATCGTGGCCCAGGTGGCAACCGACCTCTCGATCCAGCAGGAGTTCGCCCGGGCGTTCGCCGGGTCACTGGCGCTCCACCGCCAGGCCCGCGGCGTCATCGCCGGCGGCATCAACCACGACGGCCGCCACGTCAAGCCCTTCCCACCCTACATCGCGCGGGCGGACGGGCCGCACAAGTGGGACGTCGACGGGAATAAACTGCTCGACTACGTGATGGGTCACGGATCGCTCCTGCTCGGCCACAACGACCCCGATATCCTGGCGGCGATGCGGGACCAGCTCGGCCTGGGGACCCACTACGGGGCGTGCCACGAGGGTGAGGTCCGGTGGGCCGAGGCGATCTCCCGGCTGGTGCCATCGGCGGAGCGGGTCAAGATCACCGGCACCGGGACGGAGGCGACGTTGCTCGCGATGCGGGTGGCGCGGGCCGCTACCGGCAAACCCACGATCCTTAAGTTCGAGGGCCACTTCCACGGTTGGCAGGACTATGCCCTCAAGGGGGAGAAGCCGCCATTCGATGCCTCGACCTCGCCTGGGGTGCTGGAGCAGGTGCTGGCGACCGTCGCCGTCGTGCCGGCGAACGACCCGGGCGCGCTCGAGGCACGGCTGGCGGAGGGCGACGTGGCGGCCGTCATCATGGAGCCGAGCGGTGGCTCGTGGGCGATGATCCCGCTCGCCGACGGGTTCCTGGCGGCGACGCGAGACCTGGCGAGCCGGTACGGTGCGCTGCTGATCTTCGACGAGGTGATCACCGGCTTCCGCTGGGCGGCGGGTGGTGCTCAGGCCCGATTCGGGGTGCTGCCGGACCTGACGACCATGGCCAAGATCGTGGCCGGCGGCATGCCCGGCGGTGCGGTGGCGGGTCGGGCCGAGGTGATGGAGGTCCTGGAGTTCCGGGACGACCCGGTCTGGAACGCGACCCGCAAGGTCCGCCACCAAGGCACCTACAACGCCAACCCGCTCGCCGCGGCGGCAGGCGTGGCGTGCCTGGACAAGATCGCGGACGGCGGCCACCAGGAGCGGGCCGAGCAGCTTGCGGTTCGGTTGCGCGGCGGCTTCAACACGGCGCTCGAACGCCGCGGGTTGCCGGGCTTTGCCTGGGGCGAGAGCTCGGTGTTCCACGTCGCGCTCGGGCTCAGCTGCTCCAACCGGACGGCGGGCGACCTCCGGTCGCCCGAGGGGGTCAGCGCGGCGCAGCTCAAGGCGAGCCCAAGTTCTCGCGAGAACGGCCTGCTCTACCCGGGGTTGCTGCTCGAAGGGGTGGAACTCTTCAGTGGCGGCGGGATGGTCTCGGTTGCCCACACTGAGGATCACATTGACGAGACAATCTCCGCCTTCGACCGGGCCCTCGGCCGGATCGAGGTGGAGGGCGCGTTCGCGGGGTAGCGGGTTCGGCCAGGATCCAAGGGGGCGTCCCGATTCGGACTCCGCTCCCAACAAGGATCGAGGCCGTCACCCTGGTCCCGCGTCAGTCCCCCCGGCCTGCCGCTCGTTCGGCGATGGCCGGGCCGATCGGGTCGTCCGCCGCCGTCGGATCGAAGTGCTCGCTGTACCCGGCGAGCAGGCGGGCGGCACCGTAGGTCACCAGCATCGCGACGACCGGGACGGCGAGCAGCAGGAGCCACATCAGCCCGAGCGGGATGCCGATCTCATCGTAGTAGGCGGCAACGAAGGTCATGCCGAGGAAGGCAAGGACGCCGATCCCGACCGCGTAGCGGACGGCGGCCTGGAGGACAGGCTCCAGATACTCGAACCTCCGCCCGGCCGCCCGGTTGCTGCGGTCGAGCCAGGGCGCGGCGGTAATGAGGCCGATCAGCAGCGCCGGGAAGAGCACGCCGCCGAGGAACTCGGGGCCGATGTTGGCGCCGAGGACCTGGACGTTGGCGCCGGCCGGGATCAGCTTCAGGAAGCCGTAGATCCACATCAGGTACCAGTCCGGCTTCACCTCACTGGCGGCGGCGCCCGGGGGGCCATACGCCTCCAACGGGTGGATCGGGACGAACGCGGAGAGCAGGAAGAGGCCGCCGAACATCAGCAGTAGGAGTTGCCCGGCCAGCAACCCCTGGTAGGGCCAGAAGGGGACGCCGAGGACCCGGCCTGGCTCGGCCAGCCGCTTGGCGTAGCCCGGCTGGGAATGCTTCTGCTTGATGACCACCAGCAGGTGGGCGCCGATCAGGGCGCTGATCAGGGCCGGCATGACGAAGACGTGGATGGTGTAGAGGCGGGGCAATGAGCCGAGCGTCGGGAACACGCCGCCGAAGAAGAGCTCGGCAACCACGTTGCCAACCCACGGGATCGAGCGGGCAATGCCGTAGCCGATCCCGGTGGCAGTGACCGCGTAGGAGTCGTAGGGCAGGGCATAGCCGACGAAGCCGGCGACGAGCGTGAACCCGAGCAGGACCATGCCGACGATCCAGTTCAGCTCGCGGGGGAACCGGTAGGTGCCGGTGAAGTAGATCCGGATCAGGTGGAGGATCACCGATGCGACCATCAGGTGGGCGCCCCAGTGGTGGACGTTGCGGAGGAGGTTCGCCACCGGGATCGACTCGATGAGCTGGACGCTGGCATAGGCCTGCGGCAGGCTCTGGCCGTTGACATCGATCTCGACGTTCGACGGGACGTAGATGAGTCCGAGGTAGATGCCGGTCAGCACCAGGATGACGAAGCTGAAGAGCGCCATCTCGCCGAAGAAGAAGGTGCTGTGGACCGGAAACGCCTTGCGGCCGTAGTGCCTGGAGATCCCACGGGTGTCAATCCGCTGGTCGAGCCACCCGCGTTTCCCGGCCGACGTTTCCCCGATCTGCGGCCCCCCCGACGGTGGGGCCGCGACCGAGGGATCGAGCGCGGGCGCCGGTGCCTGACCACCGACGGAACGACCGGAGACGACGGACCGCCGTCGACCGGAGTCGCGGCCGAGGTTGGCGGGTCGCTGGGTCGACATGGTCACTCTCCGAACTGCTGGCGGCGGGCCTACACGGGTCCGATCGGACCGGAGAAGGGCCCCGCGACGACGATGTTGCCCTCGGCGTCGACCGAAACCGGGATGGACGGCAACGGGCGCGGCGCCGGCCCGCCGATCACGGCCGCCCCCTCGGCGGGGGCGAAGAGGCTGGCGTGGCAGGGACAGGCGATCAGCCCGTCCTGGTTGAGCGCCGCGTAGACTGCGCAGCCGAGGTGGGTGCAGATGGCGCTGTACGCGACCAGCCCGGCGTCGCCTTCGGCGACCCGGACCACTTCGATCAGGTTGTTCGCGTTGTCGGATTTCTGGTCCGGGAACGCCTGCGTCCCCACCCCCACGGCGAGGTCCGCCGCCTTGAGCGGCTGGCCAACCGGGGCGTCGGCGTCGGACGGGGAGTAGACGAGGACATCGCCCGGAGCCGCGTCCTTGGTGGCGAACTGGAGCGAACGGATGGCCAGCGCCGGCAGCGCGAGGGCCGCGGCAAAGGCCGCGGCGCTGCCGCCGATCAGCCACTTCAGGATGCGGCGACGCGGGGACGTCGGGCGGTCGAGCGGGGACGCCCCGGGTTCCAGTCGGCCATCGGACCCCAACATCTCAGTACCCCCTTACCAGGGAATGCCATCGTCGCGACGGTCGAAATGGGCTTCGTCGCCGACGAATGCTTCCTTGTAGACGACCAGCAGCAGCGCCAGGGCGATGCAGCCGACGCCGGCGGCAAGCCCGACTTGGATGACGCCCGACCCGCCCAGGAGCGACGATGCAAGCCACCAGGCGGTGGCGAGCAGGACAACGACGAGCAACAGGATCGCCCCGGTCAACGGGTCGGTCAGCCTCGGGGCGATGCGCCCCGGCCTCAATTGCCGTCCTTCGAGCGCGACCGAGATCAGGCCTTGGGCGCCGAAGATCGCCAGCGTCAAGGCAATGCCGGCGAGGCCGATCTGGATCTCCGACAGGCGGAAGACGGACCCGGGGTCGCCGGTGGAAGCGAGGCGCGCCGTCAGCAGCGCGAGGGCGACGGCGACCACCAGGGAGACGGTTGGAAGACGGGGCGAGTTGTCCACGGAGCGCACCTTGCCGGAAGCGGGCGGATCGGAGACGGGTCCGAGCGCTCCGTCACCGCTGCACCGTCCATGCCCTCGATGCCGGCTCTTGGTGGCGGGCGAGACCTTTGTCGGGCAAGCATGCATCGCGCCCGATGCAACCCGCAGCGGGTGGAACGCCGGACGGGGCTCGCTACCCCTCGATGCCCGATGGGTGGCCTGCCGCGTCCCAGGCGGCGCGGAGTGCTTGGTAGTCGGCTTCGGTGTCGATGTCCTGAGGTGGCTCGGCCATGCCCATCTCGACGAGCTGGGTCTCTCCCAGGTGTCGGCGGACGACCCCGCGGGCGCCCTCGTCGCCGGTCAGCCGGAGCAACTCGGGGAACAGGTCGCGCGAAAAGAGCACCGGGTTGCCGATGGTGCCTCCGTAAGTGGGTGCGAAGACCGGTGCCCGGTCGGCCAGGAACGCTGCCAGGAGGGCGTCGATCATCGCCGTGCTCACGCCGGGTTGGTCGCCAAGCAGGAAGAGCGCCGCCTCGGCGTCCGTCCGGAGGGCGGCGAGCCCGGCGACGACCGACGTGGCCTGCCCCTCGGCGTAGCGCGCGTTGACGACGATGTTGGCGCGGGTCCGACCGAGCGAGTCGTCGAGCGCCGCCCGGATCGTGGCCGCTTCGTGGCCGAGGACGACGACGACCTGGTCCAGCCCCGAGGCGAGGGCGCTGCCGAGGGCGTGGGCGATCAGCGGGCGGCCGGCGAGCGGGAGGAGCTGCTTGGGGCGGCCGAGGCGGGACGAGCCGCCGGCTGCCAGAAGGACTCCGGCGATCACGGCGCGGCGGTCTCCGCCAGGACCGGCTCCGGGCCGGGGATGGCGCCGCGGATGGGACCGGAGGCGGCAGTGAGCATACCTCCAGGGCGGCCGTTGCGGACAGCGACGATCTCGGCCAGGATCGAGACGGCCATCTCCTCCGGCGTCGTCGCCCCGATGTCGAGCCCGATCGGGGCCCGCACCCTCGCCAACTCCTCCGGGCCGATGCCCGAATCCGCGAGGCGGCGGCGGCGGTCCTCGTTCGTCTTGCGGCTGCCGATCGCGCCGATGTAGCGGGCGGGAGTGGCGAGGGCGCCGAGGATGGCCGGCTCGTCGAACTTGGGGTCGTGGGTCAGGATCGCTACGTACCAGTTCGGCCCGACCCCGAGTTCGGCCATCGCCTCGTCGGGCCACGCCTGGACGATGCGGTCGGCCAGGGGGAAACGCTCCGCCGTCGCCAACTTGGCGCGAGCGTCGACAACGACCACGTCGAAACCGAGCGGCTTCGCGGCCGCGCAGAGCGCCTGCCCAACGTGGACGGCGCCGACGATGAGGAGCGTCGGCGGCGGCGGGAAGGTCTCCAGGAAGACCTCGACCTCGCCCCCCGGACTCGGGTAGGGGCGGGTTTCCGAGCGTCCGGCGGCCAGCAGCGAGCGGGCCGCGCCGACGACGGCGCCGTCGATGCCCGGCCCGCCGAGCGAGCCGAGGATTTCCCCCGGCAGCACCAGGAGCTTCGCCCCGAACGGCTCGCCGCGGACGACCGTCGCCACGGCGACCGGGGTCCGCCGCGCAAGCTCGGCGGCGAGACGGTCGTGGAGGGCGGCGCGGTCCGTCACCGGGCAACCGGCTCGACGAAGACCTCGATGGTGCCGCCGCAGGCGAGGCCGACGTCCCAGGCCATCTCGTCGGTGATCCCGTAGCGGAGCAGCCGCGGGGTGCCCGTTCGGAGCACCTCCTGCGCTTCCTCGAAGACGGCCGTTTCGACGCAGCCGCCGCTGACCGACCCGGCCAGATCGCCGGCGTCGGAGACGGCGAGCGCGGCGCCGACCGGCCGCGGCGCGGAACCTTCGACCTTGACGACGGTGGCGACGGCGACGCCCTTGCCGGAGGCGCGCCAAGCTTCGATGTCGGGGAGAACGTCCTTCATGCCGGCTCCTTGCCCACTCCGGTGGTCGCCTCGCGAGCGGGGGGCGGGCGATGCTTTCTTCAGGGAAGTATCGTGCCATGCCCGGTCGCGGCGTCAAGGGGAGGCGGACCACCCGATTGGGGAGGTCTGGCGGCTGGGAGGGGTATCGTTGGCCGTGGCCGGTGCGATCCGATGCCGCGTCCGTCGATCAGGCAGCCGGGGGAGGGACGTACTTCCGGAGCGGAGGGGTGTCCTCCACTCGGCCCAGCAGGACGGCGAGGGCCTCCAGGCTCTGCAGGTTATGGACCGGGAGGAACTCGTCGACGTAGGGGAGGGCGGCCCGCATCCCCTGGGTAAGCGGCTGGTATCCGGCCGCCCCAAGCAGCGGGTTGAGCCAGATCAGGCGTCGGGAGGAGCGCTGGAGGCGGGCCATCTCCCGCGCCAGCAGGGCGGGGTCGCCGCGATCCCAGCCGTCGCTGATGACCACCACAGTCGCTCCGGAGCGGAGGACGCGCCGCGACCACTTGAAGTTGAAGGTCTTGATCGCCTCGCCGATCCGGGTGCCACCCGACCAGTCCTCGACGGAGTTGACGACGTCGGTGATGGCGGCGTCGACGTCGCGGCGCTTGAGCTCGCGGGTGATCCGGGTCAGGCGGGTGCCGAAGACGAAGACCTCGGTCGCCTCCAGGCCGAGGCCGAGGGCGTGGACGAAGCGGAGCAGGAGGCGGGCGTAGCGGTCCATCGAACCTGAGATGTCGCAGATCAGCACGAGCGGTCGGGTCCGCTCCTTCCGCTTCTGGCGCTTGAGGTCCATCGGAACGCCGCCGTGGCGGAGGCTGGCGCGGAGGGTGCGTCGGGCGTCGATCGTCTCGCCGCGTTTGGCCTTCGTCCGGCGCCGCGTCGTGCGGCGGCCGAGCTTCCAGTCCATCCCCTCGATGATCCGCCGCGCTTCGGCGATCTCCTCGCTGGAGCAGAGCGAGAAGTCCTTCTTGCGGAGGACCTCGCGGGCGCTGAATAGCAGGACGTCCTCCGGCGGCACCTCCAACTCGTCGAGGTCGCCGGGCTGCTCCGCGTCGGCCTCGCTGACGGCGAGGACGGTCTTCTCCTCCGAGGCGCCACCTGAGGCCGCCTCGGTCTGCTTGCGCTTCCGGCTCACCTCCGGCAGCGGCATCTCGCTCGGCGCCGACGAGGCTACGAACGCGTCGAGCTGGGCCGGCTCCGCGCCCTGAAGGTCTCGCCAGAAGCGTGCGAACTCGGCGTCGAAGGTTTGCCGCTGCTCCGGGCGGGTGACAGCCGTCGCCCGGCACGCCGAATAGAGATCGTCGCGGTGCCGGATGTCGACGGCGGCGGCCGCCTCGACCATGTTCAGCACCTGACCCGGGCCGATCGGGACGCCGGCCGCCCGCAATCGCCGACCGAAGGCGACCAGGTTGCCGGCGACGAGTTCGGGACGAACCGGGAGCGCCGGCAACGGCGCCGAGGCCGGCGGCGGCGAGTACGGGGAGTCGGCCATCGGTCAGGCGCCGACCAGGAGCGAGCGGGCGATCAGGTTGCGGGCGAGTTCGCCGCGGACGCTGTCGACGTCCTCCTGGTACTTGAGGATGACGCCGAGCGAGTCGTCGACGACGGACTCCGAGAGGTCGGCCGTGCCGAGGGCCAGGAGCGCCCGCGCCCAGTCGAGGGTCTCGGCCATCCCCGGCGGCTTGAAGAGGTCGGCCTCGCGCAGCGCCTGGGTGAAGGCAACGATCTGACGGCTGAGCGTTTCCGGCGCCTCCGGCACCTTGGCGGCGAGGATCCGGAACTCCTTCTCGAAGGAGGGGAAGTCGATCCAGTGGTAGAGGCACCGGCGCTTCAGGGCATCGTGGATCTCGCGGGTCCGGTTCGAGGTCAGGATCACGACCGGAACGTGCTCGGCCCGGATGGTGCCAAGCTCGGGCACGGTCACCTGGAAGTCGGATAGGACCTCGAGGAGGAACGCCTCGAGCTCCTGGTCGGCTCGGTCGACCTCGTCGATGAGGAGGACCGGGGCGCGCTCGTGGGCCGCGTCGATCGCCTGCAGGAGCGGCCGCTTGAGGAGGAACTCTTCGCCGAAGAGGTCGTGGCGGACGGCGTCGCGGTCGAGGGCCCCGGTCGCCTCGATCGTCCGCAGGTAGAGCATCTGGCGGGGATAGTCCCACTCGTAGATCGCCGAGGCGGCGTCCAGACCCTCGTAGCACTGGAGGCGGATGAGCGGGGTTTGCAGGAGGTCGGCGAGGACCTTGGCGATCTCGGTCTTGCCGACCCCGGCCTCGCCTTCGAGGAGCAGCGGCTTCTGCAGCTTCAGGGTCAGGTAGAGGGTCGTCGCAAGGCCGCGGTCGGCTACGTACTTGTGGTCCCGCAGGCCGGCTTCGAGGTCGTCGACGGCGGAGAAGGCGCGGAGGCCGCGCTCGGCGGGGGCGATCTCGGTGGCGGTGCTCAATCTGCTTCCGTTCGGTGGGGCGCTCGGCGCCGACGGGTCTCGTTGCCGCCAAGTATCCACGACCGGCGCCTGCGGTGTCATCGCGTCGGGCTGGTTCGGCCGGAGCCGCGGCGAAGCGATCGCGACAAGGGCACGGCTCGCCTTGTCGAGCTAGAACAATCGTGCTATACTCCGGCCGTCAACCAAATGATGCGTTGGTTCTCCGGCACGAAGCGTGGGGACCGGCGGCCAAGGGGAGCGGGGGCGTCAGCGCCCCTGTTGCTGTGTCCAGCGGCTGGTGCCGCAACACTTCCAACGAACGGATTTCGAGGAGTCGAGACGTGCTGGTTGCCAGCCCCGCCTGCGCCGGACGCGGCCACCGGGTTGCGCTCGATGGCCGACGGCTGCCCTGCCCCGATTGCGAAGGTCGCGGCCGCCTCTCGTGCCGCGGCGCGGTCGAGTCGGTGCTGGAGTCGTGCCCGGCGTGCAAGGGCGACGGCCGGTATGCCTCCTACGAGCCGGACGAGGTCTGCCCCTGCTGTCTCGGCTTCGGCGACGTGCTTGCTGACGCAGGACAGTCGGAGGCGGAGGAGCGGGCCGCGTAGCGGGATATTTCGGTTCGGTCGAGAGGACGAGCCCTCACACCCCATCCCCTCTCCCTCGCAATGGAGAGGGGCTTTTTGTTGGGAGCGACTGGACCCGGGCATCCTTTTGGAGGGGTCCTTGATACCCTGCCCCGCTGGGCCGTCCGGGCCGGACCATGCAACCGGCAAGGGACTGCGCTTGTCGACCCCATGGTCGACCCCTTTGGTGGCTTCGCGGCGGCGCGTCTGCTGGTGATTCCCGAAACGTTTCCTCGGCTCCACGTTGTTCGGCGTGCGCTACACTTTCGAACGACCCCCGCCGGGGTGGCGAAATGGCAGACGCAGCGCACTCAAAATGCGCCGCCCGTGAGGGCATGCGGGTTCGAATCCCGCTCCCGGCACCGCCGAAAAACCGCATGGGGAAGCCAAAATGATGGGCGGGCCACCTGGCCCGCCCATCGTGCGTTCCGCCGCTTGACCCATTCTTTGACCCATTCTTGGGGATCGACGACGATTGACGACGATTCGGCTCCCCTACGTGCCGGTCCCGAACACGGCGTCCATCGCGGCCGCCGTCCCGGCCAGCGCCTCCGCCGACAGGTGGCCGTAGGTGTCCAGGGTGAGGGTGACGGTGGAGTGCCCCAGGGTGCGCGACACCATCGCCAGTGGCACGCCCTGGGCGATGAGCAGCGACGCGCAGCCGTGGCGGAGGTCGTGGAACCGCTGGCGGGGCAGCCCAGCACGCTCTAGTGGTACGTCCAACCTGATCTGCCGGGTCACGACCGGCGGCTGCGCCGCCGAGCCCGGCGCTCAAGCACCGGGCTGAAGCCACGAAGGACCCTGAAGGGCCCTGAGCACGAATGCCTC
>CADCWF010000314.1 GCA_902806345.1 uncultured Thermomicrobiales bacterium
TCTGGGTGCCGTTGCCGTGGTGGACAACCCAGTCCAGGATGAAGATTCGACCCAGGCTATGGTGGTTCTGCGCGTGGCGGACGGTGACGAGCGCGTTGTTGTAGACGCTGAACCCCATCCCGTGATCGACCATCGCTGGTGGCCCGGTGGGCGGACCAGGGCATAGACGCGCCGGAGACAACCGCGTCGACGGCGGGCATTGCGCCGTCGGCGGCCAGTCGGGCAACCCGGTCCCCGCCGCGTCCGATCGGCGCGCCCTCACCGGAGTCCCCACCCTTGTCGGCCGAGAGTTCGGCCCCCTGGTCGAGATACCCTCGGGGGTGGCGGGCGAGCAGCGTGTCGTCGCTGGCGACGGACGGCTTGACGCGCTCCATCAGGTCGGCGATGCCGGAGAGGGCGATCAGGTGCTTGGCCCGTCCGACGAGCGCCGGAGACGAAGGGTGCGGCACGGGGTCGGCGAACGGGAACGGCTCCCGCTCCTCCGTGCCGTGGATCCAACGTCCGGTGTCGTGCTGCAAGTAGCGATCGTCGAAATCCGGGCCGACCGGATGCTCCGGCATCGGTTCACCGTCTACCCGACCCGGGAGGCAGCTCGTGCTGCTGCTCAGCATCTGGAGCCGGCGAGGTTGCCCAAGCTCGTCGATGCTCGGCCGACTCGGTGGCCGCGTTCCCGGTCTAGTACGGACCGATCGCCAAGGCCATCCCGTCGAACACGCCCCACATGTTCATGAACCAGCCCCAATCGTAGAAGCGGTGCGTGCCCGACGCCGGGTCGGCGACATACACGCCGTTCTCGTCGTAGTCGTAGGCGACGACGACGTGCTGGCCGGCGCTGAGGCTGTAGGGCGTGCCGTCCTCGGCATACTCGACGAAGCTCTGGTCGCCGAGAAGGGCGATCCAGACCAGCGTCGGCTCGCCACGGTCGAGCCGCGACGTCAGCGCGCTCGAGTCGCCATTGGCATAGAACGCATCGCCCCAGAACCCGAACGACTCCACCGCAGCCGCCAACGGCTCGGCGTAGACGCCGTAGTCGTCCACGCCGCCCCAAGCGCCAGCGATGTTGCCGCGGAAACCCCAATGGGGGTTCGCCGACCAGCCGACGATGTCGTCGAACGCATATTCAGAGACATCGGCGCCGAAGGCCGCCATCGCCATCGAGAGCGAGGCGTATTCGCAGGAGAGCCCCCGCTGCTGCGGGATCGCCGGCACCCAGAGTTCGGTGCTGGTGCCGGATCCGGGGGTCCACCCGCCATCCTCAACGGAAAAGGAGGATTCGGCGGCCGTCGGCACTTCGCCCCAGAGTTCCGCGACCCCGGCGTTGTCTGCGCAGCCAGCCGCCTCGGTCACCGTCAGCGGCATGCCCCCGGCGTAGACGCCGCCCATCAGCACGTCGACCCATGCCTCGCCGCCTGCCGGGACGCCGCCGGTATCGAAGCCGAGCCAGGCAAAACCATCCGCCCCGGTGACCCCCCGGTCGCCGGCGACAACCTCGCCGTTGTACAGGAGCGAGATGCCGACTTCGACATCGGGCACGGCCGCCCCGTCTCGCCGGACCTCGACGCTGCCGTCGAGCCAGCATCCCTCGCCCGGGGTCTCACTGGAGACCGTCAGCCAGCCCTTCGCGCTCGTCGCTTGCGCCGCTGCCTGGTGGTTCCCGGACGTCGGCTGGAGCAGCACCGGCAGCGCAACGACCCAAGCGGCCAGCAGGCGAGCAACCCTCGGCACCGTCTCCCCCTCCCCCTCAACCAGCGCTACAACGGTGTCCGTTCGGCAGACCGGCGAGCAGATCGTCGCACCGCGGTGCGGCCAGGGGCAGCGCCGGCCAATCCTTCCGGTGCAACCTACCACAAGTGATTGCCAAGGATATGTAGGGCAGCGACGGAACGGGTCGTGCGGGTACGCCCCCAAAGGGGCGCCTTAGTCCCGTCTCCGCGCCGATTAACGCGTCACCGTTCCGTTCCCTCGCCCATCCGTTCTGGCGGCGAGAACCAGGGAGCAGCCGCATGGCCCGCCTCGTTACCGCGACCGACAGCGCGATCATCCGCCTCTTGCAGCGGGACGCTCGGATGTCCTACGCCGAGCTTAGCCGGGCGACCGGGATCCCCGAGTCCACCGTACGACGCCGGATGGACCGCCTTCAGCAGCGCGGCGTGATCGAGTTCGCGATGCTCGCCGACCCCGCTCGCCTCGGCTACGACGTCCGGGCGATGATCGGGATGCGGGTGGAGTTGCGGCGCCTCGAAGAGATCGCCTCCAAGCTCCGCGCCATGGACGAGGTGATCTTCGCCGCCTTCCTGACCGGCAACTTCGACATCATGGTCCAGGTAGTTGTCCGCTCGCAGGATGCCCTCGTCGAGTTCCTGACCAAGCGCCTCGGACCGATCGAAGGCGTCCGTTCCTCGGAAACGTTCGTCATGCCCTACGTCATCAAGCCGGCGACGGCCTGGGTTCTGCCCGACGCGGAGCAACCGATAGCGGAGGACGCCGTGGCGGGCGAGTTGAATCTGGACGAGGAGATCGCGACGGCAACCCGCTCGCGGGGTCGACCTGGCCAAGTCGCCGCCCGATAGCTCCCTGACGGCCGCTTGCGTGGATGCTTACCCGTCGGCGGACGAGGCGAACCGCTCTTCGCTCCAGACCCGGGCCGAGTTGCTGAACCCGAAACCCTCCCAAAAACCTGGCCGGTCGTCCGCGAGAAACTCAACGCCACGCAACCACTTGACGCTCTTCCACGCGTACCTGTCCGGGACCACTGCCCGGAGGGGGGCGCCGTGCTGAGGCCTCAACGGTGCCCCGTCGTGGTGCGTCGCCAGGAGCGCTCCGGCCGACAGCCACGCCTCGAGCGGGAGGTTGGCGGAGTAGCCGCCTTCGCCATGGAGGACGACGTAGCGGCATTCCGCGAGCGGCTTCGCGATCCGGCTCAGCTCGCCTGGGTCGACGCCGAGCCAACGATTGTCCAGCTTGGACCATCTCGTGACGCAGTGAAGATCGCCTTGCCGCTCGACCTGCGGCAGGCCCGAGAAGGCCGCCCAGGAGAGGCTCGCCGGACGCTCGACCAAGCCCCAGATTCGGAAGGACCAGGTTCCGGGGTCGAACGGCGGCACCTCTCCCTGGTGGAGCACCGTCCACCGCTTCGCCGGGAACTGCCCAGGCGGCAGCGACGGCGCGTCGGCCTCGAGCAGGGCGGGTCTGCGGACACTTCGCGGTCTGGAGATCATCGACGGTCCTCGGTCGCTGTGTATTCGGGCAGTACTTCGGTGGACGGCTTCGACGGGATGGTCGCCCGAAACGGGAAGTATAGGAGAGTGCGTCGTTGGCGAGATGATTGAAGGGTGCATCGGAGCCTCGTTTTGGCACTCTTCGTCGAAGAGTGCTAACCGCGCCTTGACGACCTCCTTGCCCCCCCTATACTTCCGATAGTGCGGCAGCCAGCGGGCGACCGCGATGTATCGGCGAAACCCGCCGTTTCCCAAGAGACCGTGCGATGGCGCAGGAAAGCATGACCGACAAGCGCGACTACTACGAGGTGCTCGGGATCGGCCGATCCGCCAACACCGACGAGATCCGCCGTGCCTACCGCAAGCTCGCCCGGCAATACCACCCCGACATCAACAGTGAAGCGGGCGCCGAGGACCGATTCAAGGAGATCAACGAGGCCTACGAGACCCTTACCGACGACGATCGGCGTGCCAACTACGATCGGTTCGGCCATGCCGCTTCCGGCTACGGGGGCGCCACCGCCGATCCCTTCGGCTTCGGTGGCGCCGGTTCGCCCTTCACGGATCTGTTCGAGAGCTTCTTCGGCGGGGCCGCGACGGGCACTCGCCGCCGCGCCGCCCCACCGCGCGGCCACGACCTCCAGGTCGTGGTCGATGTCGCGTTCGAGGAAGCGGTCTTCGGCGCCGAGAAAGAGGTCGAACTCACCCGGCTGGAAACCTGCGAGCCCTGCAATGGCACGAAGATGCGCGAGGGCTCGCCGCCCACCCGCTGTACCTCCTGCGGCGGCACCGGCGAAGTCCGGCGGGTCCAGCAAACCATCCTGGGCCAGTTCATGACCTCCACCCCCTGCCCAGCCTGCGGCGGCGAAGGCGTCCAGATCACCGATCCCTGTCCCAACTGCCGGGGCCGCGGTCGTGTCTCTCGGGCCCGCACCATCGGCGTCTCGATCCCCGGCGGGATCGACGAGAATGCGACGCTTCGGTTGAGCGGCCAGGGAGAGGCGAGCCCGGCAGGAGGTCAGCCGGGTAATCTGTACGTCAAGGTCCGGGTGGCTCCCCATCCGATCTTCACCCGTCACAACAAGACCATCCACTCCCAGCTCGACGTGACCTTCCCCCAGGCTGCCCTCGGCCAAGAGCTCGAGATCGAGACGATCGACGGTCCCGTGGCCTTCAAGTTGCCCTCGGCCACGCAATCCGGTCAGCAGTTCCGGCTCCGCGGCAAGGGCGTCCCCGATATGCGCGGGGGTGACCGCGGCGACCAGATCGTGACCGTCCAGGTGGTGACGCCGCGAGATCTCAGCCCGGAACAGCGCGACCTGCTCGAGCGACTCGCAGAGTCATTCGGTGACGAGGTCGCCACCTCCTCGTCGCGGGGGTTCTTCGACCGGATCAAGGAGGTTCTGGGGCGCTGGTCCTCCCCTGCCGCCCAGGCTGCCCCGGTCGGCGCGGGACCGACCTGATCCGGCGCCGGGTCCGTTCCGTCCGGTCAACGCTGCTATACTTTGGCCACCGCCGGACGAGGCAAAGGTGGCGGCCGGGCGGCCGAATCTGGGCTGTTGGCGGGTGGTGAAATGGTATCACAAGGGTCTTTGGAACCTTTGTTCCAGGTTCGAATCCTGGCCCGCCAGCCTCGTATACGCCGTCTGACGGCGCCGTTCTTGGCCCTCTTTCCGCCGACGCTGCACAATCCGGTGACCGTGCCGGCGACGCGAGCCGCGTGAGCGAACGTCCTCCTCTGGGTGCGCCGTCGATTCCCCGCTGCGCCGTGATCGTCCTGGCGGCTGGCCGGGGTTCTCGGATGCGGTCTGCGCTGCCCAAGCCGCTCCATCCTATCGCCGGCGTGCCAATGCTGACCCACGTCCTCCGGGCAACGGCCGCCGCCGATCCCGTCCGCACCGTGCTCGTTGTCCAACCGGGATTGGCTGACCTGGCACGCCGGCTCGGGCTGGGACCCGTCCCGAGCATGGTCGCCGTGGTCCAGGATCCTCCGTCCGGCACCGGCGACGCCCTTCGCCTGGCGCTGCCGGAGATCGAGGACACGGATCTGGTGATCGTCGTCTTCTCCGACCACCCGCTGTTGGACGGCGAGACGGTCCACCGGTTGCGCGATTCCGCCGCCACCAGCGGGGCGTTGGTGACCGTCCTGGCGGTCCCCGTTGGCGGTGGCGGCTACGGTCGGCTCGAGTTCGACGGTGAACGGCGGCTTCGCCGCATCGTCGAGCGCAAGGACGACGATCCCGAGAATCGCGCCGGGCCGTTCACCGCGAATAGCGGGATGATGGCGCTCGACGCTCGGTGGGCGCGCTCGGCCGTGCGACGCCTCACCCCGAGCCCCATGACCGGCGAGTACTACCTGACTGAGTTGGTCGAGATCGCGATCCGGGAGCGAGGCGCCACCGACCGCCCGTGGCCGGTGTCCGTCGTGGAGGGGCATCCGCGGATCGCCCTCGGCGTCAACGACCGGATCGAACTCGCCGCCGCCGACGCTTCGATGCGCCAGCTGATCCGAGAGCGGCTGATGCGGGACGGGGTGACGATGGTCAACCCCGAGACCGTCTTCGTCGACGCCGACGTCGAGATCGGTCCCGACACCACCGTCTTCCCGTTTTCCGTCGTCTCCGGGCCGACGACGATCGGCCGTGGCTGCACGATCGGTCCCCAGGCGATCATTCGCCGCTCCCGCCTCGGCGACGGGGTCCGGGTCGAATCGTCGACCATCGAGGATAGTTCTGTTGGCCAGGGGTCCGACGTGGGACCGTATTCCCATCTCCGGTCCGGCACGGTCGTAGAGCCGGGGGTTCACATCGGCAACTTCGCCGAAATCAAGAATGCCCGCCTCGACTCCGGGGTCAAGGTTGGCCACGTCAGCTACCTCGGCGACTGCGAGGTCGGAGCCGAGACGAACATCGGCGCCGGCACGATCACGGCCAACTACGATGGCCAGCGCAAGCACCGGACGGAAATCGGACCCGGGGCATTCATCGGCAGCGACACCATCCTCCGGGCTCCGGTGCGGATCGGTGCCGGGGCGCGGACCGGTGCCGGCTCGGTCGTCACCAAGGACGTGGCCGCCGGAGCCACCGTCGTCGGCATCCCTGCCCGGCAGATTCGCTCGAGTTCGCCGTCACCGGACTCAGGGACAGCCGAGAAGGAGGATTAGGTGGACGGGCGGCTCCAGGTGTTCGCCGGCAACTCGCACCCCTCGTTGGCGGCCTCGATCATGGCCGAGCTGGAGGCGCCACTGGGCCGCGCCATGGTCGGCACCTGGAAAAACGGGGAGACCCGGGTCAAGCTGGACGAGAACGTGCGCGGCTCGGACGTCTTCGTCATCCAAGCCCTGTGCGACCCGATCAACCACCATCTGGTCGAGCTCCTGCTCATCATCGATGCCCTCCGCCGCGCCTCGGCAGCCCGGATCACCGCCGTCATCCCCTACTTCGCCTACGCCAAGCAGGAGAAGAAGACCTCCGGCCGGGAGCCGATCTCGGCCAAGCTCGTTGCCAACCTGATCTGCACTGCCGGCGCCCAGCGGATCCTGACGATCGACCTCCACGCCCCGGCGATCGAGGGCTTCTTCGACATCCCCGTCGACCACCTGCGGGCGGCCCCGCTCCTCGCCCGCCACGCCAGGCGGGCGGGGATCGAGTCGATCGTCGCCGTCAGCCCCGATGCCGGTGGCGTTGCACGGACGGAGGAGTTCCGGGTCCGAATCGGCGGCTCCCTGGCGATCATCTCGAAGCGCCACCCCGGACCCGACGTTTCCGAGGCGTTGGAGATGGTCGGCGATGTCGAGGGCAGGACGGCGGTGATCGTCGATGACATGATCTCGACCGGAGGCACGTTGACGCTCGCCGCCGAACTGCTGCGAGAGCGCGGCGCGGAATCGATCCACGCCTGCGCCACCCACGGCATCTTCGCCGCCGACGCCCTGGAGAAGATCGATCGATCGCCGATCGAGCGGGTCTTCGTCACCGACACCCTCCCGCTGCCCGCCGCCGGGCCCCGCGCCAAGTTGGGCGTCGTCTCAGTCGCCCCGCTCCTGGCCGAGGCGATCATGCGGATCCACAAGGACCTGAGCATCAGCGCGTTGTTCACCTGATCGGGCCGTGCCACCGTCGGCTGGGAGTCCTTCGTGCCGGAGAGCGACCAAAGCTGGGCCGAACTCGTCGTCGCCGTCGCCGCCCTGACCATCCTCGCCGTGGCAGCGATGGTGGAGGCAGTCGCCACCCTGGTTTCACGGTCACGCCTCCGCCAGCTCGCCGAGCAGCGGGGGAGCCTCCGGAGCGTCCAATCGCTCCTCGATCCGCGGCGCTCCCTGATCGGTGCCCTTGAGCTGGTTCAGGCCATCGCCGTGGCCACCGCGGCCAGCCTCCTGACCACCGTCCTCGTCCGGGAGGCAGGCGCTTTCGAACACCTCCTTGCGGTGGTGGTCGTCGTCGCCGTCTACCTCCTCCTGGGCCAAGCCCTACCGCGGGCCTGGGCGGCGACCCGACCGGATCGCGCCGCCGGAGCGCTCCTCGCGATTGCGGGGGGGCTCGCCTTCGTCGTCCGTCCACTGACCGCCGTCACGGATACCGCGACCTCGATCTTGCAGCACTTCCTGCCAGGGCCGATCGCGGGCGGCGTCGCAGCCGGGACTGAGGAAGAACTCCATGCGGCGATCGAGGTGCCGGACGACGGCATCATCGAACCGGAAGAGCGGGAGATGATCGACAACGTCCTCCAACTGGAGGACACGCCGGTCCGCGAGATCATGGTGCCGCGCGTGGACATCGTGGCCGTCGACGAGCGGTCCTCGGACCAGGCCATCATCGAGACGATCACCACCGCCGGGCACTCGCGGGTGCCGGTCTACCGCGAGACCATCGACCAGATCATCGGCGTCCTCTACGCTAAAGACCTCCTCCCGTTCGTCATCGGCACCACGGTCCAGATCCCGTTGGACCGCCTCATCCGGCCGGCGTTCGTCGTGCCCGAGTCGAAGCGGATTGACGACCTCCTGGGCGAGCTGCGCCTGCACCGGGTCCACATCGCCATCGTCGCAGACGAATACGGAGGCACCGCCGGGCTGGTCACGATCGAGGACATCATCGAGGAGATCGTCGGCGACATCCAGGACGAGTACGACCTCGAGCAACCTCTGCTCGAGACGGTGGCACCGGGCGTTGTGGTGGTCGACGGCGGCATCTCCCTCGACGACGTCGAGGACGCGATCGGGGTCGACCTCCGGGACGACGAAGACGAGGTCACCACCGTCGCCGGGTTCGTCCATCGCCACCTGGAGCGACTGCCGCGAGAGGGAGACCAGTTCGACGCCGACGGCCTGCGGATCGAGGTGCTGCAGGTGGACGGGCACCGGTTGCGGCGGCTCCGCCTGACAAGACTCATCCCCGATCCATCCTCGACCTCGTCCACGAGCGATCCCGTCAGCGAGCCCGGTCCAGTCACGTGACCGACGGCGTCGTCTCGTGGTCGATAGAGCGGCGGGGCTGGGTCGGCAGCACGATGGACATCGCGGCCGAGCGGGCCGCGGCCGGCGCGCCCGAGGGGACGGTTGTCGTTGCCGATTACCAATCGGACGGTCGCGGCCGGGCCGGGCGCCGCTGGGAAGCCCCACCCGGTTCGGCGCTGATGCTGACCGCGATCCTCCGACCGGACCTGCCGCCAAATCGCCTCAGTCCGCTCGCTCTGGTCGCCGGCGTCGCCCTGGCCGAGGCGGTCGAAGTCGAGACCGGGCTCGAATGCTGGCTCAAGTGGCCAAACGATCTCTGGCTCGGAAACCGGATGGAGGGTCAGAAGGCAGCCGGTATCCTCGTAACGGTTCGCCTCGGGAATGCCCGGGTTGACCACGTTCTGCTTGGCATCGGCCTCAACGTCTCCACCCCCGCCTCCGCCCTCCCGGAGGGAGCGACCAGTATCCTGGTGGCGCTGGAAAAGGTGGGAGGGAACCTTTCCTTCCAAGTCGGACGCACCGCCGCCGAGGATCTCCGCGAGCGGCTCCTGGCGCGAACGCTCGATCGACTGGCCGAGGGTTACTCAACGTTCGTCGCAAGCCGGGGTAGGCCGCCCCTCGACGAATGGCTCCGACGGGCAGCGCTCCACGGTGAACGGGTCGAGGTGGCCGCTCGCGGCGGACCGAGGCGCGGCCTATTCGTCGGAGTGCGGACCGACGGAGCCCTGCTCCTCCGGAGCGATGGCGGCGGCGAGGAGACCGTCGTCACCGGCGATCTGGTCCGTGGTCCCCGCTATTCCCCAACATCCACGTCGGATCTGCCCGGCCGTTGAAGGTCGCCCGCCCGCAGGTACCGCTGGTGCTTCGGATCCGGCGGATGCAGGAAGAGGTCGAGCGCCATCCAAACGGTGCGTGAGAACGGGAAGAGGGCCAACGGAATCGCCACCGCGAGGGTGATCGCGATCGCTTCCTGCGGTAGGAGTGGCAGATCCCGCAACCGCGTGCCGAAGAGGAGCCAGATCGCCAGCCCCAGGGCCAGCAATTCGGAAACAACCAGGTTGAGGGCGTACCCGCCGAGGAAGTACCCCTCCTCCCGCTCGAACGTCACCTCGCAGGTAGGGCAGATCGGTTTCAGCGACCAGTAGCGGGAGAAGATCTTGCCGCCCCCGCAGTAGGGACAGCGGCGGGCGAGCGCTCGACCGAACAGCGTCCGGAACCGCGGGCCCGTCCCGTGCGGCAGGTTCGGCCAGGGGATCGGACCGACAACCGCCGGTCCGTCGCCTCCCCTACGCTCAGCCACGCGTCGCCGCGATCTCCGCCGTCAACGCCGGCAGAATCTCGAAGAGGTCTCCGACGATCCCGAACTGGGCGACCTTGAAGATCGGGGCGTCCGGGTCCCGATTGATCGCCACGATCGACGTGCTGCCCTGCATCCCGACGTTGTGCTGGACCGCCCCCGAGATGCCGACGGCGACATAGAGCTTCGGGGCCACGGTCCGACCCGTCTGTCCAATCTGCTCGTGGTGCGGCCGCCACCCGGCATCGACCACCGCCCGCGTTGCCCCGACCGCGCCACCGAGCGCGGCCGCCAACTCCTCGACGAGGCCGAAGTTTGCGGGTTCCTTCAGTCCCCGGCCACCGCTGACCACCACCTCGGACGTATCGAGCCGAGTCGCGCCGCCACCCTTCGAGGTCGTCTCCTCAACGACGACTGCGAAATCCGCCGGACCGAACTCAACCGGGAAGGGCTCGATCGTACCTTTTCCCACATCCGCCTCGGGTCGGGCGAAACTCCCCGAGCGAACCGTGACCATCTGCGGCTGACCTTGCAAGCGGACCTCGGTCTGCGCGCGACCTCCCATGACGGCGCGGGTGGCGACCAGCGAACCGTTGTCGAACCGCAACCCGACGCAATCGGCGGCGAGCGGTGCCGCAAGACGGGCAGCCACCTTCGGCGCGGCGTCCCGTCCGGCCGTAGTCCCGGTCAGCAGCACAACGACGGGATCGACCGCCCGGATCGCCGCAACTGCGGCCGTCGCTGTCGCTTCGGCACTCGGCGAACCCAACCGGTCGTCCCCGACGAGCAACACTCGGTCGACCCCAGCCGCCTGCAAAGCCCGACCGGCTTCCTCGGGCGCTGCACCCAGAACGAGAGCCGTCAGTGCCCCGCCGGTCGCCTCCGCCAGTTGTCGTCCCGCGGTAACGAGCTCGAGCGAGGAGGGGCGCATTTCGCCGGTAGCCGCGATCTCGGCGACGATCAGTACCCCGCCCGTCGATGCGTCGGTCATGAACCCTTCCTCAGTGCGTCCGCCAAGAAAGCGTCGAGCGGCCGGCTCCTCCGCCCATCACCGGGACCAAGGCCCGCGTCAGAGCACCTTCTGCTCCTGGAGCCAGCCCACAAGCTGCTTCGCCGCATCGGCCGCGGGGACATCCTGGAGCAGGACGCCGCTGCCACCTCTCGCCGGGACGGTCGGGGAGCTCCACGTCGCCCGAACCGCCGGCTCCGGCTCACCAGACACCCGCACGATCGGCTTCTTCTTCGCCGCCATGATCCCCTTCAGCGAGGGGAACCGGGGCTCGTTCAGACCCGTCGAGGTCAGCAGCAGGCACGGCAGCGGGGCGCGGACCACCTGGTAACCGTCCTCCATGTCGCGGCGCAGACGCAGCCCCTCGCCGGTCATTTCGACGGCGACGACGCTGGAGACAAGCGGCAAGCCCAGCAGTTCGGCAACCTGGGCACCGACTTGGCCGGATTCGTAGTCATCGGATGCCTGGCCGGCCAGGATGAGGTCGGCGGCAAGCGGACGTAGTTGGTCCGCGAGAAGCGTCGCCACGGTCAGCGAATCGAACGCGTTGGGGTCGTCGACCTCAACGTGGATCGCCCGATCGGCCCCCATCGCCAGCGCCCGAGTCAAGACATCTTTCGCCCCAGCCGGTCCGACCGTGACCGCGACCACGTCGCCGCCATTCCGCTCCTTCAGCCGCAGCGCTTCCTCGATCGCGTACTCGTCGTAGGAGCTGACGACCCGCTGACCGCTCAGGACCGGCGTCCGCCTCGCACGGTCGACCTTGACCGCGTTCATGTCCGGCACTTGCTTGACGAGCACAGCGACCGTCAGCGGTTTCCCGGTCCCTTCCATGATGTCGGTCGCTGCTCCTTGTCCCGCCCGCTGGGACGGTATCAATCGGTTCGGTTAGCGGCGCATCGAATGCGGGGTCCGAATCATAGCAGCGCCCAGCGCGGCCGACGCCGGATGTCCACATCCTGTTGCCCTGGCGTCGCTCCGCATCCCCCGATCAGCGGTCCGCCGAGCGGTCCTCGTCGCCGACGGCGGCGTGGATCTTGAGCGCGAGGTGGAGGCAAAGCCGGAGGTCGGCGTCCTCCAGGTCGTAGCCGGTGATGTCGCGCACCCGGTCGAGCCGGTAGAGCACGGTGTTGCGGTGGACCTTGAGCCGCTCGGCAGCCTCTTTCGGGCTACCGTTCGCGGCGAAGAAGGCGGCAAGCGTTCCGAGCAGGTCGCCGTTGTGCTCGCGGTCGTAGGTGAGGAGCGGGGCGAGCGTCTCGTCGTAGAGGTTGCGCAGCTCCGGTAGCCCCTCTGCGGCGAAGATCAGGCGGTGGACCCCGAGGGCGTCGAACCGCGTCATCGTCCCGGGCCCGTGGAGCCGTCGTCCGAGCGAGAGCGCCTGCTTCGCTTCCTGGTGCGAGCGCCGGACACCGGCGATCCCCTGGCGGGGCGTCCCGATCCCACCGGAGACGATCGGCGTCCCACCGCGTCCTCCCCCGATGAGTGCCGCCAGATCGTCGCGAACCGCTTCGGCCATCGCCGCGGCTTCGAGGGCCGTAGTCGCCGGCCACACCACCTCGGCGCTGTTGTGGCGGATCCTCCAAAGCGCCCGATTGAGCCGCCCCCCGACCGCTCTCCCGATCGCCTCTCCCAGGGCATCCCACCGCTCGTCCCGGCCCCCCGCCCGAACCGGCCCGGTGCCGAGGGCCCGGTCCAGACGGAGCACCAGTGCGACGTGGATGGCGTCGAGGTCGTGGCCGAGCCGCCGGGCCTGCTGCAGGAGCGTTGCCTCGGACCGGAGGGCTCCGTCGAGCACCTCGTCGAGCACGTGCAACTCGACCTCTTGGCGGGCACTCGCCGCCGCCTGTTCGCGGGCAAGCACGATCGAGCAGGCGGCGGCCCCGCGGGCGGTCGCCTGCCCGTCCTCCGTCGTCGCCCGATCGCGCTCCGTGACGAGCGAGATGCACCCCAACAGTCCATCCCGCCCGATGACCGGAGCCACCACCCGCGACCACCCCTCGGCCAGCGGATAGACCGCCGTCGGAGGGTCGGCCGGGCTTGATGCCGCGGTCTCTCGCAGCCAACGCACCACCTCCGGCCGATCGCGCCGGAGCATCAGTTCGAGCGCCTCGCGGGCGGGCCCCTGTCGGAAAGCGGCCTGGTAGGCAAGTAGGCGACCATCCCGACCCTCGAGGATGACCGCCCGTCCCGACACCTCGGCCAAGGCACGGACCACGCCGGCGAGCGGCTCGCCGGCGATTGCCAGCTCCATCAACCGCCGGAACACCTCCTGGTCGCGCCGCTGGACCTCGCGTCGGCGGTTGGTGATGAGGCGCGCCGCCTGCCGCTCCAGCGGCCCGATCTCAGCATCGGGCGGGAGCAGCAACAGGGGCAGCCCAGTCTCTTCGGCGGCCGCTAGCGCCGCTCCCGTCGCCTCCCCAACAAGGGCGACCGCCGCCACACCGAAGCCAGAAAGCTGATGGATCGCCGCCTCTAGGGTCAGACGGTCGTCGAGTTGCTCGAGTACGTTGATCGCCAACAACACGAGCTCGCCGCCACCGAGGTGGCCAAAGGCAGGCGGCGTCGGACGAATTCGGCTTGCCCAGGTGACCTCGCGACCGAGCCCGGTCGAACCGGCTCCGACCGTGGTCCCTGGGGGCAACGCGAGTGCGATGACATCGGCGACGGTGATCATCGGCGTCCCATTCGGCGGCACGACTTGACGGGACCCGTCTGCGCCCCTATTCCCCGTAGCGCGCGTGCTCCCACGGACTGACGTGGCGGCGGTAGTCGTCCCATTCCGCCCGTTTGACCTGGAGGAATTGGTCGGTCACGTACTCGCCGAGGGTGTCCCGGACGACGACATCCTCGGCGAAGGCGTCGAGCGCCTCGCCGAGGGTCGCCGGGAGGCGGGTGACTCCGAGCCGTGCCAACTCTTCGTCGTCGTAGCGGACCAGATTCTCGTCCAGCGGCGGCGGCGGCTCGTCTCCCCGCTGGATGCCGTCGAGCATGCAGGCGAGGGAGAGCGCCAGCGCCAGGTAGGGATTCGCCATGTTGTCCGGCGATCGCAGTTCGATCTCGATGGTCGAGTTGGTCGACGGCCCAGAGGCGGGCACCCGAACCAACGATGCCTGGCTGAGCCGCGCCCACGTGGCGTGCCGAGGCGCCCGGTGCCCTGCCGAGAGCCGCTTGTACGAGTTGACGGAGGGGCAGAGCACGGCCGACATCCCCCGCGCCCGCTCAAGCAACCCCGCGATCGCGAAGCGACCGACGGGCGACAGGTCATCATCGACGCCCCGAAGCGCGTCGCCTCCCCCATTGGCGTGGTGCAGGCGCTGAAAGATGTGCATCCCGGAGCCGGGCGCGTCGGCCCGGGGCTTCGGCATGAAACTGGCCTTCAAGCCGTGCCGGGCGGCGACCGAGCGGATCACTTGGCGGACCATCAGCACCTGGTCCGCCATCCGTAGGGCGTCGACCGGTAGGAGGTCGAGCTCTTCCTGACCGGGCCCTGTCTCGTGGTGGGCGCCGCCAACCGCTATGCCCATGGCCTGCAGGGTGGTTACGATCTCGTCCCGGCTGGCGCTCCCGGGCTCGTCGCCAATCCCGAAATAGCCGGCAGCGTCGGCCGTTGCCTCTTCCGTCCCTGGCCGGAAGAGGTAGTACTCGAGCTCGACCGCAGCGACGTAGTCGAAGCCGTCCTCCCTGGCTCTGGCGACGGCGCGCTCCAGCACGGTCCGCGGGTTGCCGGCGAAGGGGTGGCCGTCGCGGCGGTGGACCGAGCAGGCGAGACGCGCCCGATGGCCTCCACCGGCGTCGGGGTAGAGGATCAGGGTCGAGGGATCGGGCACCAGAAAGAGATCGAGCTCGACCTGGCGGAGGCCGCCGGTGACGGCCGAGCCATCGAAGCGATAGCCGTGCTCGAGGACCGCCGGCAGGAGGTCGACCGGCAGTGTCATCGCCCGGACCCCACCCGCGATGTCGCTGAACTGGAGGTCGACGAGCCGGGCCCCTGCCGCCCGCACCGTGCCGAGCAACTCGTCGATGAGTGCCGTGGGGGTCGCCGCCGGTTCCGTCACCATCTCCCCCCGCCCTGGTTCACACTTGGACTCGCCGCCTAAACGGCCCTCGCAGGGTAGTCGTTCGCTCGACGGCGGGCAAGGAACGGAGAGCATCCTGGTGGTTGAAGCCACCCCAGCATGACGCTTCTGCGCCACTTGCACCGCCGGTCGGGTGCTCGCCTAGGAGTACTGGCAGCCGAGTTTGTACGTGGGGCCCAAGCCGTGCTCGATCCGTCTTGGCGGCGCGTCCCTTCGTCCAGCACGAAAAACTCCCTAGACTGACGAGGCTCATCGCCGAGCATTCGGCATCCACGACGCGGCGCGGCGTCCTTTCGCCGATCGCGGGCCGTCTTCGGTTCGCCCTGCACGAGAACCGCACCGGCCTGCTTCCGTTCGCGGGACGTCGTCGAAGGAGAGCGGCGGCGTCCTGCCCGGGTTTCCCGGCGTCCTCCCTGGACGCCGCGCCCAGATCGGTGCCGGCGGAGGGGGAAGAATTCGGATGTCTCACGCGTCCCGCCTCGCACCGCTCTACGACCCTGCCTACGAGCACGACTCCTGCGGCGTCGGCCTGGTGGTCGACATCGCCGGTCGTCCCTCCCGCTCGATCGTCGAGCGGGCCCTCTCCGGCGTCGTCAACCTCACCCACCGGGGAGGCATCGGCGCCGATGCCCGCACGGGCGACGGCGCCGGGCTCCTCACTCAGGTGCCCATTGCTCTCTTCCGGCCCGACCTCGACCGCCTCGGCCGCCCCGATCTCGAACCCGGCGATCTCGGCGTCGCGATGGTCTTCCTGCCGCCCGTTCGTGCGGCGTGCGCACGAGGTTGGCTCGAAGCGGCGATGAAGGAGCGCGGGTTGCCGGTTCTTGGCTGGCGCGTCGTCCCGACCGAGCCGGAGGTCCTCGGAGAGGTCGCCCGCTCCACCCTCCCCGAGATCGCCCAGCTCCTGATCGCGCGTCCAACCGGGATGGACGGCGTCCGGTTCGAGCGGGAACTGTTCCTTGCCCGACGCGGGGCGGAGCGGCGGGCGGCTGAGGCGGGTGCCGGGGAGGGCGACTTCTTCGTCGTCTCCTGCTCGGCGCGGACGCTCATCTACAAGGGGTTCTGCCTGCCAAAGGACCTGGCCGCTTTCTACGACGATCTCCGCAACCCGGCCTACCAGAGCGCGATCGCCCTCTTCCACCAGCGGTACTCGACGAACACGCTGCCGACCTGGGCGATGGCCCAGCCCTTCCGCTACCTCGCCCACAATGGGGAGATCAACACCGTCGGCGGCAACCGCCGCTGGATGGACGCGCGGGCGCCGCTACTCGACCTCCTCGGCGAGGGGCCGGAGTCCCTGGCGCCGGTCGTCTCCTGGGGTGGCAGCGATTCGCTCAGCCTCGACAACGTCGTCGAGCTGCTGGTGCACGGCGGCCGCTCCGTCCCCCACGCCCTGATGATGCTCGTCCCCGAAGCGTGGGAAGACCGGACGGACATGACGGAGGCCCGCCGTGCCTTCGCCGCCTATCACGCCGGTCTCGTCGAGCCGTGGGACGGCCCGGCGGCACTGGGATTCTCGGACGGGGTGATGGCCGGCGCCACCCTCGACCGCAACGGACTGCGCCCCCTCCGCTACGCCATCACCCGCGACGGCCTCCTGATCGCCGGCTCCGAGGCAGGGACGGTCGAAGTCGACCCGGGGGAGATCGTCGAGAAGGGCCGGCTCGGCCCCGGCCAGATGATCCTGGTCGACACGCGCCGCGGGCTGGTCCTCCGCAACGACGACTTGAAGAACGAGATCGCCGCCGCCTCCCCGTACGGAGAGTGGCTGGAAGCAGGCCGGGTCGAAATCGGGCCGTTCGCGCCCGAACCTCGGCCGTCCCTCGTCGCCGAGATGGCGCCCGGGCGCCGGGCGCCGGATCCGGCGGCCGTCGCCCGCCAGCGCGCCTTCGGCTACACCGCCGAGGAACTCCGGCTGGTCGTCCAGCCGATGGCCGGCGAAGGCAAGGAACCGACCTGGTCGATGGGCGACGACGCGCCGCTCGCGGTCCTCTCGGAGAAGCCACGGCCGCTCCACGCCTATTTCCGCCAGCGATTCGCCCAGGTCACCAACCCGGCCATCGACTCGCTGCGGGAGCGCAGCGTGATGGCGCTCGATGCAGTCGTCGGCCGGCGCGGCAACCTCCTCGATCCCGGTCCCGCGGTGGCACGGCTCGCGCACCTGCCGAGCGTGGCGCTCACCCCGCATCAGCTCGCCCAACTGGAGGCGATCGGCGGCGACCTGCGGACGGCGCGCATCTCGGTCTGCTTTGGTCTCCCGTCCACGGAGGCAACCACCGGGTCGGCTCTGATCGCGGCCCTCGACCGCGTCGTGGCCGAGGCCGAGGCCGCCGTCCGCGACGGAGTGGCCGTCCTCGTCCTCTCCGACAAGGATGTCGACGCAGATCACGCTGCGGTGCCGATGCTGCTCGCGGTCGGTGCCGTCCACCACGCCCTTATCGGCCAGGGGCTACGGTCGCTGGCCGACATCGTCGTCGAGTCCGGCGAAGTCAACGATGTCCACGCCTTCGCCTGCCTCATCGGGTACGGCGCGTCGGCGGTCGTTCCCTACGTCGCGCTCGAAGCCGCCTCGGCGCTCGCCGGGACCCGCGGCCACGAAGGGTTGGGCGAAGGAGATCTTCACCTCAACTACCTGCGTGCGCTCGAGAAAGGCTTCCTCAAGGTCGTCGCGAAGATGGGCATCTCGACCGCGATGGGCTACCGCGGCGCCCAGATTTTCGAGACGATCGGCCTCGCCCCCGACGTCGTCGGCAGAGCCTTCGTCGGCACACCAGCCCGATTGGCCGGCATCGGTTTCGCCGAGATCGAGACGGACCTCCTGCAGCGCCACCGCGACGCATATGCCGAATCCAGCCCCGCCGCCAAGCTGCCCGACCTCGGCTTCGTCCGCTACCGCAAGGAAGGGGAGCCGCACGCCTACGAGCCGCCGCTGGTCAAGGCGCTCCAGGCGGCGGTCACCGCTGGCGACCGCGATCTTTACGCCACCTACCGTCGGCACGTCGCCGACCATCCGTTGACCGCGGTTCGCGATCTCCTGGAGATCAAACCGCTGGGGGAGCCGGTCGAGCTGGCCGAGGTCGAATCGGTCGAGACGATCGTCGCCCGCTTCGTCGTCACCGCGATGTCGCTCGGCGCCCTCAGCCCCGAGGCCTACCGAACGCTAGCGACCGCGATGAACCGGATCGGCGCCCGCTCCAACTCCGGCGAGGGCGGCGAGGACCCGGCCTGGTACGACGAAGCGCGTCGCGGCCCCGACGTCCCCCACTCGAAGGTCAAGCAGGTCGCCTCGGGCCGCTTCGGGGTCAACGCCCGGTACCTGGCCGAGGCGGAGGAGCTGGAGATCAAGATCGCCCAGGGCAGTAAGCCGGGCGAGGGAGGCCAACTTCCGGGCCACAAAGTGACGGCGTTTATCGCCCGCGTCCGCCACGCCGTACCCGGCCTGCCGCTGATCTCGCCGCCGCCTCACCACGACATCTACTCGATCGAGG
>CADCWF010000315.1 GCA_902806345.1 uncultured Thermomicrobiales bacterium
TCCCCACGCTCCGGCCCTTCCCTTCCCGCACGCGCCCGGCCCTCCCAGGCCGGGTTCGTGTTTAAGCCCCCCCTACGCGCCGGGGTCGCGCCGCTCGATCGAGACGGCGGTGTCGCAGTACCCGTCCCGGATCTCGGTGTCGGTGCCCGGGCCCCCGTTGCAGGAGTCGTTCTCGAGGTGGTTGTTGATACCGCCGTCGAACCGGTCGTTGCCGCGCCCGCCGGAGAGCGCGTCGTGGCCGTAGCTGCCGGCCAGGGCGTCCCGGCCGTCCCCGCCGTAGAGGCGGTCGTCCCCCTGCTCGCCCTTGAGCGTGTCGTCGCCGCCCATCCCGCAGATGGTGTCGTGCCCGCCGTAGCCGATGATGATCTCGCCGTGCCTGGTGCCGCGGATGACGTCGTCCCCGGCCGTGCCCACGATCGGCCCGCCCGCGTACTCGGGCTTGAAGGGGCCGGGGTTGGCGCACGGATCGGCCGCCCCGGCGGGGCCGGGAACGGCCGCCGCGACCGCGAGCAGGACCGCCACCGACCGGATGACCAACGCGCGCATGACCGGCCTCCTCCGCGTCCCTCGGCGCCGCCCCCGCGCCCGCGGCGGCGGCAACTCCCGAGCCGTTGCGTGGAGCCTAACGCGCCGGTCCTACAGCGGCCTTACAAGGATCTGCTGGGCGGGTGCTGAGGGCGCGTTACGCGCCGGTCTCGGCCTCCGTGCGCTCCGCGGGTTCCGGGGCTTTACGCGCCCGCCGCGGCCGGTTCGCGCCCCGCCGTGGCTGCTCCCCCTGGCGCGGCTTTGTCCCTGGCGGCCTGGTCTCGGCGGCTGCGACCCGGCCGCCGAGGCGGGGCGGATGGAGGGGATGGTACCGCGGCGTTGCCCTCTTCCTCGGTCGCGGCGGAGCCTTCCCGCCACCGGGTGACCACTCGACCTCGTCGCGGAGCCGGGCCCTCAGCTCGCCCAACGAGAGGTCCCGCTGCCGACCCCCTCACCCACGCGGGCCGACGATCTTGAGCGCCGGGAGCCGGTCGCCGGCCAGCTCGACCCCACCGCTCGAAGCCGCGGCGGTCACGTCGCCGTTCACGACCCGGTTGCGGCTGCCGACCCGGACCACGAACCGCACCACCGCGGTCTGGCCCGCCGCGAGGGAGAGCCGGCAGCCGGTGACCGTGTCGGTGGTGCCGGGGCAGTCGACCGACTGGGCGTCGAGGGCGTCGGGCAGCCCGAGGAACACCAGCACGGCCGCGGGGTCCTCGGAACCGGTGTTGGTCACCGTGGCGGCGTAGGTCACCAGGTCGCCGACCTTGGCCCTGGTGGCACTGGCGGTCAGGTCCAGCGTCAGGCTCGCCGCCTGGGCACGGGCCGGCGAGGCCGTCGCCCCCGCGAGCAGCAGGAGCGTCAGCGCGATCGCGAGCCACCGCAGGGGAATCCGCCGCGCGGTCGGGGTCTGCCTGGGCACGTGGGTGCTCCTTTGTCCGCAAAACATGGGGGCCGGCCGAACGGTCCCGAGGCCCGAGTGCGGCGCGGCTGCCCCCGCCCCGTTAGCCGCAGTCGGCGTCCACCCGCTGGACGAACGTCACCACCTCCCCCGACGCGCTGACCGTCGAGTGGGTCACGACGTGGAGCCGGAGGTCGTTCCCCGTGCCCGGGCCGACGAGCCGGCGGCTGTTGGTGGTCGTGAACTCGAACGGCAAGCCCCCCGGCCCGTGGGTCTCCGCCGTGCGGGCGGCGCCGGCCAGCCGGTAGGTCTCGCCGCTCGTCAGCCCGACGCCGGCGACGCCTTGGTAGTTGGTGAGGTGGCTGACGTGGACCCCGCCGGCGGCGTCGGTCGTGAGGTGGAACACCGTATGGACATCGCCGCCGAACTCCACCTCTTCCCCGGCGCCGCCCAGGGCGCACGGGACGAACAGGATGATCGGTTCGTCGTAGTTGATCGGGAACGACTCGCTCACCGTCACCGTCGAGGCTTCGGCGCCGACCGATCGGGGGTTGGTGGCCCCCAGGGTGGCCGGCGCGGCGAGCGCAAGGAGGGCGGTGAGGGCGAGGGCGGGCAGCAGGCGGCGCATCGCGGTCTCCTCGCGGGGCGGCGGCAGGTCGGCCGCCCCAGCGTACCCGCCGGGGCGGCGGCGCGCCTCCCCCAAATGAGCCAACTCCCGCAAGGACCACGCGCACGACGAGAATCGTCGCCAGGATCGGGATGCCCTACGGTGTGAGGTGATGACGGACGGTTTCCGTGACGATGGTGGTGACGAGGGGGATCGCCGCGCCAAGCAGGACCAGACCCACCTCCACATCGGCCCCCTAACGACCGCCGGCACCCCGACGGACATCCCTCGGGCGGGGGCGATCATGGGGGGGCACCCCTCTACCATTGTGGGGATGTAGTGGACAGTACTATAGTACTCCCCCGACCAAGGGACGGCGGAAACCGAACCGCCCGCCGCGCCGTAGATTGGGGCAGAGGGCGCCCGACCCCTACCCGACGCCCTCTGATACCCGGAGCGCTGCACTCGCTCCGCCCCATCCCTTCCCGCACGCGCCCGGCCTCCCCAGGCCGGGTTCGTGTTTAAGCCGCCCCAAATGCGGACACTGAATGTCCACATTTGATCGTTTACTCCCTCCGTGGGGGCATGGCCCCCGAACGCGGCGCGGAGAGGGCGGCACGGTGGACGGGTTGATCGCGTGGCTCGAGGTGGCGGACCGGCTCGTCGGAATCGTGGGGAACGGGATCGTCGTCGCCGGCGCGATCGGCGCGGGGTGG
>CADCWF010000316.1 GCA_902806345.1 uncultured Thermomicrobiales bacterium
CCGTTTGGTAGAGACCTGGGGGCTAGGCCCGGAGGTGGACCATGCACCGGATCGGGATCGGGACTGGACTCCGGATCGCGGTCGCGTCGCTGCTTCTGCTTGCCGGACTGGTCGGTGCCGGCCTCGGCGTCGCGGCGCAAACCGCGACGCCAGCCGCGGGCGGCGATCCGGTTGGCGCCTGGCTGGTGCGGGAGACGCTGCCGCCGCCCGGGGTCGAGCCGCCGCTCGCCTTCGTCCTGAGCTTCTTCGCGGACGGCAATGCGGTCGCCACCGCCTTCTCGGACGGCGGCACGATGCAGGGCGTCTGGGTCCGAGACAACGACGGCGCCGTCACCTTCACCCTGGTCGGGCCGGGCCGCGGCGGCACCGGCATCGCCCCCGACACGGTCGTCCGCTACCGGGCCACGATCGAGGTCGCCGGCGACGGCTTCGCCGGCGGCTACACCGTCGAGACGCTGGACGGTGATCTGGAGAACCCCGGGTTTACCTACAGCGGCCCGCTCGGCGGCGAGCGGATCGAAGTGCAGGGACCCGATCCGGTCGCCCTCCAGGTTGCGGACCGGGTGCGGGCGGGGGCGACGCCAGGGCCGTAGCCGGTCCGCCGGCGGAGGCCCCCTCACCCCTGGTGCGACCCCTCCCGCCGCGCGGGACAGGGGAAACGCTTCGACCGGCCCCATGCTCCCCCTCTCCCCTACTCAGGGAGAGGGGGTGGAGCGTGAGGGCTCGCGCGCCCTCAGCAACGGGAGTTCGGGGTGGGATGTCGGCCCGCTACGCGTCCCCCCGCCCGGCCGGGGCGTCGGCGCCGATGTAGAGCTCGGCCGGGACGGTGCTCATCGCCGAGTAACCCGGCCAGTGAACGGAGGTGATGCCGTTCGCGTCCGGCTCCAGCACCGCACCCCTGACCCACGGCTTGACGAGCTGGACCGGCGTCTCGTGGTAGATGAAGACCGCCGGGACGTCCTCGACCAGCACCCGCTCGGCGTCCTGGAACATGGTCGCCCGCTGCTCGGGATCGCCGGTGAACGAGGCGGCGTCCCGGACGAGGGTGTCGAACTCCTCGCTGACCCACGAGTGGCGGCCGCCGGAGAGCCAGACGCTGAGCATGTTGAAGGGGTCGAGGAAGTCCATCCCGTAGGAGACGAAGCCGAACGGGATCTCGGTCGGCTTCGCGGTCAGGGCGTCCATGAACGTGTCCTGATCCTGGTTCTGGACCTCGATCTGGATGCCGAGTGTCTCGGCGATGCCGGCCGCCACCGCCTGGGAGACGTTCTGCTCGAGCGGGATCGGGTTGCGGACCTGGAGGGTCAGCGCCGGGAAGCCGGCGCCGCCCTCGAAGCCCGCCTCCGCCAGGAGCTGCTTTGCCCGCTCCGGGTCGAACCCCTGGATCTCCTTCAGCCCTTCGCTGTTGGAGGCCGGGAAGCCGGGGGCCAGCCACGAGTAGGCGGGAACCCCGGAGGGGCCGAGGATCTGGGTCTTGATCGCGTCGCGGTCGACGGCGTGGGAGAACGCCTGCCGCACCTTGACGTCGTCGAACGGAGCCTGGGTGACGTCGAAGAAGAGGTAGTAGGTGCGGAAGTCGCCGACCGAGGAGTAGATCTGCTCCGGGAACTCGGCCTGGGCGATCTGGATCTCGGCCGGGGCGGGCTTCTGCATGTAGTCGATCTCGTCGTTCTGGTACATCGTGAACCAGGTGTTCGGCGCCGCCAGCTTGATGACGACGCGCTGGACCGGGACCTCGAGGGTGCCGGTGTAGTCGGGGTTCGCGACGTAGACGATCCGCTGGTCGGCCTGCCACTCCTCCAGCATGAACGGGCCGGCCGAGACGCTCGTCTCCGGGTTGGAGTTGTAGAGCGGCCCGACCTCTTCGAGCTGCTTGGCCGAGAGCGGGTTCGAGTAGAGCAGCATCGCCGGCAGGTAGGGCGCCGGCACCACGGTCTCGAGGACGAGGGTGTGGTCGCCCTCGGCACGGACGCCCAGCTCCTCGAGCGGGATCTCGCCGGCGATCGCCTCGTCCCACCCCTTGAGGACGCCCTGGAAGAACCAGGTGAAGTCCCAGGCGTGCTCGGGGTCGGCGCCGTAGCGGAAGGTCGCCACCCAGTCGTTGGCCGTTACCGGGGTGCCGTCGTTCCACATCAGGTTGGGGTCGATCTGGAAGGTCCAGACCGTTCCCTCCTCGTTGCCGCTCCACTCCAGGGCGGCGCCGGGGATGATCTCGAAGTCGCGGTTGAGGCGGACCAGGGGGTCACTGAAGATGTCGAAGGCGGCGTCCGAGACGCGTTCGTAGACCGCTTCGTAGAAGTCGGGCGTTTTGTCGAGGGTGGTGTCTGCCGGCAGGACGTAGACCTGCTCCTCGAGCGGCGCCGCGTCGTCTGGCAGGGCGGGTGCGTCCTGTCGGGCGGCGCGAGCGGCGGCTGGGGCGGTCCGCAGCCCGGCACCGACGAGCCCGGCGCCGGCCATCGCCCCCATCAGGCTGCGCCGGCCGAGCGACTTCTCGAGCAGGGAGATCCGGCGCGCGATCTCGCGCGGGTCGCGGGCGTCACCCGCCACGAACGGGGCCTTGGTCCGATCGTCGGTCATCGTCGGTGCTCCTTCTCCGTCTCCGCCCCGTCCCGGTCGCGCGCCGCGAACCGGTCGGGGGTCCGTCTGGCCCGCGCCGTCGCGGGCCGCCATAGTTTGGCCGAGCGTCAATTCTGGCGCGGGTCGAGCGCGTCGCGCAGCCCGTCGCCGACGAAGGTGAAGCCGAGCATCAAGAGCGCGATCGCCAGGGTCGGGAAGAGGCCGAGGTGCCAGTAGACCCGGATGTACTGCGCGCTGTCGGCGACCATCTTACCGAGCGACGGGGTCGGCTCGTTGATCCCCAGGCCGAGGAAGCTCAGCCCGGCCTCGGTGAAGATCGCGGTCGGGATCGCCAGGGTGATCGCGACGATCAGCGGCGGCAGGGCGTTCGGGAGCAGGTGGGCGACGGCGATCCGGGCCTCCGGCACCCCGGTGCTGCGGGCGGCCTGGACGAACTCCTGCTCGCGCAGGGTGAGCAACTGGCCGCGGGTCAGCCGGCAGAGCATCACCCAGCTCGTGGCGCCGATGACGATCACGATGTTGCGGACGCCGCCGCCGACGATGGCGACGAGGAACATGGCGAAGAGGATGCCGGGGAAGGCGGTCATCACCTCGACCAGCCGGAGGGTGACGAAATCGACCCAGCCGCCGCGGAGCCCGGCCGCCAGGCCCAGGGGGATGCCGATCAGGCAGGCCACCCCGACGGCGGCGAAGCCGACGACGAGCGAGGTCCGCAGGCCGAAGATGACCCGCGACAGGTAGTCGTGGCCGATCGCGTCGGTGCCGAGGGGGTATTGCCGGTCGGGGAAGCGGTTGGCGTCCATCAGGATCGTCGCCTCGGGCGGCGTCGGGGCGACCTGGGGCGCGAAGAGGCCGACCAGGATCAGGAGCGCGGTGACGACCAGGCCGGCGACCGCCAGCCGCTGCTGGAAGAATCGCCGCAGGGCGCGGCGGGTGTTGCCCGCCCGGCGCTCGGCGCCGGCGAGGGTGGGCGCGGCTGCCGGGTCGGCCCGGCGGGCCTCGGCGGTGGCGGCCATCTAGGGCGTCCCGCCGAAGATCGGCCGCTGCGGGTGGGCCCTCACCCCCCCGCCCCCTCTCCCGCTGCGGCAGGAGAGGGGGAGAATGGCGGCATCGCCATAGGGCCCTTCAGGGTCTTTCGTGGCTTCAGCCCGGTGATTTATCGCCGGGGTCGGCGGCGCAGCCGCCGAGGAGCCTCGACCAACCGCCAACTGTGACGGATTCACAGCCGGATCCGGGGGTCGAGCAGGGTGTAGAGGAGGTCGGTCAGGAGGTAGGTGACGCCCCAGACGACCGCGACCAGGAGGACCAGCGCCAGGATCATCGGGTAATCGCGGGTGAAGGTGGAGGTGACGAAGAAGCGGCCGAGCCCGGGGATTCGAAACGCCTGCTCGATGAAGATCGAGCCGGTCAGGATGTTGGGGATCTCCGGCAGCATAACGGTGACGAAGGGGATCAGGGCGTTGCGGCCGACGTGCCAGGTCAGGACTCGCGTGTTCGAGAGCCCCTTGGCGCGGGCGGTCCGGACGTGGTCGGCGCCGAGGGTGTCGACCAGGCTGGTCCGGGTGTAGCGGGCGACCAACGCCGTCGGCGCCAGGCTGTAGGCGAGCACCGGCAGGACGTAGTGCTCCGGCTTGCCCCAGCCGCCGGTCGGCAGCCAGTCGAGGCGGACCGCGAAGAGGAGGATCAACCAGATGGCGACGACGAAGTTGGGCAGCACCAGGCCGAGGGTGGAACCGAAGGTGAGGAAATAGTCGAGGAACGAATTGCGGCGGACGGCGGCAACGAAGCCGAGCAGGATGCCGAGCGGGTAGGAGATCGCGATCGTCAGGAGGCCGATCCGGATCGTGACCGGCCAGGTGTCCTTGATCAGCTCGACGACGGTCGTCGTCGGCGCCTGGAAGGGGACGCCGAAGTCGCCGCGGACGACGCTGCCGAGGTAGCTGAGGTACTGCCGCCAGACGGGCTGGTCGAACCCGTACTTGGCGGCGCGGGCGGCCTGGGTCGCCTCGGGCAGGCCGCGCTCGCCGGCCGCGAAGGGGTCGCCCGGCACCAGGCGGGTCAGGAAGAAGGTGACCGCGCTGACGGCGAGGAGGACGAAGACGAGGCCGAGCAGCCGGCCGAGGATGTAGCGGGCCATAGGCTCCCGGGCGGGGTCGGGCCGATCTCGATACGGCCCGGAAGCCTAGCAGAGGCCAACGGGGACCGCGAGCGGTGCGACGATCCACCGCGAACCCGCCCGCGGTCCCGACGGCGACACCTCGGCGGCGGTTGCCAACGCCCTATCCAAGACGTCCAAGCTCGTCTCCCCCTTCGACACGGGCCGTCGAGGCGCATCAAACGCCGGGTTGTGGCTCACGCGAGTCAGCGGTAAGACTAACGTCGTGGTGATGGAACCGGAACCGCGACCGGGGTCCCACTCGCTCCACGGGCACTCCACGGCGGCTGACGAGGGGAACCATGTCGGCACGTCCAGGCGATGAAGGGACGAACTCGACGCCCCTATCCGCGCCCGGTCCGATTGGAAACCGAACCGCCCGGCTGCCCGGCGACGGACGGAGCATGCCCTTCGCTCCAAGCCGGCCGCTGCTCATCGCAATTTCGGTCACCCCGGTCGTGGTCGCCATCGTCGGCGGCGTGACGTGGGTCATCCTCTCGCTCGCAAACCCCAATGCTCCCGAGTCGCCGCAGCCCTCGGGAACCGCCCTGCCTGCCGCATCCGCCGCCGCTGCGGTTGCCTCGCCAACCACGTCCGACCTGCCGCTGGCGGGGTCACTCGCGACGGCTACCGTGTTGCGTCCGAACGCGACCGCGGGAGCAACCCCGACGCCCCGGGTCGTTCGCGTGCCGACTCTCCCTGCCGCGTCCTCGACAGCAGCGACGGGTCGGGCGACCGGAACCGCCGCGCTCTCGCCCGCCGCTCCCTCCAGCGGAGACGGTCCAACCCGGATTGCGACCGCCGCCGGGGGGAGGCCCGTCGCGCCCACCGCCGACGATCCCGCCGCCCCATCTCGGGGCGATCTCGGGCCTCCACCGCCGACCTCCACGACGGCGAATGTCGTTCCGCCGACGGCATCGAGCATCGTGTCGCCGACGCCCACCCCGACGATCATCGTCGCCTCCGACGGCCCGAACCAGGTCGTTGGGAACCCGGGCGGGGGTTCAAAGCCCAACAAGGGGGCGGGGGACGGGCCGAAGCAGGACAAAGGGAAACCCGACAAGGAAAAGCGCGACAAGTAGTCGTGGGCAGGGCCGACTACCGATCCGAACCTCTGGGCTTTCGCGGCCTCGCCCCCCAGCAACGACCTGGAGGGCAGGGAGAATTCGGCAACGCGGCCGGTTCCCGGCGAGAGCCCGCAGCGCGCCGCGGACCCAACCGTTCTGGCTTGGGCCGCGAACTGGATTCTCCCCCTCGGCCCGGCGTTACGCGTCCGCTCGGTGCGCCGGGTCGAGCGGGTTGCGGCCGACGCAAACCTCCTGCTGGTCGCCGACCCCTATCGTCGGTGTCGCGGGCGAGCGCGTCGGACCCACCCCTGCGGCGGTCAGCCGAAGCGGACCACCGGGCCGGTCATCAATCCCCGGTTGGGGCTACCCGAGGGGCGGGCCGGAGCGGCTGACCGCCCCTCGGGACCATGCGACGCGGCTATCATGGGCGGCAACGACGGTCCGTCCCAGAAAGCGAGGAAGCCGATGGCCGCCCCCGTCCTCCCCGTTCGCGTCGTCCGCGGCGCCTGCCCCCACGACTGCCCCGATACCTGTGCCACCCTCGTCCACGTCCAGGGCGACAGGGCCGTCAAGTTCGAGGCCGACCCGGACCACCCGTTCACCCGCGGCTGGCTCTGCGCCAAGGTTCGGCCGTACCTGGAGCGCGTCTACGCCCCGGACCGGCTGACCCACCCGCTGCGCCGGGTCGGGGCCAAGGGCGAGGGTCGCTGGGAGCGGATCACCTGGGAGGAGGCGGTCGCCGAGATCGCCGGCCGCTGGCAGGGGATCATCGCCGAGCACGGCGGCGCGGCCATCCTCCCCTACTCCTTCAGCGGCACCCTCGGCCTGGTCCAGATGGGGGTCAGCTCCTTCCGCCTCTGGCACCGGATGGGCGCCAGCGGTCTGGAGCGCTCGATCTGCGGCGCCGCGGCCGAGAAGGCGGTCGTGCTCACCCTCGGCGCCAAGTTGGCGCCGGACGCCGCCGACCTCGTCCGCAGCAGGCTGATCATCATCTGGGGCCACAACCCGGCCAGCACCAACCCCCACGCGATGCCCTTCCTCCAGGAGGCGCAGCGCAACGGCACTGATCTCGTCGTCATCGACCCCCGGCGGACGACGACCGCCCGCCGAGCCGACCTCCACCTGCGGCCCCGGCCGGCGACCGACGGCGCCCTCGCCCTCGGCCTGATCCACGTCCTCTTCGCCGAGGGGCTGCACGACGAGGCGTGGCTGCGCGTTCATGCCCACGGCTGGGAGGCGCTGTGGGAGCGGGCCGCGGAGTACGACCCCGAGCGGGTCGCCGCGATCACCGGCATCGCCGCCGAGCAGATCGTCGCCCTCGCCCGCCGCTACGGCACGGCCAAGCCGGCGATGCTCAAGTTCGCCGACGGCGTCCAGCGCCACGCCAACGGCGGCCAGACCGTGCGCGCCCTCTGCGCCCTGCCGGCCGTCGTCGGTCAGCTCGGCGTCCGCGGCGGCGGCGTCTACTACTCAGCCGGGGGGTATGTCTCGTGGGACGGCGAGGCGGTTACCCACCGCGGCGAGTGCCCGCCGCCGCCGCGGACGATCAACATGAACCGCCTCGGCGCGGCGCTGACCGGCGAAGTGACCGACCCGCCGGTGAAGAGCCTCTACGTCTTCGGCGCCAACCCCGTCGCCGCCTCCCCCAACGCCGGCCTGATTGTGCGAGGGCTCCAGCGCGACGACCTCTTCACCGTCGTCCACGAGCAGTTCATGACCGACACGGCCCGCTACGCCGACATCGTCCTGCCCGCGACGACCCAGCTCGAGCAGACCGACCTCCACAAGCCCTACGGCCAGCGCCACCTCCAGTACAACACCCAGGCGATCCCGCCGCTGGGCGAGGCGAAGTCGAACTGGGACACGATGCGGCTGCTCGCCGAGGCGATGGGCTACGACGAGCCGTGGCTGCGGCAGCCGGTCGAGGCGGTGATCCGCGAAGTCCTCGACGCCTCCCGCGCCAAGAACCCGACGCTGGCTGGGGTGACCCTGGAGCGCCTCCAGGCCGAGGGGACGGTGCCCTACGCCTTCCCGGAGCCAGACTGGGTGCCATTCGCCGACGGCGTCTTCCCGACGCCGTCGGGCAAGGTCGAACTGTTCTGCGAGGGGATGGCAGCGCTCGGGCTCGACCCCCTCCCCCACTGGGAGGAGCCGGCCGAGTTCGCCGCGGAGACGGCGCCCGGTCCGGACGCGCCGCTGACGCTGATCACCGCCGCCGCCCACCACTTCCTGACGACGAGCATGGCGAACCAGCCGCGGCTGGTGGCGAAGGAAGGGACGCCCTTCGTCGAGATCCACCCGGGGGACGCCGCCTCGCGAGGCATCACCCACGGCGCCCAGGTCCGGCTGGAGAACGAGCGCGGCTGGTGCGAGCTGCGGGCGGTCGTCACCGACGACGTGCCGCCGGGGGTGGCGGTGGCGCCGAAGGGGCGCTGGGCGTCGCTCTCGGCCGACGGCCGCAACGTCAACTGGACGACGCCGGACGCCATCGGCGACCTCGCCGGCCAGTCGACCTACCACTCCAACCGCGTCCGCGTCCGCCCGGTCGAGTCCGTGGCGGCGCCGGCCGATATGGAGGCCGGCGCCGCGCTGCTGGCCAGTGTGGCGGACTGACGGCGGTGGGCGAGCGGTGATCGCCGCTGGCGCCGATGTTGGAACCGGAGCGGCGGCGCTGCCAGGCGACTTGGCGCTCGATCCGGCGGTCGTCGTCGCCGGGCTTGAGCGCTTTGAGTCGTAGGGTCCAGTACCGTCGAAGCCTGGATGAGGGCGGGACGATCCTTCGCAGGAGCGTTGCCTGCTGGAACCACGGGTCCAATCGCCGTTTCAACGGCACAGGGTGGCGGCGGTGCGCACCGCGCGCGTAGCAAGCGGGCTCCTCTGATCACGCCCACGCCCTGAGCGGCGTCTTAGCCTGGCCGCGTCCATTCCTCCCGTTGCGCCCGGCACGCCCCCTGCGTCACCATGCCATCCATCATTCCGCCCCGCCGCGCCGCCCGCCGAGGTCCCCGATGCCACCCCTGCTCGCCGTGACGGACCTCCGCCTCGCCTATCGGGCCGAGGGCCGGACCATCCCCGCCGTCGACGGCGTGAGCTTCACCATCAAAGGCAAGGGCGAGGCGCTCGGCGTCGTCGGCGAGTCGGGCAGCGGCAAGTCGAGCCTGGCCAACGCGCTGATCCGGCTGCTGCCGAAGAACTCCGCCGAGTTCTCGGGGTCGATCCGCCTCGACGGCCAGGAACTGACGGTGCTCTCGGACGAGCAGTTCCGCCGCCAGATCCGCTGGCGCAGGATCGCTATGGTCTTCCAGGGCGCGATGAACGTGCTCAACCCCGTCCTCCGAATCGGCGACCAGATCGCGGAGCCGATGCTGCTCGACCGCGCCATCAGCAAGCGCGCCGGCCGCGCCCGGGCCGAGGAGCTACTGGAGCGGGTCGGGCTCGGCGCCGCCTTCGCCGGCCGCTACCCGCACGAGCTCTCCGGCGGCCAGAAGCAGCGGGCCGTGATCGCCACCGCCCTCGCCCTCTCGCCGGACCTGCTCATCCTCGACGAGCCGACCAGCGCCCTCGATGTCTCCGTCCAGGCCCAGATCATGGACCTCCTGAAGGGTCTCAAGGCCGACCCCGGCATCTCGATGATCTTCATCACCCACGACATCGCCCTCGCCAGCGACATCTGCGACACCATCGCGGTCGCCTACGCCGGCGAGCACGTCGAGCTCGGCCCGGCCGAGCGGGTGTTGCCGGCGCCGCGCCACCCCTACACCGCCCTCCTGCTCGAGAGCCTGCCGAGGCTGCGCGGCGAGACGCCTCCCCTGCCGATGCCCGGCTCTCCGCCCGACCCCGCCGCCCTGCCCCACGGCTGCCGCTTCCACCCCCGCTGCCCGCTCCGCTTCGAGGCCTGCGACGACCACCCGCCGGCCATCCCCCTCGCCGACGGCGGCAACGCCCGCTGCTGGCTGAACGACCCGGCGGTGGCCGACGGCCGGCAACTCGTGCTCCCCGCCCGCGATACGGCCGCCCGTGCCTGACCACGACACGCCTGCCGCTGTGCTCGTCGAACTCGACGACGTTTCGGTCGTCTTCCGGACCCGCACCGGGCTCTTCCGCACCGGCGAGGTGCGGGCGGTCCGAGGCGTCTCGCTGGCGGTTGCCCGCGGCGAGACGCTGGCTCTCGTCGGCGAGTCCGGCAGCGGCAAGACGACCGTCGGCCGGGTCAGCCTCCGCCTGCTGGAGCCGACCGGGGGGCGGATCTGCTTCGACGGCCGGGACATCTCGCGAACGCCAGAGGCGGCGCTCGGCTGGCTCCGCCAGCGGGCCCAGATCGTCTTCCAGGACCCCTTCTCCAGCCTCAACCCCTACATGCGGGTGGGCGAATTGGTCGCGGAGCCGCTGGTCATCGACGGCGTGCCGAAGGGCGAGCGGTGGGACCGGGTGGCGCGGGCACTGGCGGCGGTCGAACTAGGGCCGGCGGCGCGTTGGGCGGAGCGGTACCCCTCGGCGATGTCGGGCGGCCAGCGGCAGCGGGTCGGCATCGCCCGCGCCCTCGTCCGCGACCCGGTCTATGTCGTCGCCGACGAGCCGGTCTCGATGATCGACGCGTCGAGCCGGATCGGCATCCTGACGCTCCTCCGCCGGCTGCAGCGCGAGCGCGGGGTGGCCTTCCTCGCGATCACCCACGACATCGCCAGCGCCCGCCACTTCTCCGACCGGATCGCTGTCATGGAACAGGGGCGGGTGGTCGAGCTGGGACCGAGCGGGGCGATCGTCGACCGGCCGCGCCATCCCTACACGCGGGCGCTGATCGCGGCCGTTCCAGAACCCGACCCGGCAAACCGGTTCAAGCGCCGGGCGGTCCGCGCCGAGGCCGCGCCGGCGGGGACGCCCGTCCTCGACTCCTGCCCCCATGGCGGCGACCCCGGTGCCGCGCCGGTGTTGCTGCCGGCGCCGGGCGACCCCGGGCACGTCGTGGCGTGCCACCGGTGAGGCGAGGCCACGAATCGGGATCGAGCAACGCCGCAGTCACCCGGTGAGCCCCTACCCCCGGCCCGTGCTCCCGCACACGGAGGCTGGGGGGCGACGATTCCGACGGCCAGGCTTCGTCCGGAACCTGGCCCTGCCATCCGATGTCCACGGCAGAAGGCCCGTCAACGGAGGTCGAGCCCGTAGTTTTCCGCCTCGCGGGTGAGACTCGGATGGTAGAAGGGGTCGTGCCGGATGACGTCGCCCCAGCGCTCCCGCAGGGCCGCCACCTCCCCCGGCTCGGCCAGCGATTTCTTCGTCACGGATTCGTAGTGGTGCAGCACGGCGTGGGGCGTGTAGATAATCCGGTAGCCCCGCTCGCGGATCCGCAGGCAGTAGTCGGCGTCGTTGAAGGCGACCTTGAAGTTGACCTCGTCGAGGGGGCCGACCTCCTCGACCACGTCGCGGCGGAGCATCGCGCAGGCGAAGGTGACCGCGCTCACGTTGCGGACGACGTGGTGGATGCCGAAATAGCCGGGGTGCGTGTCCGGGAAGTGGCGGAAGGGGTGGATCGACCCCTCGTACGGCCCGAAGACGACCCCGGCGTGCTGGATCGTGTCGTCGGGGTAGAGCAGCTTGCAGCCGACCGCCCCGACCTCCGGTCGCTGGGCGTGCTCCAGCATCGCCTCGATCCAGTCGGGGGTGACGACCGTCATGTCGTCGTTGAGGAGGACGAGGTAGGGGGTCTCGACCAGCGGCAAGGCGTGGTTGATGAGCGCCGAGAAGTTGAACGGCTCCAGCATGAGCGGCTCCCTGCGGACCGCAACCCCGGCCGCCGCCAGGTCGTCGCAGAGGTCCGCCACCTCGGTGCCCCCCGAGTTGTCGACCACCAGGAGCCGGACGTTCGGGTAGGTGGTGTGGTGGCGGATGCTGTCGAGACAGGGACGGAGGAAGCGCATCCGGCCCCCCGTCGGCAACACGATGGTGACCGCGGGCTGGTCTCGCAACGCGTAGCGCACCCGCCATCGGTCGGGCTGGCTCCCCGGCTCGACGGTCGCATCGGCTCCCCGGCGCGCCAGGCTCTCCGTCAAGGTCCGCGATGCCGGTGCCGAGGCCGGCGGATCGACCTCCCCTGGCCGGGGCTCGGAAACCGGGGCGTGGCGCGAGAAGAGCAGCCGCGGCAGGTGGCGGATCCGACCGGCGTCCGGCGAGCGCTCGGCGACGCGGAGGGTCAGGTCGAACCGCTCCCGCCCGGCGAGGCCGGGGCGGAACCCGCCGAGCTCCTGGACGAGCCGGCGGCGGTAGACGGCGAACGGCCCGACGTAGTCCATCGCCAGCAGCAGGTCGGGCGACCAGTCGGGCTTGAAGAAGGGGTCCCAGCGGCGGCCGGCGTGGTCCGCCTTGTCCTCGTCGGCGTAGAGGAGGTCGGTTTCCGGCTCGGCGGCGAGCAACCGGGCGATCTCGACGAGGGCGAGGGGCGAGAGGAGATCCCCGGGGTCGACGGCGGCAAGGAAGGCCCCGGCGGCGAGACCGCAGGTTGCGTTCGCGAACGGGGCGAACCCCTCGCCGTCCCCGGGCGGGGCCAGCTTGATCCGGGAGTCGGACCGGGCGAGGCGGTCGACGAGGTCACCCTGGGTGCCTCCCCGCCCGCCGGGGAGCCAGAGCTCCCAGCCATCGTAGGCCTGGGCGCGGATCGAGTCGACCGTCGCCTCCACCAACTCCGGCGGCGCGTCGGCGGGGTCGAGGAGCAGGCTGAGGGTGGGCGGATCGGCGAGGTGGGCCGCCTCGTCCCGCGCCCGGGCGACATCCGCCTCGGTCGGCCGGTGCTTGTCCAACCAGACGGCATAGTGGACGTTGACGGTCGGGGCCTCGCCTGCCAACTCGTTCGCCGGGGCCACCTCGAACGCCCGGACGATCTCGACCTGGTTCCCGGCGCCGGAGACGACCCGGATGACCGCCTGGTGGGGGCCGGTCTCGAGTCCCGGCACCGGGACGATGCCGACGAACCCGCAGTGCTCGACGTCGGGGAACTCCGGGTAGACGGCGGGGACGTCCGGGCGGAGCGAGCCGTAGGTGAGCACGCCGCGCGGCGTACCGTCGATGACCGCCTCGACCCGCTCGATCCCGTCCGCCGAGAGGGCCCACCCGAGCACGGGCAGGTGGCCCTCGGTGACCACGTTGCGCATCCCCGGGATGGGGCGGTCGGCCCAGGCCAGGATGCGGCCGCTGGTGACGGCCGCCGAGTCGATCTCGAAGGGCACCACGAGGTCGATCTGGCGGTTGTCGAGCGCCGAGACGCGGATGACCGCCTGGTGGGCGCCGTCGGCGAGCCCCGCGACGGAGACCGCCCCCTCGAAGCCGCAGGCGGCGGGGTCCGGGTACCCGGGGTAGGCGGCGGCGAGGTCGGTGCGGCCAGGCGGCAGGCCGTAGTCCAGCCGTTCCCGCCGGGCGCCGTCGACGATCGCGTCCACTGAGCGAACGCCCGCCGGCGCCAGCGTCCAGCCGGCGAGGGAGAGTCGCCCGCCCGTGACGACCGGGAAGGCGGTGCCGGGCCGGCTACAGACGACGGCGATCGGCCGGGTGTCCGGGGAGGGCAGGTCCGGTTCCCAGCGCACGCCCCACGTCGCCTCGAACCGTCGCTGGTCGGCGACGGACGCGACGGTGCCGGAGCCCGTCGACGCAGGAGGAGCGGGGGGGACCCGGTGGACGACGACGTCGTGCGCCCAGACGAGGCGGCAGCCGGCCGCCTTCAGGCGCAGTGCGTAGTCCTCGGCCGCGAACTCCGCGCCCTGGTAGCCCTCGTCGAAGGGACCGATCCGTTCGAACACCTCCCGCCGTCCCGCCGCGCAGAACAGGGGAACGACCCGGACGGGGGCGCCGACCCCGTCGTGGGCGAGGGCCTGCTCCCGGGCGAAGCGGGCGAAGCCGTCGGTGTCGACGTAGTCGATTGCGACCACGGCCTCGGCTGGGGAGCGGTTCGCTCCTGGACCGACCAGCCCGACGACGGTGTCGGCGAGGTGCCCGGCGAGACGAGCCAGCCAACCGTCCGGAACGATCGTGTCGCCGTCGAGGACGACGGCGATCTCCCGCGCGGCCTCGGCGAGCCCCCGGTTGATGCGAGCGGCGGGGGTCGCCTCGGCGGCGACCGGCAGGAGACGAAGCTGGGCGTGCTGGTCGAGCAGGGACGTCAGCCACGCGGCCCGCTCGGCATCCCCCCCGTCGTCGACCACCAGCACCTCGTCTTCGGCGACGCGGGTGGTGGCGAGGACGCCGGTTAGGGAGAACTGCTGGATTGCCAGGTCCGTCTGGGCGAGGACCACCACGACGGTCGCGGACGGGTGCTCGGGGAGATCGTCGCCCGTGCTTGGCAGCGGCGCGGAATCCGCCGACTCGTGATCGGTGCCCGGATCGAACCCGTCTTCCGGGCGGGGCCCAACCTTTCCCTCGGCCGGCGCCTCGCCGGGAGCGGCTGGTGCCGACCCCTGCTCGCCGCCACTGGCGCTTTCGTCGGACCTCGCCATTCCCGTTTCACCTCCCTCCGCCTCGCCGTCGGCATAGTACCGCCGGGCGGGAACGCGGCGGGCGATTCGGATCGCCCCGCCCTCGGGCGACCGGTTTCTGGCGTGTCTCGAAGAATGGCGACGGGGGCGATGTCACGCACGGTTGGCGCCGCGTCGTCGACGACGGTCCCCGAAAGCACCCGGCGCACACGTCGCGTCGGATGCGCTCTCACCGTCGATCACCCCAGCTACCCCGCCCGAAGCCCGAGAGCGGGAGTCGGGGTCGTGACGGCTGGAACGCATCGGGGCGCCGCGATCGAGGCCGGCAACGAGGAGCGCCTCACGGCGGGGCGTGGAACGAGCGGGGCCCGCGGCTGGCTTTCTCGGCAGCGGCCGGACCGGGCGGCACGGGCGGACGGGGCGCGCACGACGCCAACGTGGCGGCGCACGGCGAGGCGGTGGACCGCGACGGAGCGAGAGTCCTGACCTCCCCCTTGGAGAGCGCGGTTCCTCGGGGCCGCGGGGGCGTGAGAAGCGCCTCACCCGGCCTCACGGGGACGTCCCCCTCCGGCGGCCGAATTGGGCTCGCGGCAGGAGTGCCGTCGCAGCCGGGAGACCGGGAGACAGCGGCGGAACCTGGGGCGAGCCGACCGATGCCCGCCACCCCCGAGCCGCGTTACGATGGTCCTCCGCCGTTGCCGTCGTCGGCTCGTCCGCACCGACCGCTTCGTCTCGCCGTCTCGCCGGCTCGCCGCCCACCGGAGTCGCCCGTGCCCGACGCCGCGCCCGTCCAACCCCCGTTCGATCCGCGCGGGCCGCTGGCCGGCGTCCGCGTGCTGGCGCTGGAGCAGGCGGTCGCCGGGCCGCTCTGCTCGCGCCATCTGGCCGACCTCGGGGCGGATGTGGTCAAGGTCGAGCGGCCGGGCGGCGGCGACTTCGCCCGCCGCTACGACACCGCCGTCCTCGGGCAGTCGAGCTACTTCGTCTGGCTGAACCGCAACAAGCGCTCGCTGACGCTCGACATGAAGCACCCCGAAGCCGGCGCGATCCTCGAACGCCTCGTCGCCCGCTCGGACGTGCTGGTGCAGAACCTGGGGCCGGGCGCGATCGACCGCCTCGGGTTCGCCCCCGCCCGGCTCCGGCGCGACTACCCGCGCCTCGTGATCTGCTCGATCTCCGGCTACGGCGCCGGCGGCCCCTACGAGCAGAAGAAGGCGTTCGACCTGCTGCTCCAGGGGGAGACGGGCGTCATTGCCACCACCGGCACCCCGGAACAGCCGGCCAAGGTCGGGATCAGCGTCGGCGACGTCGGGGCCGGGGTCTACGGCGCGATGGCCGTCCTCGCCGCCCTGGTCGAGCGGGAGCGGACCGGGCAGGGGCGGCTGGTCGAGACCTCCCTCTTCGACGCCCTCGCCGAGTGGATGGGCTACCCCGCCCTCTTCGCGAAGTACGGCGGCGAGCCGCCCGCCCGCGCCGGGGTCCGCCACGCGACGGTGGTGCCCTACGGCTCCTACCGCTGCGGCGACGGAGAGGCGGTGCTGCTGGCGGTCCAGACCGAGGCCCAGTGGGAGGCATTCTGCCGCGTCGTCTGCGAGCAGCCACAGTGGCTCGACGACCCGCGGTTCGCCACGTCGTCGCTGCGGCGGGTCAACCGGGAGGCGCTCGAAGGGGCGATCGAGGCGGCGTTCGCCGGGCTCGACCGGGCCGAGGTGGCGCGCCGGCTGGAGGCGGCCGATGTCCCGTTCGGCGACCTCCTGGAGGTGGGCGACTTCGTCCGCCACCCCCAACTGGCCGCTCGCGGCCGCTGGCAGCCGGTGCGGACGCCGAACGGCGAGATCGAGTCGATCGTGCCCCCGCTCGATCTGGAGGGCGCCCCCCACCGGATGGACCCGGTGCCGGCCGCCGGCGAGCAGACGGAGACGATTCTGGCCGAGCTGGGGTACGGGCCGGACGAAGTCGCCGGGCTGCGCGCGGACGGCGTCGTCTGAGCCAACCTCCACGTCATCACGACGCATGAGGGCTCGCCCCCCAACCCCGTCATCCCGAGCAAAGCGAAGGATCTCGCTCCGACTTCCTGCGATCACCGTCCGGACGTTGACTCTGCGGAGCGAGATCCTTCGCCTGAGGGCTCAGGATGACGGGAAGGGCGGGCGGCCCGTTGCTCCGGCTTCTGTCATGAACCGGGGGCGCCGAGGGCGACCGACCGGCAGAAAGGGAACGCGGATGCCCCGGTTCACGGTCGTCGAGGCCCCGTCGATCCTCGGCCTCTTTCCCAGAGGCGTCGAAACCCTGCCCGAGACGCTGCGGGCGGCTGGGCTCGTCGAAGGGCTGGAGGCGGCCGAGGGGGGTCGCGTCGAGCCGCCCCCCTACGACCCTGGCCGCGACCCGGCCACCTCGATGCTCAACCCGGCCGGCCTTGCCGCCTATTCGCCGGCGCTCGCCGACGCGATCGGCGGCGTGCTCGACGGCGGCGGCTTCCCGGTGGTTCTCGGCGGCGACTGCAGCGTCCTGATCGGCGCCGCCCTGGCGCTCAAGCGGCGGGGGCGCTTCGGGCTGTTCTTCCTCGACGGCCACACCGACTTCTGGGAACCGGAGCGGTCGCTGACCGGCGAGGCGGCGGAGCTGGAACTCGGGATCGTGACCGGCCGCGGGCCGGTAGTCGTCGCGGACATCGAGGGCTTGTCCCCGTACGTCCGTGACGAAGACATCGTCGTCTTCGGGCCGCGCGACGCCGAGGAACTCGCCGCAGCCGGGGTGCGCGACGTGGCCGAGACCCGGATGCGCGTCTTCCCGTTCGACCGGGTGCGGGCGTTGGGGGCGACGACGGCGGCGGCGATGGCGCTCCAGCCCGGCCTCGGCCTCCGCCGCCAGGGTCCCCTCGCCGAGGGCGTCGCGGGCTTCTGGATCCACCTCGACGCCGACGTCCTCGACGACGCCGCGATGCCGGCGGTCGACTACCGGCAGCCGGGCGGGCTTTCCCCGGCCGAGCTGCGGGAAGTCCTGAAGCTGCTCATCCGGACCGAGCGGGCGGTGGGGATCACGATCACGATCTACAACCCGCTCCTCGACCCCGACGGCACCGCCGGCCGGGGGTTGGTCGGGGCGGTCGTGGGGGGGTTGGGCCCGCCGGGAACCTGACGATCGTCGGGATCGTCCCACCGCGCCGCCCCGACGGAACCGGAGGATCGGCCTCTGGTCCCGCTCCCCGGCAGCCCCCCACTCCCCCGGGGGGACGGGCATGGGGAGCGGGAGGGCGGAGACCGAGTCCGTTTCCCCGAAGTCCCGTCTCGGTCAGGCGGCGGATGTACGATGTCGCCCCGAGGCAATCGCGGCACCGACGGAAGGGACACGATGGCGGCGGATACTCCTGCGCTTGACACCAGGTCGGACCGGGTCCGGCTGCGCGACCTCCTCTACGGGTTCACCCGCACCCAGACCCTCCACACCGCCGTCCGCCTCGGCCTGCCCGACCTCCTCGCCGGGGGGCCGCTGCCGGCGGCCGACCTGGCCGCGCGGGCCGGCGCCGACCCCGACGCCCTGGTTCGCCTCCTCCGCGGGCTGGCCGCGATGGGTGTCGTCGCCGAGGAGGACGACGGCCGCCACGCGCTGACGCCGTTCGGTGAGGGACTTCTCCCCACCGCCGAGGGGTCGCTCCATGGACTCGCCTCGCTCGTCGGCGCCGAGTACCACGCGGCCTGGGGCCGCCTGCCGGACGCGGCCCGCGACGGCCGTCCCGGTTTCGATCTGGCCTTCGAGCGGCCGCTCTTCGACTACTTGGGCGCGCACCCCGAGGCGTACGACCGGTTCAACCGCTGGATGGCCGCCGCGACGCGGACCACGGCGGCGGCCGTGGTCGAGGCGTACGACTTCTCGCCGTTTGCCCGCGTTGTCGACGTCGGCGGCGGCTACGGCGCCCTGCTGACCGCGGTCCTGCGGGCCTTCCCCGGTCCCGCCGGGGTCCTGTTCGACCTGGCGGCCGTGGTTGCCGCGGCCGGTCCCCACCTGGAGGCTTCCGGGGTCGCGGGCCGCTGCGAGGTCGTCGGCGGCGACTTCTTCGCGGCGGTCCCCGAGGGCGGCAACGCCTACCTGCTGTCGCA
>CADCWF010000317.1 GCA_902806345.1 uncultured Thermomicrobiales bacterium
CCGACCGACCAGCCGACCGCGCCTGAGGGGGAACCCCAGGCAGGCGGTACCGTTACCGCTGGCACCAACGACGAGCCCGACTCGATCCATCCCTGGATCAGCCAGACCGTGACCGGCTTCGACGTATTCAGCGGCGTCACCGAGGGGATGCTCGCCTACGACGACACCCAGCAGCTCCAGCCGAAACTGGCCACCGAGTTCTCGATTGCCGACGATGGCCGGAGTTACACCTTCACCCTGCGCGAGGGCGTCCGTTTCCACAACGGCGACCCGTTGACCCCAGAGGACGTGGTTAACGGTTGGAAGATGATCATGAACCCCGAGTTCGGGGCGTTCAACCAGAGCGGCTGGGACAAGGTCGAGGACATCGTCGTCGACGGCCAGGAGCTCGTCTTCACCCTGACCGAGACCTACGCCCCGTTCCTCTCGTACGTCGGGGTCGACCGGATCCTCCCGTCGAGCGGGATGGCCCTCGGCCCGGAGGAGTTCAAGCGGGTCTATGGCCGCGACGGGCTGGTCGGCACCGGCCCCTTCAGATTTGTCGAGTGGCGCTCGAAAGAGCAGATCGTGCTCGACAAGTTCGCCGAATACTGGGGCGAGCCGGCGATCCTCGACCGCATCGTCTACCGGATCGTGCCGGACGAGAACACGCTCCTGGTCCAGCTCCGGACCGGCGAGATCGACCTCATCGGAAGTTCGGCCACCATCCCCGCCTCGCGGGTCGACGAGGCGCTGGCCTTCCCGGATGTGGTGGTCCTCGAACACCCGACCCTTACCTGGCAGCACATCGACCTCAAGCACGTCGACTTCCTGCGGATGACCAAGGTGCGGCAGGCGCTCGACTTCGCCACCCCGACCAAGGACATCATCGAGAAGCTGCTGAAGGGGCGGGCGGTTCCCAGCGTCGCCGACCAGGCGCCCGGTTCCTGGGCCTTCGACCCGAATATCCAGCCGCGCCCCTACGATCTGGAGCAGGCCAAGGCGCTGCTGGCGGAAGCTGGGTTGACGCCGGGGGCAGACGGCACGCTGGAGGGGCCGGTGCCGACCGACGACCCGCAGGTCGGCGACGGCGAGGTGAAGCCCTTCGCCATGGAGTTGTGGTTCCTCTCCGGCGCTGCGGAGGACGAGCGCATCTGCCAGGTGGTCGCCCAGAGCTGGAACTCGATCGGCGTCAAGACCGAACTCAAGAACCAGGACATCTCCACGATCTGGGGTCCGGAGGGCTACCAGTTCACCCCGGCGATGACCGGCTGCCTCTACACGTGGTCCAACGGCAACGACCCGACCGACCGCTTCTACTGGCACTCGACCCAGATCCCCGACAGCCCGACCGGCTCGGGCGGCAACCTGCCGGCCTACTTCCACCCCTACAACTTCCAGGAGGAGATCGATCGCCTGACGGATGCCGGCGACCTGGAGACCGACCAGGAGGCGCGCAAGCAGATCTACGGGGAAATCCAGGCACTCCTGCACGAGGAAGTGCCGGTCATCTTCATGTACTGGGACGTGGCGTTCCCGGCGGCCCGCTCCAACATCGGCGGCTACCAGCCGAACGCCTTCACCAACCTGCTATGGGACGCCGGCCGCTGGTACCGGACGGCGTAAAGGGTCGGGGATAGGGGATAGGGCGTAGGGGTTAGGAGCCGGTCGGCGGGGGGCGTCCGTCCGTACCGCCTATCGGCTATCCCCTAACGCCCATTCCCTTCGGGAGCTGCCGTGCTGCGCTTCCTCGTCCGCCGCCTGCTCGGGGCGATCCCGCTCCTGTTGGGCGTGGCGGTCCTCTCGTTCCTCTTCATGCAACTGGCGCCAGGCGGGCCGGACGCACTCTTCGCCCGCAATGCTCGCATGTCCGAGGCGCAGCTCCAGCAGATCCGGCAGAACATGGGGCTGGACCGGCCCGCTCCGGAGCAGCTCCTGCGCTGGATCGGCAACCTGCTGCGAGGCGACCTCGGCATCTCCTACAGCCAGTATCGGCCCGTCACCGAGGTGATCGGCGACGTGTTCCCGAACACCGTCCTCCTGATGGCGGTTGGGCTCACTCTGTCGTTGGTGCTGGCGCTCTCGTTTGGCATCCTGGCGGCGCGCCACCCCTACGGGTTCTTCGACAACGTCGCGTCGTTCCTCAGTTACTTCGGGCTGGCGATGCCCGTCTTCTGGTTCGGCCTGATGCTCCAGCTCTTCTTCGCCGTCCGCCTCGGCTGGCTCCCCTCGGCCGGGATGGTCGGCGCGAACGGCAGCGGCCCCCTCGATATCGCCCGCCACCTCATCCTGCCGGCGATCACCATCGCCATCGGCAGCATCGCCGGGTGGAGCCGATACGTCCGGTCGTCGACGCTGGAGCAGCTTGCCCAGGACTACGTGCGGACGGCACGGGCCAAGGGGTTGGTCGACCAGCGGGTGATCCGGGGCCACGTCCTCCGGAACGCCCTGATCCCCTTCGTCACCGTCGTCGCCATCGACGCCCCGCTCTATCTGACCGGTGCCGTCCTGACCGAGACGGTCTTCTCCTGGCCGGGGATGGGGCGCCTCTTCTTCGATGCCCTGACCGTGCGCGACTACCCGGTGCTGATGGGCATCCTCATCCTCGGCGCGGTCCTGATCGTGGTCGGCAACCTGCTGGCGGACGTCGTCTACGGTCTGCTCGACCCCCGGATCAGCGTCCGATGAGCCTGCCGAGAATCGATGCGGTGGACGAACCGGTCGCACGGGAGGCGGTCGCCGCCGGCGCTCCGAGTCAGGTGGCGTCCGGATTGCCGGAGGGCCGGGTCGCCGCTCTCGCCGGTCTGGCGGGCTCCGGAGACCGCCCCGCCCGCTCACCCGGGCAGCTCGCGCTCGCCCGACTCCGGCGGGCGAAGCTGGCGGTCTTCGGACTCGTCGTCCTGGCGGCGCTGGTCCTCGCCGCGGTGTTCGCCGAAGCGATCGCGCCCTACGGCGAGAACGAGATCGACCTCTTCAACATCACCGCCCCGCCGTCGGCGGAGCACCCGCTCGGCACCGACGAGCTCGGCAGAGACGAACTGAGCCGTCTCATCTACGGCTCGCGCGTCTCCCTCCTGGTTGGGGTCGCGACCGCGCTGCTGGCAACGGTCGTCGGCATCGCGGTCGGGGCCGTGGCGGGCTACTACGGCGGGGGCGTGGATGCGCTCCTGATGCGGTTCGTCGACGTGGTGCTCGCCTTCCCGGCGATCTTCCTGCTCCTGATCCTCTTCTCGATCACCGGCAGTTCGGTCGGCGGTGTGATCCTCTTCCTCGGCCTCTTCTCCTGGATGTGGCTGGCACGGATCATCCGTGGCGAGTTCCTCTCGCTCAAGGAGCGCGACTTCATCGAGGCGGCGCACGCCATCGGCGTCCCCGACGGCCGGATCATCGTCCGCCACTTGCTTCCGAACGTGGTCGCGGCCATCGTGGTGGCGACCACCCTCAACGTGGCCTACGCGATGCTGGCCGAGGCGACCCTCTCGTTCCTCGGGTTCGGGGTGCCGCCGGGGACGCCGACCTGGGGCAACATGCTCAACGCCGCCCGCCCCAACTACACCACGGCCCCGATGCTGGCGATCGCCCCGGGCATGGCGCTCACCGTCGCCGTGCTGGCGATCAACTTCGTCGGCGACGGCCTGCGTGACGCGCTGGACCCGCGACGGTGAAGACGAGGAGACAACAAGTCGTGAAGACGAGAAGGCCTGGTCTCGTTGGACCCGCGTTCCGATTCCTCTCGGGAGATGCTCCCGTACCCTTCCCCCGTCTCCTCGTCTCCTCGTCTCCTCGTCTCGCCAGCCGCCCGTGATCCCCCTCATCGAGACTGGTGGCACATCGTACGAGATCGGTCACGACATCGGGCGGGGTGTCGGCGACCGGATCCGGGGCGCCGTCGCCGCCGTCCGCGAGGAGCTGGGCGGAACCGACCCCGCCGAGGCTGCCGGACGGATCGGACCGTACCTCGAAGCCACCGATCGGGCCGCCCCCTGGCTTCTGGACGAGCTCCGCGGGATGGCCGCCGGAGCCAGGGTGCCCTTCGAGACGCTGTTCGTCCTCAACGCCTCCGAGGAGCTGCTCCAGGCGCTGAGTCGCCCGGGCGCCGGCTGCAGCGTCGCCGGCGTCGGCCCCGAGGGGACCGCCGCCGGTTCCACCCTGCTCGCCCACAACGAGGACACGACCGCCGGCTGGGCCGACCTGACCTACGTTGTCAAGGCGGAGCCGACAGGCGCCCCCGCGTTTGCCGCCTTCACCTACGCCGGGCTGCTCCTGCACCAGGGGGTCAACGCCGCCGGGCTCGGCTCCGTTGGCAACGCGCTCTACGCACGGGATGCGCGGCCGGGCGTGCCGAAGTTGCTGGCCTACCGCCGCGTCCTCGCCGAGACCACCATCGAGGGGGCGATCCGGGTAGCCACCGACCCGGCTCGGGCGTTCGGCAACAACCACCTCTTCGCCACGGCCTCTGGCGACCTCTACGATGTTGAGGTGTCGGGCGGTTGCTGGGACCTCATCCCCGGCGCGTTCGGGCGGCCCCTGGTCCACGCCAACCACTTCGTCCACCCCGACTTGCGTCACCTCGACGCGGACGAGGACCTGCTCAACTCCCGGCTCCGCCAGGCGCGACTTGAGCGTGTTCTGAGCGGGTGCTGGGGCACGATCGACGTTGCCGGGCTCCAGGGGGCAATGGGCGACCATGCCAACTACCCGAAGTCGGTCTGCAAGCATCACGCTCCGGAGAGCGATCTGGACTACGGCACGATCGGCAGCGTCGTCGTCGATGTCGGCGCGCGAGCGCTCTGGGCCTGCGCCGGCAACCCGTGCCGGGCTGCATGGCGCGAGGTCCGGCTGTAGCGGCGTCCGACCGCTTCGAGGTGCCGGAACACCCCTGCCGGGTTGCCGATGCCCCACCCGTCGGTGCCGTCTCCGCCCCTCATTTCGGTCGTGATGGAGCACGAGGGTGAACGTCGGCCTACGCCGCCAGCGGGGTGCATACGCCGTCGCGGCAGGTCTCGCCTGGCGGGCAGGAGACGAACGCCGGGACGCAGGAGCCGGCGAGGCAGCGGCCGCGCAGGCACGGGTTGGCGTAGGACCCGCAGTCGGCGTCGGTGACGCAGCCGGGGTCGATCGGGCAGCAAGCGCCGTTGCCGCAGCAGGCGGAGCCTTCGGCGCAGAGGACGAGGAACGTGACGCACCGGCCGTTGTCGCAGGTGCCGCCGGCGCATGGGTCGTCGAAGACGGCGCACTCGTCGTCGGAGACGCAGTACCCGCCGCCTTCCTGGGGGCAGCAGATGCCGCCGCCGCAGCAGGTAAAGCCAGGCACGCAGTCGACCACGAAGTAGGAGCACACCCCGTCGGCGCAAGTTGCGCCGGTGCAGGGGTCGAGGTCGCCGTCGAGGCAGTCGGCGTTCGCGGCGCAGGGAACCATGCCGGAGTCGTCCGCCGTCTGCGCCGCAGTGCCCGGCACCCGGGGGCTGTCGAGGGCGCTCAACGCGCCCAGCGCAAGACCGCCGAGGAGGGCACGGCGTGACTGCCGCGACGACCAGCGGCGCGTCAGCAGATCGAATCGCGAACCGTCCATGCCTCATGCCTCCCCGCCCGCTCGCGCCGAGCGGGCACCGTTTCCGCAAGCCCGATCCGTCAACGCGTTAACAGTGCGGACCGTTCCGGTGTGGGGCACGATGTCGACGGCGGGCGGGACTGCCTCCCCGCGGCCGCCTGCGACAATCGGGTGGCAGCGCCGGGTTGGCGCCGGCGGTAGACGGGCTGGGCGTGAACGGTGAGTGGGCGGGGATGGGTGAAGCTTCCGGACCTTCGATCTGGCAGGGCGCCACGGTGCGCCTCCGAGCGGTGGAACCAGCCGACTGGGAGGCCTTCCACAGCTTCAACCTGGACGATGCGGACACCCGTGGCCTCTACCATGTCCCCTTCCCCCAGTCCACGGCGGCGGCGAGGCGGTGGACCGAGATCGAGGCTGCACGTGGCCCGGACGGCGATGCGTTCAGGTTCGTAATTGAGGATCGCGGCGGCGCCCTCGTCGGCTCGATCGCGACCCATTCGTGCGACCGCCGGGCGGGAACCTTCGGCTACGGCATCCACATCGCGGCGGCTGCCAGGCGGAGGGGCCATGCCACCCAAGCCGTCGCGATCGTGCTCCGCTACTATTTCGAGGAACTTGGCTATCAGAAGGCCCACGTCCACGTCCATGCCTTCAACGCCGCGTCGGTGGCGCTGCACGAGGGGCTCGGCTTCCGCCTGGAGGGGCGTCTACGGCGGATGGTGTTCTCCCAGGGCCGCCACCACGACGTGCTTGCCTACGGGCTGACTGCGGAGGAGTTCGCCGAACGCCGGGGGCGGCCGATCGAGATGTCGATCGGGGCCCGTTCCGGGCAAGGACCGTCAGGGTGAAGATCCGGCCGTCCGCCCGCGTCGTGCTCATCGACGGCCGCAGTGGCGTGTTGCTGCTCTGCGTCGAGGATCCGCCGCATCTCGGCGGGGGTCGCTTCTGGATCATCCCCGGCGGCGAATTGGAACCGGGCGAGACGTTCGAGGCAGCGGCGCGGCGGGAGCTCCGGGAGGAGACGGGCATCCTGACCGAACCGCTCGGGCCGTGCGTCTGGACCCGGCGAGTTCGGGTCAGGCTCAAGGGCGAGGAGGTGATCAGCAACGAGCGGTGCTTTCTGGCCAGGATCGAGGAGGCCGGAGTCGTCCTCGACCATCAGACGGACGTCGTCGAGTTGAACCATTCCCGCGGTTCGGCGTGGTGGCGCGTCGAGGAGATGAAACCCTCCGGGGAGCGGTTCCTGCCGCCCGATCTGGCCGACCTGCTCGCGCCGCTCGTGCTCGGGCGCCTTCCGGACGAACCGATCGCGCTCGGGTAGGCGCGACTATGCACGAGCGATCGGCGCGGCTCCTCGACCTGATCTCGGCCGGCCACAACTACGCCGACGATGCCCGGCGCCTGGAGTGGATCATCGAGGCGGTGACGCCGATCCCCATCGAGTCGATCCTCGATGTCGGCTGCGGCACCGGCAAGCACCTCGCCGCGTTGCGCCCCCGATTCGCGGTGGCGGGGGTGGACCTCGATCCAGCGGTGCTCGCGGTCGCCTCCGGCCGGCTACCCGGCGTGACGTTGCATCTTGCAGACATGACGGCGTTCGACCTGGGCCGCCGGTTCGACGCGGTGCTCTGTCTCGGCAGCGCGATCGGCTACGCCCTGACCGTGCCGGCTCTGCGGCAGACGGTTGCCGGGTTCGCCGCGCACCTCAACCCAGGTGGCGTCGTGGTCGTTTCGCCGTGGGCCTACCCCGAGGAGTGGATAGACGGCCACCTCGACGCCGAGTTCCTCGACCTGCCAGAGATCAAGGTCGCCCGGTTCGCCGTCAGCGGACGCAACGGACGGGTGTCGACTCTCGACTTCCACTACCTGGTGGCGGAGGCGGGGAGCGTCGAGGCCTTCTCGGAGCGCCACGAGCTGGGCTTGTTCACGGACGGGGAGTACCGCGCCGCGTTCATCGCGGCCGGACTCACCGTCTCCTGGCTGCCAAAGGCGCTGGAGGACTCCGGTCTTTACGTCGGGGTGCTCCCACCACCGCCGGACGCTTCCCCCGTGGAGTAGCCATAATCCCGGGACCCGGCACCTTCGAGGAAGCGCGCCAACAGCGCGACGGTCGCCCCGATGTCGGCCCGGTTGGCCATCTCGTTGACGGTGTGGACGTAGCGGGTCGGGATCGAGAGGGTGATCGCCGGGCAGCCGGCGGCGGCCAGTTGCATCGCGCCGGCATCCGTGCCGCCGCGGGGGAGGATCTCGAGCTGGTAGGGGATGCCGTTCGCCTCGGCCAGATCGCGCAGGTGACGGAGCAGCTTCGGGTGGCTGATGTGGGAGGAGTCCATCACCTTCAGCGCCACCCCCTGGCCGAGTTTCGTCACCGCCCCCTCGGGTGGGGCACCGGGGATGTCGACCGCGAGCGTAATGTCGAGGGCAACGGCGACCGCCGGCTGGAGGTCGAACGCGGCCGTCCTGGCGCCCCGCAGGCCGACCTCCTCCTGGACCGTGGCGACGGCCACGATCTCGGCGCTCGACTCGCGCACGGCGCGCATCGCCTCGATCATCGCGTAGACGCTGACACGGTCGTCGAGCGCCTTGGCGACGACGGTCTCGCCGACCACTTCGAGCGTCCGGTCGAGGGTAACCATGTCACCGATTTCGACGCTGGCCGTGACTTGCTCCGACGGCAGGCCGATGTCGACGAACAGGTCGTCCAGCTTCGGCGGCTTGATCTCCGACTTGTCGAGCAGGTGGATCGGCTTGGCGCCTGGCTGGACGACGCCGCGGTGGACCCCGCCGGCGAACCCGTGGACGAGGACTCGCTGGGCGATCAGGGTCCGCTCGTCGAACCCGCCCACCGGTTGCAGCCGGAGGAAGCCTCGGTCGTCGACGTGCTTAACGAAGAAGCCGATTTCGTCCATGTGGGCGGCTAGCATCACCCGCGGCCCGTCCCCGCGTTTGATCCCGATCACGTTGCCGAGCGGATCGACGCGGATCTCGTCGACGAGCGGCCGAAGCTCCTCGATCACGACCTCGCGGACGAGATCTTCGCGGCCGGCGATGCCGGGCGTCTCGCAGAGCCGCTTGAGCAGGTCGATGTTTGTCACGTCCACGCGGTGGTCTCCCTTGGATCGGCGGGTCGGCGGTTTCCGGTCGACGGCTAGGCGAAGAGCTCGGCCAGGGGCAGCGCGAAGCCGGGGAGGACGTCGCTGCCGTCCAGAGTCTCGCCGACGAGGAGGGTGCGGGCGAGGCGGTCCGGCGTGTGGACGGTGACCGTCTGCCGCTTCGGTTCAAGCACGAGGATCATCCGGACCCCGGCCTCCAGATAGGTCAGCACCCTATAGGTCAGCACCCTGTCGTGCATCTCGGCCAGGGCGTTGGACGGGGAGACGGCCTCGACGACAAGATCCGGGGCCAGCTCGAGGTAGGCGGTCGCTTCCGCGTCCGGTGGCATGCGATCGCCGCGGACAAAGGCCACGTCCGGGCCGAGCACGGTGTCGGGGTCGCGGTGGAGCCGGAAATCCGAGTCGGTGACAACCACGCCAAGCCCGGTTTCGTCGGCGTAGTTCGTGAGGATTGCGCCGAACCGCACCTGGGTCTTGCCGTGGAGGAACCCGGGCGACGGCGACACGATGATGACTCCCCGGAGCAGCTCGTGGTGTCGATCGTCGTCCGGTGTTGCCAGGAGGCCGTCGACGGTTGCGAGCGTTTGGACGACCATGAAGCACCCTCGGTCGGCATCGGTCGGCGATGGCGGCGAGCGTAGCACGTGGACGAGGGAGGGTACTGCCAACCCGGATTATTCCGGCGTCTCGTAGCGCCCCGACTTCGCGGTCAGGCGGATGCGGAAGACGGTCGTCATTGCCCCGAGGTCCGGGATCGGGGCCGGCGCCGGGTAGAGGAGGCGGAGCGCCCGCTCCCGCGTAGCCGGGTCGTCGATCTCTTCGAAGACCCCTTCGGCGACGGCACTCCGCCAACGATTCGGCGCCGCGGCTTCGTCGACTTCGACCGTCACCAGTGGGTTGGCCCGCATCAGCCGCAGCTTGCGGCCGGGGCCGGTGTGGGCATAGAGCGCCTCGCCGTCGTAGCCGAAGGCGAGCGGGACCAGGTAGGGGCGGGCGTCCTCGCCGCCGCCGTGGGCGCAGCAGGCGATCCGGCCGACGACGGCGGTCCGGAACAACTCCTCGATCTGCTCGTCGGGCAGGACCCGGATGACGCCCACGGTTGCCCCTACCCCTCCACCCGGACCCGGATGCGTTGGACTCCGTTCTGCTGGTAGCCCTTCAAGTTCCAGGCGGCGACCATCGGTTGCCGCAGCCCGCGCTCGTCCGTCGCCCGCGCCAGGATCACGGTTTCGGCCTCGGTCTCGCCCGGGGTGGCCTCCCAGCTCGTCTCCCACCGGACCCAGGCGCGGCGGCCCTCCCCTCGGAAGGCGACATCGGCCCACGTGTCGCCGCCGTCGACGCTGACCTCCACCCGATGGACGGCGCCGTAGCCGCTCCAAGCGTAGCCGGCAATGCGCGTCGGACCGGCGGCGACCAGCGAGCCGTCGGCCGGGGTCGACACGACCGCCTTGGGGGGCATCTCCTGGACTGGGCGCAGGGGCTCCCCGGCTGCCGACCAGACGACGTAGTTGTCGGCGTTCCAGAAGCCGTCGAAGGCGCGGTCGAGCACCTCGATCCCGGCCAGCCACTTGGTGCTGGCGATGCCGGCCCAGCCGGGCACGAGCAGGCGGAGCGGGGCGCCGTGGGCGGCGGTCAGTGGCTGCCCGTTCATCTCCAACACCAGCAGGGTGTCGGGGTCGCGGGCGACGGCGACCGGCAAGCCGCGTCGCATCCCCGGCATGTCGGCCCCTTGGGCGACGAGGTCGACCGCGCCGTCGCGGATGCCGGCAAGGTCGAGCACGGCGACCAGCGGGACGCCGGACCAACGGGCGTTGCCGGCGGCGTCGTACCGCCACGGGGTGCCCTCCGGCACCGGGTCGAACAGGGTGCGGCCGTTGCCGGCGCACTCCAGCACCGCCGTAAACGACCGACCCTCCATCGTTCGGAGGTCCGCCAGCGAGAGGGAGAGTGGGCGGTCGACGTGGCCGCCGATGGCCAGCGTCCACGCGTCGGGATCGACGACCGGGACCGGGCCGTTGGAGCGGAGGAAGAACCGCTCGGTGGGGACGGTCAGCTCGCCGTCCGGTTCCAGCAGGCCCAGCGGCATGCCGAAATTGGCGCCGCCGTAAGGGGTGAGGCGCGGATCCTTGCCGAGGCGGTCGAGCACCTCGTCGGGCCGATCGAGCGCGATCTGCCGAGCCATCGTTCCCCCATCGGACAGCCGAGGCTGAATGTCGAGCGGACTTGTAGACAAATCGTACTCGAAATGACCGAGCGTCGAGGGGCCGCGCGTCGTGCCGTCGACTGCGGGGTTCTCGGAGACGGGAAAGTGGCACCGGGGCCGTCGCCGAGGGCTGTTGCGCGATCTCCGCCCGGGTTGCCGGGGCGAATCTGCCGAGCAGGGGGCTTCAGGGACGCTCTGCGACGACGTGCCGGAGTAGCCCCGCCAAGTCCGCGATCGTCTCGATCCGGAGCCCGGGCAAGGTCTCGGCCAGGAGGGCGGTGACCTGCGCGGTCTGGCCCGGGTCCAGTTCCAGCCCGATGGCGCCGCCGGGGGCGAGGACGCGGGGTAGGTCGGCGACGAGGCGGCGGATGAGATCAAGACCGTCGGCGCCGCCGAGGAGCGCCCCTTCCGGCTCGGCGGCGAGGAGCGGATTCTCGGCGATCTGATCGGGCGTTAGATAGGGTAGGTTGGCCAGGACAAGGTCGGCGGTGGCGGGGGCGAGCCACGTCGTCAGGTCGCCGCGGACGAGCTCGACGGTATCGAGGGCGAGCGCCCAGCGGTTACGGGCAGCCCAGGCGAGCGCCTCCGCCGACTCGTCGGCGGCAATAATCCTGGCCCGGCTCCCCGGCGGGAGACCGGCCGCGACGGCGAGCGCGATAGCGCCGCTACCCGTGCCGACATCGACGACCACGGCATCGGGTCGGTCGCTCAGCCACCGCAGCGCCCACTCGACTAGCAGTTCCGTCTCCGGCCGCGGCACCAGCACCCCAGGACCCACCTGGATCGGCAGCCCCATGAACTCCTTTTCGCCGACGAGGTAGGCAATCGGCTCCCCCGCGATCCGCCGCCCTAAGAGGGTCAGGAAGGCGGCGGCGCTGGCCGGCGGCAACGGGTCGGTGAGCCGGGCGAAGAGGTCGGCGCGGTCGGTCTGGAGCACGTGGCGGAGGAGTACCTCGGCGTCGAGGCGCGGCGTGTCGGAGCCGCCGTGGGCGGTCATCGTGGCGCCGAAGCGGATCGCCTCCGCGGGCGTGATTGGGTGCTCGTCGGCCGTGCGGCGCCCGTCTGCTTCCACTGCTTCCACGTCGATCCTTCCGCCCCCGCTCGCGCTCCGGGTCACGACTCCGGTCGTCGGCGCGGTTCCGGCGTCGTCCGCTCCGCGGTCCCGCCCGTGCCGGTTCTGCCCGGCATGCCGCGCCCGGTATGATGCGCCATTCCCCGGCCGACCGGCGCGGGGCGCGGCTGACAGGGAGGAAGGCGCCATGTGCGGACCCGTGGTGATGGCGGCGGTTCGATCGGAGATGGACCGGCGCGGTCTGTTCGGCGCGGCCGGGGCGGCGCTCCTGGCCGGGGCAATCGGGGCGCGGTCGGCCAGAGCGACCCGGCAGGCGACGCCGGTCGGCGGCGCGGTCACGGGCCAGGGGACGGTCGCACTCGGCTCGTTCACCGCCATCGTCGACCTCTCCCACACGATCACGCCGGGGTTCCCGCTCTTCCCGGGCGGCACGCCGTTCGAGCTGTCCAGTCTGCAGACGTACGAAGCAGACGGCTACTACGGTAACCGGATCTCGGTCGACGAGCACACCGCGACCCACATGGATGCCCCCGCCCACTTCGACCCCGAGGGGGTAACGGCCGACCTGTTGCCGGTCACCGGCTTCGTCGCGCCGCTGGCCGTGGTCGACATCTCGGGACGCGCGGCGACCGACGACGATGCCCAGCTCGCGCCGGACGACATCCTCGCCTGGGAAGCGGCCAACGGTCCGCTGCCGGCCGGTGCATTCTTGGCGATGTTCTCCGGCTGGGAGGCGCGCCTGGCGGACCCGGCGACTTTCCTCAACCAGGCGGAGGATGGGACGCTCCACTTCCCCGGCTTCCACCCGGACGCGACGCGACTGCTGGTCGACGAGCGGGACATCGTCGGCATCGGCGTTGACACGATGAGCCTCGACTTCGGGGCCTCCGCGGACTTTGCCACGCACGTGACCGCGCTCACGGCGGGCAAGTACGGCCTGGAGAGCCTGGCCAACCTCGGCACCCTGCCCGCCTCCGGCGCGACGATCATCGTCGGCGGCCCGAAGCACCAGAGCGCCTCCGGCGGCCCGGCGCGGGTCTTCGCCCTCGTTTAGAAGGCGACTTGACAGCCGGTTGGCACGGAGCGGGCGGCATCGCGCCACCGCCGAACCGGGCGCCCGGCTAGACCGCTGCGGCATTGGGCGGGAGGGCAAGCGGGTTGGAGCGGTTCGCGCGCGATGTCGCGGCGGCCTACGACCGCCACGTGGTGGCCGAAGGGAAGGAGGCGCAGGCGGTCATCCTGGTCGCGTTCCTCGGCACCTTCGTCGCCGTCCGCCTGGTCACCCACGCCATCCGGGCGGGGCGTCTGCGGCGGCTGTTCCGGAACGTGGTGACTCCGGGCGGCTTCCACCTCCACCACCTGGTGCCGGGCATCCTGACGCTGCTGATCACCGGCTACGTCGGGATCGGCCTGGCCCCAGCGGCTGGACGCTTGTGGCTGGCCGCGCTGTTCGGCATCGGGGCGGCGCTGACGCTCGACGAGTTCGCCCTCTGGCTGAACCTGAAGGACGTCTATTGGGCGAAGCAAGGGCGCGACAGCATCGACGCCGTGGTCGTGGCAGCCACGCTCTCCGCGCTCGGCATCCTTGGCCGCGATTTCTGGGCGGATCTCGGCCGCGCCTTCGGCGTCGCTATTGGCTGGCTCTAGAAGTCGAATGCGACCTCCAGGTTGAGGGCATGTGCGTCCCGTGCCGCCAGCGGGGAGAGACCCCACCGCCACTCGATGAAGCGCAGGATCGAGCAGTGCTCCAGTGGCGCCCGCTCGATGTGGCCGCGCCGCGCCCAGGGGGAGACGACGATGGCCGGCACCCTGTTGCCCGGTCCCCAGCGGTCGAACGGTGGCGGCGCGACGTGGTCGTACCAGCCGCCGAAATCGTCGTAGGTGACGACGACGGCGCTCTTCTCCCAATAGGGCGAGTCCTGGAGTGCCTCGATGATCTCGACGGCGTGCTGCTCGCTATCGAGGACGGCGGCGTACCCGGCATGCTCGTCGAACCGGCCGAGCGGTTTGATGAAGCTGACCGCCGGCAGCGTGCCGTCCCTGAGGGCGTCGAAGAAGCGGGTTTCGTCCTGGAGGTGGGCACGGCCCGGCATGCCGGGGCCGTAGGGGGCGAAGTAGGAGAAGGGCTGGTGGTGGTAGATGAACAGGGGGTCGGGCCGCCCCGCCTCGGCGTCGTCCCAGCCGCCGGCGTACCAGGCCCAGGAGACGCCCGCGTCGCTCAGCCGCTCGCCGATGGTTGGCAGCGTCTGCGGCGGCATCCGGTCGATCACCTCGACGCCAGCCTGGTAGGGCGGGTAGAAGGGCTGGACGTCGTTGACGCAGAACCCGTCCGGGGTGACGTTGCCGTCTTTGGTCAGGCCGATCAGGTTGCCCCAGCGGTCGAACACGGGCTGGGCGACCTGGTGCGCTGGGGCCGCTGGCCAAACCGGGGTGGCGGCGGCGATCAGCCAGATGTGGTTGAGCATCGAGCCGCCCCAGGCGCTGACGAAGTAGTTGTCGCAGAGGGTGTAGTCGCGGGCGAAGGGATAGAGCGGGAGCAGCTCGGTCGGGAAGTAGCCCATTGTCGCGGCACCGGCGTCGGTCCACGCGACGAAGCGGTCCATCCGGCCACCGTTCGCCTGGAGGATGTTCTGGTAGTAGTCGTGGACGGGCGAGGGGGCGATCTCGTCGAGCCCGATGTGGGCCTCCATCGGGAAGGGGGCGTTCGGGAGGTCGGTCGGGAAGCGCTGGTCGGGTGTGCCGTCCTCGCCCAGCACGGGGCCGAGGGTCGCCAGCGGCCGGCCGGCCTTGTCGGTCTGAGGGACGATCGCGCCCGGGCTCCCCAGGCCGTTGGCGCCGGGGAAGAGGCCATAGAGGTTGTCGAAGGTGTGGTTCTCCATGAAGACGACGACCAGGTGCTCGACCGGCACGTCGTCGCGGGCGCCGAGGGCGCCGGCGGTGCCGAGTTCGCCGCTTGGCTCGCCGACGGGCGTCGCCCCAATCCCCGGTGTGGCGTCCTGGGCACGGCCGTGGCGGGGGAGGGCGACGGCGGCAAGTACCCCGGCAGCCGACCGCAGTATGCCGCGGCGGCTCGCCGGGACGGAGCGGAGGGGCGACGACACGGGGGAGCGTTCGGGCATGGCGCGGTTCCTCCGGTGGTGAATGGACGCGGTCGGCTGCATCGTCGAAGCGGATGGCAGCATAGCGGCGGGCGTACGGTGGCGATAGGGGCCGCGTCCGGATTGCCGCATTCCAACCGGGTCGCTGGTAGGCGGAGCGTGGAGGCGTTTCCGAGATGAGAACGATCGGGAGCGACCCCGCGGTCTGGCTCCGTCTGGCAATCGAGGAGGACGCCGAGTTCGTCTACCGCGCTCGCGTCACAGGAATGAAGGGGTGCGTGACCCAGCTCTGGGGCTGGGACGAGGAGGAGCAGCAAGCCAAGTTTGCGGAGCGGTGGGCGACGTCGACCTACGAGATCGTGACCCTCGAGGGGGTCGATGTCGGCGTGGTGACCGTTGACCGGCACCCGACCGAGCTGTTCCTGGGCTACCTCGGCATCCTGCCGGAGTACCAGCGGCGGAGCCTCGGGACGCTGGTACTCCAAAGGCTGCTGGCCGAGGGGGTGGCAGCGGGGAGACCTGTCGGGCTGCGGGTGCTCAAGGCGAACCACCGAGCCCGACGCCCCTACCAGCGCCTGGGTTTCGTGGCCGTTGGCGAGACCGAGACGCACGACCTGATGCGATCGGGCGGGGCAGCCGGAATGAGGCTGGGGACGGCGAGCGGGGCAGAACCGACGAATCCTAGCCCCGGCTCGCCGGGGCGAGCGTGGCCGCCTCGACCGGAACGGTTCCATTCTGGTGATCGCCGGTGGCGTGGATGGGCACCAGGTGGGCGCCGCAGGCGGCAGGTCGAAGACGCCGGACGGAGCCGGGCGCGCAGGCGCTCCCGGCCGCCTCGCAGAGCGCTTCCTCGACCGCGGCTGCGACGGTAGGTTCGCAGAGGGCTAGGATCGACGGGCCGGCGCCGCTGAGGGCGGCGCCGAGGGCGCCCGCTTCCCGCGCCGCGGCGCACATCGGCTCCAGGTGGGGAAAGAGGCGGGCGCGGTAGGGCTCGTGGAGGCGGTCGCGCATCCCGGCCGCGATCAGGGCGCGGTCCCCGGTGTGGAGGCCGAGCACGAGCCCGGCGACGGCGGCGACGTTGAAGGCGGCGTCGGCGTGCGGCACGGTCGCCGGCAACGCGGCCCTGGCGGCTCGCGTGGCGCCGGTCGCCTCGGGGATGAAGACCACCGCTTCCAGGCCGAGATCGGCGTGGGTCAGCAGGCGGACGGGGGCCGCGGCGCCCGGCACCGCGACCACCGCGCCGCCGTAGATCGCGGCGCCGACGTTGTCGCCGTGGCCCTCCATCCGGAGCGCGACGGCATAGAGCGCGTCCCGCTCCAACCCGAGCCCGAGCAGGGCGTCGGCGGCGACGAGCCCGGCGACCAGCGCCGCCGCCGACGAGCCGAGGCCCCGCGCGACCGGCACGTCAGTGCGGACCGTTATCGCGAAGGTGGGCAACTCGCGGCCGTGGGCGCTCGCCAGCTCGTGCATCGCGGTCAGCGACAGGTTCTCGCGGCCTTCGAGGAGCGCGGCCTCGGTCCCGGTCAGCCGGCAATCGCCGGGCGAGCCGGCGGTGTCGACCTCGATCTCGTTCCAGAGATCGAGCGCGAGGCCGAGGGCGTCGAAGCCGGGGCCGAGATTGGCCGACGAGGCCGGTGCCCTAACCGTGAAGCGCATCGGCGAGCGCCCGTTCGAGTGAGGGGAGGTCGGCCGCGACGCGGAGCGGGCGGTTGGCGCCCGGTCGCGGCAGGCCGGCGTGGTCGTCGAGGTGGTAGGCGGCGACGGCGTCGCTGTCCTTGAGGACGTGGCCGGTGAGGACGCAGACGGCCGTGGCGTCGCGCCGGATGGTGCCGGCGGCGACGAGGCGGCGGAGCCCGGCCAGGGAGGCGGCCGAGGCGGGTTCGCAGCCGATGCCGACGCGGTCGATCTCGGCCTTGGCGTCCATGATCTCGTCATCACCAACGCTGGTGACGAGCCCGCCGGTGAACTCGACGGAGCGGCGGGCACGGGCGGTGCTGGCGGGGTTGCCGATCTTGATCGCGGTCGCCACCGTCTCGGCCTGGACGGCGGCGAACCGCTCCCAGCCGCCGTCCCAGTAGGCGGCGAAGGGGGCGGCACCGGCCGCTTGGACGACGACCAACTTCGGCACCCGGTCGATCAGCTCGGCCTCGAACAGCTCCCGGAGCGCCTTGCCGAAGGCGGCGGTGTTGCCGAGGTTGCCGCCGGGCAGGACGAGGTAGTCGGGCGGCTGCCAGGCGAGTTGCTCCAGCGTCTCGAAGACGATGGTCTTCTGGCCTTCGAGCCGGAAGGGGTTGACGGAGTTGACGAGGTAGACGTCCCAGGCGGCCGTGAGTTGCCGCAGCAGAGCGAGGGCGACATCGAAGTCGCCGGCGACCTGAACGACCTTGGCGCCGTAGGCGATCGTCTGGGACAGCTTGCCGCCGCTGATCTTGGCGTCCGGCACCAGGACCAGGGAGGGCATCCCGGCCGCGGCGGCGTAGGAGGCGAGCGAGGCGGAGGTGTTGCCGGTCGAGGCGCAGGCCACGATCCGGGCGCCGACGGCCTTGGCGTGCGAGACGCCGACGGTCATGCCCCGGTCCTTGAAGGAGGCAGTCGGGTTGTGGCCCTCATGCTTGACCCGGACGGCGCCGGCGTCCAGCCCCGCCCAGGCGGCGAGGCGGTCGTCGCGGTAGAGGGGGGTGTTTCCCTCCCAGCGGGAGACGATCGCCTCGTCCGGAATGGCCGGCAGCAGCGGCCGGAAGCGCCAGACGCCGGAGCGGGCGAGGGGCCCGGGGAGACCGCGGCCGAACACCGCCGGGTCGATCGGGCCGGCGATGGGGACGACAACATCGAGAAGACCGCCGCAGACCGGGCAGGCAGTGAGGGGGCGGTCGCCCGGGGAGACCGCGCCGCACGCCATGCAGCGGACCTCGATGCCGGCCAATGCTCCCCCGAGGATGGCAGTCGGCCCGCCGACTGCCACGCGCTCGGCCGCGCCCATCACGCTTCTCCGGCGACGGGCAGGCACCGGCTGCCCTGGCTGATCCGTCAGTTTGGGGAGGATAGCAGACGGGGAGGCGGGTGGTGGGGAGACGGGGAGACGAGAAGACGTGGGGAGCTAGTGCCCTCGTCTCCCCGTCTCCCCGCTCATGCCTCGGTGACTGCGTGGCACGGCGGGTGCGCCATGGGCTGTCGATTGGGGACCGTCGTCCCACGGTCGGCGTGGACAAGGTCGGC
>CADCWF010000318.1:0-17822 GCA_902806345.1 uncultured Thermomicrobiales bacterium
CCCATAAACCGACCGACCACTCGGCGGCGACCCCCAGGAACAGCACCACCCAGTAGGCCCAGAACGCGGCCGGGAGCCGGCCGGAGGGCGCGCGTCCGCCATCGCCGCGGGCGGTCGCCGGGGACGGCTCGATTGGCCGCCGGCCAAAGCGGAGGGCGAGGACCGCCAGCCCGAGCAGCGGCAGCAGGACTGCCAGCCGCCAGCCAAGACCGACCCGCTCGAAGCCACCGACCGCAAGGGAAACGAGGATCGTGGCGCCGCTGGCGGCGACGTTGGACTCGGCCAGGGCGACCCCGCGCCAGCGGCGATGGTGATCGGCCAGGATCGCCTGGTCGGTCACCAGCAGGGTGACGCCGAGGAGGCCCATCACGGCCGCGCCGGTGACGGTGCCGACGGGGATCCGGGCGACGATCAGCAGGAGCACCCCCGGCGCCATCCCGACCGCGCCGGTCCAGAACGCAACCTTGCGGCCCCACCGGCGCCCGATCCGGTTGGCGAGCAGCCCGACCGCGACCGAGCCGAGCGCGAAGGCGGCGAAGTGGAGTCCGGCGACCGTGTAGTCCAGCCCGAGCTCGGCTCGGAGAAACGGCATTACCGGCCCGAGCGACGCCTGCAGGTAGGCGAAGTACGCCAGCCCGAGGTACGCCAGCCAGGTGGTTTGGTCGCGGGCAAACCGGGCCGAGGGTGGCGGTTCCGCGTCGGTCGGCACGGGACGACGCTCCCCTCCGGTTCCCGGGGCGACGACGGCATGGCGGGCACTCTAACAGGCGGAGGTTTTCCTGACCTGTCCCCGGCCCGTCCGGGTCTGGATCGAATCCGACACCGCACTCAAGTCCGCTCGCGCCCCGCTCCCCGAGGAGGACGCCCACCCGACCGCCGGTGGCACCGCGCCGAAACTGATACACCCCGGCGCGCGAGATTCTGCCGCCCCGAGCCGTTCTTAGAGCGACCGGCAATAGGGGTCATCGGAGGCGCCGGGTGGTGGGCCGCGACGGCCAGCGGTAGCGGGTGCGGGCCTCGTCGATGAGCGCCCGGGCGACGACGAACGCCGCGGCCAGGAACCGGTAGAAGGCGACGACCGAGCCCCGCCGCTCGGTGCACCGGCGCAGCCTGCCGAAGCCGTTCATCCAGGCTTGCGTTCGCTCGACCACCCACCGCGCGCCGGCCTGGTCGGGGGCCCCTTTGGGCGCGATCTCGGCGGCGAATTCGAGGCCCCCGAGCCGCGCCCGGGTCGGCTCCCCGTCGTAGCCCCGGTCCAGGTGAACGGTGGCGCCGGCGGGCAGCGGGCCGAGCTTAGCCAGCCCGGCGAGGGTCGGCCCGAGCAGGGGCGCGTCGTGGGGGTTGGCCCCCGCCGCGACCAGGTGCAGGGGGACGCCGGCGGCGTCGGTCGCGCTCGAGCGGTTGAGCCCCTGCTTGCCCGGGTCGGGCGGGGAGCGGCCGGCCCGCTCCCCGCCGCCCGGCGCCTCGGTGATGCACCCGTCCACGGCCAGGTTGGCGAAGTCGAGGCCGATCATCCGTTCGTACTGCTCCAGCGCCAGCCGGCGCAGCGCCTCGGCCAGGCCGGCGTCCGCCCACTCGTGCACGCGGCGCCGGATGGTGCGGTCCGAGCAGCCGGGGGCCGCGATCCGCTCGTCGCCCGAGCCGTGAACCAGGGCGGCCACGACGCGCTCGAAGACGACGCGGTCGGGCACGCGGGGGCGGTGGCAGCCGAGCGGGTGCGTCGGGGACACGGCAGGGTGGGCGGGGAGCAGCGCGGAGAACTGCGCCCAGACGGGGTCCGGCAGCGATACTGGCACGGCGGGCACGGGAACCTCCGGTGGTCACGGCGGCGTCGAGAACCCCATGATCGCCGGCCCCGTGCCTGCCCAACCACGCCTACTGCCGGGAGCTCTAAGCGGTAGGGGGGTGAGGAGCGGCGTGCCGACCCCGGCCGCCCCCACCTCGCCAGCTCGACATACGGGTGACATCCGTTTCGGCCCGTCCGCGAAACCACGCCGGCGGCGTTGGCGGCGTTGGCGTCCTTGGCGTCCTCGGTCGGGCGCCCGACGCCGCCTCAACCCGACCCGCCAGCGAGAGCGGGGAGATCCGTCGACGCAAGCCCCGCCCTATCGCGCCGTCAACGATTGATGCAGCGCCATCGTCCCCCCTCTCCTGCCCCAGCGGGTCCTACTCGGGGACCCGAGTAGAGAGGGGTTGGGGATGAGGGATCTCAGTCCGCCGCCCACCCCGCCGCCCACTGCCCCTCGTAGAGCCGGCGGTAGTAGCCACCGCGGGCCACCAGCTCGTCGTGGCTGCCCCGCTCGACGATCCGGCCCTGGCGCATCACGACCACAGTGTCGACCTCGCGTATGGTCGAGAGGCGGTGGGCGATCACGAACGACGTCCGCCCCTGGAGGAGGCGGCGCAGCGCCGCCTGGATCTGGCGCTCGGTCTGGGTGTCGACGCTGGAGGTCGCCTCGTCCAGGATCAGGATCCGGGGGTCGGCCAGGAGCGCCCGGGCGAACGCCAGCAGTTGCCGCTGGCCGGCCGAGAGGCTTGCCCCCCGCTCCTGGATCTCCGTCTCGTAACGGTCCGGCAGCCCTTCGATGAAGGTGTGCGCCCCCACCTCCCGCGCCGCCCGCTCGACCTCCACGGCCGTAGCCTCGGGGCGGCCGAAGGCGATGTTGGCGCGGACGCTGCCGGCGAAGAGGAAGGTGTCCTGGAGGACGATGCCGAGCTGCGAGCGGAGTGACTCCTGGGTGACGTCGCGGACGTCGTGGCCGTCGACCGCGACCCGGCCCGACCAAACGTCGGAGAAGCGGAGCAGGAGGTTGACCATCGAGGTCTTGCCGGCCCCCGTCTCGCCGACGAACGCGACCGTCTCGCCGGGGGCGACGTGGAGGTCGATTCCATGCAGGATCTCGGTCTCGCCGTAGCCGAAGCGGACGGCGTCGAAGTCGACCCGGCCAACGATCGGCGGCAGGGCGGGGGCACCCGGCTTGTCGCGCACCTCGGGCTCGACGTCGAGCACCTCGAAGACGCGTTCGCCGGCGACCATCGCCGCCTGGAGCACGTTGTACTGCTGGCTGAGGTCGCGGATCGGCTCGAAGAAGCGGTCGATCAGGGCGACGAAGAGGACCAACTCGCCGATCGTCAGGCTCTGGCCGAAGACGAGCTGGCCGCCGACGGCCACCACCAGCGCGGTCGCCCCGGCGCCGATCAGGGAGACGACCGGGAAGAGCAGCGAGGAGAGTCTGGCGGCATCGACCGAGGCGTCCAGGGTGGCCCGGTTCAGGCCATCGAAGCGGCGGATGCTGACCGGCTCGCGGACGAACGCCTGGGCGACCCGGACCCCGGCAATGCTTTCGGCGAGGTCGGCGTTGACGGCCGAGACCGCCCGCCTGGTGGCCCGGTAGGTCCCAATCGCGCGGAGACGCCACTCCCGCATGAAGAGGATCATGAACGGCAGGACGAGGAACGCCAGCAGCGCCAGCCGCCAGTTGGTCCACAGCATCAGACCGACGATGCCGACCAGGATCAGGGCATTGGAGAAGACGCCGCTCAGCCCCTCGCCGAAGAATTCGTTGATCACCCCGACATCGTTCTGGATGCGGCTCATGATCGACCCCACCCCGCGGCGGTCGACGTAGCCGACGCTCAGGGTCTGGAGGTGGCGGAACATCCGGTTCCGCAGGTCGAAGACGACCCGGTTGCCGAGCCAGGCGACCAGATAGAGCTCGCCCCAGCTCGCCAGAAAGCGGACCCCGAGGGCGGCCACGAAGGCGGCCCCGAGCAGGTTCAGTGTCGCCGCTCGGCGCGGCCCCGTCACTTCGTCGATGGCGAGGCTGAAGAGCTTCGGCAGCAGGAGATCGACCGCGGTAACGACGACGATCAGGAACAGCGCCGTCAGCGCCCGCCCTCGGTAGGGTCGGACGAAGGCGGCCAGCCGCCGCACGATCCGCGGGTCGTAGGCTTTGCCGAGGAGGTCGTCGGGGTCGACGTTCTGCATCACCCGCCGGCTCCCCCCGGAGCGGACCGGGTTCGGGTTCTCCCCGCCGCCTCCAGGGCCGCCGGGATGGTCGCCTCCCGTGCCTTCGGGATGGCCTCGGCCGCCTCGGCCGCCGCCGGCATCCGCGCGGCTGCTTCCTGCTCGCGGAACTGGAGATCGTAGAGCTCCCGGTAGAAGCCGCCGCGGCCGATCAGCTCGACGTGGGTGCCACGCTCGACGATCCGGCCCTCGCGCAGGACCAGGATTTGGTCGGCCTCCTGGACCGTGGTCACCCGCTGGGCGATGACGAACGAGGTCCGTCCCGCCATCGCCGTCCGCAGCGCCCGCTGGATCGCCCCCTCGGTCTCGGTGTCGACGCTCGAGGTGGCGTCGTCGAGGATCAGGATCCGGGGGTCCTGGAGGAGGGCGCGGGCGATCGCGAGGCGTTGCTTCTGGCCGCCGGAGAGGGTCACGCCGCGCTCCCCGACCTCCGTCTCGTAGCCCTCCGGCAGGGCCGAGATGAAGTCGTGGGCCTGCGCCGCCTCGGCGGCGGCGACGACCTCCTCCATCGATGCGTCCGGCCGACCGTAGGCGATGTTCTCGCGGATGCTGACCCCGAACAGGAACGACTCCTGGAGGACGACGCCGATCCGGCTCCGCAGCGAGGCGAGCGACACCTCGCGGACATCTTGGCCGTCGACCAGGACGCGGCCGGCGGTCGCGTCGTAGAAGCGGGGGACGAGGTTGACGATCGCGCTCTTGCCGGAGCCGGTCGGGCCGACCAGGGCGACGACCTCGCCCGGACGGGCGGCGAACGAGACTCCTTCCAGGGCGTTCCGCTTGGAACCTGGGAAGGCGAACGCGACGTCGTCAAAGACGACCGAGCCCCGCGGTGGGCCGAGGGTGACCGCGCCGGGGCGGTCGGTGACGGTCGGCCGGGTATCGAGCGTCTCGAAGATCCGCTCGCCGGAGGCGATCGCGCGGGCGATCCGGGCGACGACGAAGCCGAGCCAGCGGACCGGCTCGTTCTGGAGGGTGGCGTAGCGGTTGAAGGCGACCAGGGTGCCAATCGTCATCGCCCCGGTCAGCACCCGGTAGCCGCCGAGCCAGAGGACGGCCGCCAGGCCCAGGCCGGAGAGCAGCAGCGTCAGCGGGTAGGCGAACGACGACTTCCGGGCCGCCCCCAGGTTCTGCCCGAACAGCTCCTCCAGCTCAGCCTCGAACCGCACGGCCTCCGCCCGCTCCTGGGCGAAGGCGCGGACGACGCGGGTGCCGGCGACGTTCTCCTGGAGCGCCGAGGTCATCGCTCCGAACTGCTGCTGGACGCCGAGGAAGACGGGCCGGATGGCGACCCCGTAGCGCACCGAGTAGGCAATCAAGAAGGGCAGCGGGGCGAGGGCGACGGTGGCCAGGGTGAGGTCGGTCCGGAGCAGGATCGCGCTCACCGCGGCGAAGGTGCCGATGGCGATCACGAGCGGCCGCATCGCCATCACCAGCATCGCCCGGATGTTGTTGATGTCGTCCGTCGCACGGGACATCAGCTGCCCCGTCTGGGCGGCGTCGTAGAAGGCGAAGGGGAGCGCCTGGAGGTGGGCGTAGAGTTCGTTCCGGAGGTCGTAGCCGACCCGCTCGGCGAGCGCCTGGACGAGGTACGAGCGGAGGTAGGTGAAGAGCCCCTGGAACAGCGTCAGGCCGACGATGAGGGCGGCGGCCCGGAGGAGGAAGCCGCGGTCGCCGGCGACGATCCCGTCGTCGATGGCGCGGGCAAGGACGAGTGGGATGGTCAGCTGGAGGGCGAGGGCGGCGAAGAGCGCGACATAGACCAGAACGACCCGCCGCCAGTAGGGCCGCAGGTAGCCGAAGATCCGCGCCACGACCTTCACCAGATGCTCCCGTTCCGACCGGCGCCGGGGCCCGCCTCTGCCTCCCGCGCGCCTATCTTGGGCGTGGCGCAAATCCCGGTCCAACACCAGGAGAGCGCTCCCCGGCCGCTACGGTGGTCTGCATCGGAGTTGCCGTCGGGGGCTCGTTGCTCCCCCTCTCCCGCGCATCGGGAGAGGGGGTTGGGGGGGTGAGAGTTCTCCCTTGACCTCGGCAACGTATCTGGCAACCGCTCTAGCCCGCCGCCGGATCATCCTAGCAGCCCGCATCGCCGGACAGGTAGACGATCCGGTCCCCCAGTTCGAGGGGGAACGTGCCGAGGCGCTGGAAGGGGCAGTGCTCCCGGCCCCGGCTGACGCCGAGGACCAGGGCGCCGGCGAGGTCCGGCAGGTCGGCCACCAGCCGCCCCTGCTCCTCCGGCCGCACCTCTCGCTCCGCCATCGCCAGGCCGTGGCCGAAGGTGAGCAGGTCCTCCAGGAAGTGGGGCACGGCCTCCTGGCGGACGGCGGCGCCCATCAGGCGGCCGCCGGAGACCGAGGGGGCGATGACGAGGTCGGCCCCGGCGCCGTAGATGAGCTTGACGTTCTCCTCCTCGCGGGCCGAGGCGATCACGCGGGCATCCGGCGCCAAGCTGCGGACGGTCAGGCAGATCAGGACGCAAGCGTCGTCCCGGTTCGGGGCGACCAGGACGTGGCCGGCCTTCTCGACCGCGGCCGCCCGCAGTAGCGCCTCGCTCGAGGCGTCGCCGCGGAGCGCGACGAGCCCCTCCTTGGCCGCGCGGGCGACCGCCGCCTCCTCGGGATCGATCGCGACGATCGCGTCCCGCGGCTGGCCGTGGGCGACCAGTTCGTCGACGATGGCGCGCCCCTTGACGCCGTAGCCGCAGACGACGACGTGGTCTCGGAGGCGATCGTGGAGTTCCCGCATCTGGCGCTCCTCCCGGAACCGTAGGCGCAGCAGGGTCAGCTCATAGGCGGTGCCCAGGAAGAGCGCCCAGAGAAACACCCGGATCGGCGTCAGCAGGACGGCGTTGATCAGACGGGCCTGGTCCGTCACCGGCGTGATGTCGCCGTAGCCGACGGTCGTCAGCGAGACGACCGTGAAGTAGAAGACGTCGACGAAGCCGATCGGGCGGTCGGGGTAGGCGTTGTCGCGAAGGCCGTCGCGGTCGATCCAGAGCACGACGGCGACGACCACGATCAGCCCCACCGCCAGCCCGATCCGCCGCAGCATGGCCCGCAGCGGCGAGTCTTCCGGCAGGCGCAGCGGGCCGAGGTGGGGCAGGTCGCGCGAGTCCAGCATCCGGCAGCGGTCTCCGGGTGGGGCGCAGCGCTCGCCAGCGCCACGTCCGCGGTCGGCGGCCCGGAAACGACCGGGCGCCGGCTCGCGGACGAGGCAACGATAGTCGAACGGCGGGCGGGCCACACCGCCGGGCGCCACCGGCCACTCGGGTCCAAGGCCAGGGACAGGACCGGGGCCGGTCACGGCGGCGTAGTTGGGGCTCGGACCGAACCGGAGCGCACGATCCGTTCGGACGCCCGCACGATCGTGCCCAAAACAGGGACCGATCGTGCCGACTGCGCCGCCCGCGCCACCCTATTGTGACTCGGTGGGCAACAGTCGCGCTCGAGGGCGAGGTGGCGTCCCCGCGTACAAGGTCCGGACGCTTCCCAGGAGGTCCCTCGTGCCCCCGATCCTGACCCGCCGTCGCCTGATCCTGACCGCTGCGCCCCTCGCGGCGCTGGCCGTCTCGGCCGTCGCCCCGCGCTCCGCGACCCGCGTCGCCGCCCAGGCGGCGACGACGTTCGCCATCGGCGCCCCGGTCTGGGCCACGGAAGCCGCTGTGGCCTACCCCGGGCCGGGCCGCCAGCAGGCCGGCGACCGGGAGGTCGTCGTCTCCCTGGCCCAGCAGCGCCTGTGGGCCTACGAGGGGGAGGCGGCGATCCTGTCGACCCTCGTCTCGACCGGCACCGCCGAGACCTGGGAGACCTCCACCCCGATTGGCCAGTGGCGGATCTCCGTCAAGCTGCCGGTCGAGACGATGGAGGGGACGGTCTCCGGCGAGGCCTACCGTGTCGAGGACGTGCCGGACGTGATGTACTTCACGGACGAGGGCCACGCCCTCCACGGCACCTACTGGCACCAAAACTTCGGCGCCCCGATGAGCCACGGCTGCGTCAACTTGCCGCTCGACGTGTCCGGGTGGATGTTCGGCTGGGCGCCGGAGGGAACCGCCGTCACCGTCGTCCCGTAGGCTCGATGGACTGTCAGGGCCCCGCCGCGGACCCTCCCCTCGTGAGCTCGCCAACGCACTGTTCGGGCCAATTGCGGACCCGAGACCGGAAGCCATGACCCATCGCTTGCCGATGCGGTGCCCGGCCGCGGTCGCCGGTACGTTTCGTGCGGCTGGGACGTTATGGAAACGAACCTGTGGGCATCGCGATTGGCAGCCCCCGCTCGTCGCCGCCCCTCGCGCCGCGGTCCCGGTGGTGCCGGCACGCTCCTGGTGCTGGCGCTCGTCGCCATGCTCTGGTTCCCGCCGCCTTCGGCGTCGGCCCAGTCCGGACCGGCGGCCGGCGGCGGCGCGACCGTCCTCGTCATCCCGATCACCGGCACGATCGACCTCGGGCTGGCCCCCTACCTGAGCCGGGTGCTCGACGAGGCGGCCGCGGTGGGCGCGGCCACGGTCGTCCTCCGGATCGACACCCCCGGCGGCCGGCTCGACGCCGTCCTCCAGATGCGGGACGCCCTGCTCGCCAGCAGCCTTCGCCGCCGACGAGATCTACCTGGCCCCCGGCGCCGCGATGGGGGCCGCCACCCCGGTCGACGGCGCCGGCGAGACGGCCAGCGAGAAGACCGTCTCGGCGGTCCGCACCACCTTCAAGGCGACGGCCGAGGCACGCGGCCGCGACCCGCTCGTGGCGGAGGCGATGGTCGACCCCGACGTGGCGATCGACGGACTCGTGGCGCGCGGCGAGCTGCTGACCCTGACGACCAACGAGGCGGTCACGTGGGGCTACGCCGACGGGGTCGCCGCCGACCTCCCCGGGGTGCTCGCCGCGACCGGCCTCGCCGGGGCCCGGGTGGTGGAGACGGCCCCGAGCCTGGCCGAGCGGGTCGTCCGCTTCGTCACCGACCCGGTCGCGGCGTCGCTGCTGATCATCCTCGCCGTGCTGCTGATCGTCGGCGACTTCTTCGTCGAGGGGTTCGGCCTGGCCGGGGCGGCGGGGTTGGGACTGCTCGCGCTCTTCTTCTGGGGCCACCTCCTGGCCGGGCTGACCGGCTGGGAGGACATCGCCCTCGTCGGCCTCGGGCTGGCGCTGGTCGCGGTCGAGGTCTTCGTCGTCCCCGGGTTCGGGATCCCCGGTATCCTGGGGCTGGCGGCGCTGCTCGGCGGCCTGTTCCTGGCGATGCTGGGGCGCGAGATCCAGACGCCGGAGGGGATCGAGCGGGCGGGCCTGACCGTCGCCGCGTCGCTGCTCGGCATCGTCGTCGGGGTCGTCGCCCTGCTCGCCCTCCTCCCCCGCCGGCGGCGGTTCGGCGGGCTCGTGCTCCAGGCGGCGCTCGGGGACGCCGCCGGCCCGAATCCACCTCCGACCCCGACGAGGCGGGGCCGGCTCGGCTGGTTCGGCGGCGCCGCCAGCCCGGCTCCGGCGGCTCCGGGCCGGACTCCCCGGAACGGGGGCGCCGCCGAGGGCGGCGAGCGCTCCCTGGCCGGGACGACCGGGGTAGCCCGGTCCGACCTCCGCCCGAGCGGGGTCGCCGACATCGACGGGCACCGGGTCGACGTCGTCTCGGACGGCGACTTCATCGCCGCCGGCCAACCGGTCGAGGTCGTGCTCGACGAGGGCTACCGTCGCGTCGTCCGCCGCGTCCCGGCCCCGCCCGACCGGACCTGACGCGGCCGCAACCCGTCCGACCGGCGGTGCGGCCGGTTTCGAGGCCGCCGGCGGTCGCCCCCGGCGGGAGGAGGTCCGATGGATTTCGGGATCGTCACCCTGGCCGTCGTCGTCGTCCTGGTCCTCGTCGTCCTCGGCCTGTTCTTCCACTTCGTGCCGGTCGGGCTCTGGATCACGGCCATCTTTTCGGGGGTCCGGGTCGGCATCGGCACGCTGATCGGGATGCGGCTGCGGAAGGTCAACCCGGCCGAGATCGTCCGCCCCTTCATCAGCGCCAGCAAGGCCGGGCTCGTCCTGGACGTCGGCCAGATGGAGGCCCACCACCTCGCCGGCGGCAACGTCGGCCGGGTCGTCACGGCGCTCATCTCGGCCGACCGGGCCAACATCGACCTGCCGTGGCAGCGGGCGACCGCGATCGACCTCGCCGGGCGCGACGTGCTGGAGGCGGTCCAGGTCAGCGTCAACCCGAAGGTGATCGAGACGCCGCGGGTGGTGGCGGTGGCGAAGGACGGGATCCAGGTGATCGCCGTCGCCCGGGTGACGGTCCGCGCCAACATCGAGCGCCTCGTCGGCGGCGCCGGCGAGGAGACGATCATCGCCCGCGTCGGCGAGGGGACGGTCTCCTCGATCGGCTCGGCGGCGTCCCACAAGTCGGTGCTGGAAAACCCCGACCAGATCTCCCGCCTCGTGCTGGAGCGCGGCCTCGACGCCGGCACCGCCTACGAGATCCTCTCGATCGACATCGCCGACGTCGACGTCGGGCGCAACATCGGCGCCGAGCTGCAGACCGACCAGGCCGAGGCCGACAAGCGGATCGCCCAGGCCAAGGCGGAGGAGCGGCGGGCGATGGCGGTCGCCCACGAGCAGGAGATGCGGGCGCGGGTGGTCGAGGCCGAGGCCGAGGTGCCGCTGGCGCTGGCCGAGGCGTTCCGCAACGGCCGCCTCGGGATCATGGACCACTACCGGATGGAGAACATCCAGGCCGACACGACGATGCGCAACTCGCTGGCGCGGGACGACTCGTAGCCGGGACGGGCGGCAACCGGAAGGTGGGGAGCGATGGTCGGGCGCCTGCTGGACACCCTGCGGGGTCTCAGCGGCGGGGCGACGGAGCCGGCGCCGCGCCCCAACGAGCTGCGCCGCGAAGAGGTCCGGGCGGCGCGGCTGCGGCGGGAGGCGCTCAACGCGCGGACATCCCCCGGCCGCCCGCCGCGCCTTCCCGAGGACCACCTCGGGCCGCGGACGCCGGGTATCGGCACCAGCACCAGCACAAGCACCACCGTCAGCACCAGCACCGCCGAGCCGTCTGGAAGCCGACCAAGGAGCAGCCCGCTGGGCCCCGCGTTGGCCTCGCGCGGCGCGCTCCGTCGGGCGTGGCTGGTGAAGGAGGTTCTCGGCCCGCCGCGAGGGTTCCGCCCCATCGATCGGGAGCTTGAATCGTAGCGCCACCGCCCGCGGTGGCGGCGACCCCTCGGTGCCCTCGGTCTATCGTCGGCGGCCGGTACCCGGCCAAGCGGTGGAGCGCGGTCCGCAGGGCGAGCCCCCGCCAGCGGCGCGAGGCCAGCGGCCGAGACCGCAGGATGCCCAGCGGTGACGACGATGGCCCGACGACGGCGGCAAGGTCGGCCCTCAGATCAGAGTCTCGATCGTCCAATGCCCGAAGTAGGCAACGAAGTGCCCCCCGTGGCGGACCAGCACGTCGCGGGCGCGTTCCTTCTCGGCGTCGCCGCTCACCTCGACGTCGACGAGGGCGTGACCGGCTCGAAGCTCCTGCTCCGCCTGTCGGATGTGGTCCAGCTCGCCGCCGGTGCTCTTCGTAAAGCGCCGCATCAGGCCGACCAGGCCGTGGCCGCCGCCCGTCTCTGCGAGCCGCCGCAGCCCAGCCTCACCCGCGAGGATCCCGACCGGGGCAAACCCAGCGTCGATCAGATCCGGCACGACCTCCCCAAGCTTCATCCGGTCGACGGCGCCGACCACCCGGTTCGTCGGGTACTCCATCGGGCCGGTGCCTGAAACTCCCGGCCGACCGGCCGAGCCCGCATCTACCATCCCCTGCTCCTCTCGCGACGGCATCATCGCCCCTACCGTACGCCGCGAACCATGGCGGCGCCGCTCGCCGTTGCCGGCTACGGGGCCGCCACCGGGCCCAATCCGCTGCTGTCCGCCTTCGCCGCCCGGCCGTGGGCCGTGGGGGCCGCCGGTGTCACTGGTCGGCTCCGAGGTGGCGGAAGAGTCGCGCCCGATGGTGATGGTACCGAGGAGCCCCGATTCCGGCGAGCCCACGGCGAGCGGCGCCAGAACCACAAAGGAAGCCCGGTTCGTCCAGGTGATCGGGAGGATGCCTTCATCGTTGCCCAGACGCCGGGCGTCGTTGCGGCCCGCGTAGGCTTGGGCGGTCGCGTAGACCTCGTCGCTGAAGGCGTCGTCGAAGAAGAGTTGGCCGGTCTGGCGAAGGTGGTCGCCCTCGTAGGCACCGCTTACACCAGCGACTGGGGTCGCAACGTCGCGGACTTCGGCGGTGCGTCCGACGTGCACCTTCGGGGAGATGTTGACGGTGCGACCCGAGCACCAGCCAGGCTATTGGTCAGGTGCTCCAGTGATACCGCGGGGGCTGGGCGGCTACACCGTACGCCGGAACGTTTCCCCTGCCGAGCCGGTGCCGGCACCTGGGTCGGCGTTTCGGCCCGGGTCGCCTTTGGCCCGGAAGTAGGAGCCCTAGGTGTCGTAGTGCCAGGCGTCGGCCGCGGCGTCCGGAAAGGGCACGTCGCCGTTGGCCAAGTCGACCTCGGCGACCCGCAGCCGTAGCGGCAGCCTCAGCTTGCCCTCGGCGATATTCAAGCGGACGAAAGGAGAGGCTGGTACGTTTGCAACGCCGGAGGGCCCCTGGGGCCTCCCATCCGGTTTCCGGTCGTCGAGCAGACGGGACGGGGGGGCACGCTTGGCCATTTGGCGGCTCCTCTGGCGCGGGCCAGGGAAGTTCGAGTGCGCATCCTACCGGTTTCGTTTCATGTGGCAAGAACGTCCGGCGGAGCAGTTTTCAGCGACTGTTCATTGGTCGTCCGACCGTCTTCCTGGGACGCCTCCACCCTCCGGTTTCGCATCGGGCGGGGCGTGGACCGCGTCCCAACTATCGCGCCAGGGGGGTCAGATGACCGAAAGCAAGCCGACCAAACTTGAGCAGGACATCCCCGCCGGTTCTGCCTCCCCGCTCCGGATCGCACACCACCGGGTGGAGGTGCGCGGCATCCGCATGCACGTGGCCCGGGCGGGGTCCGGCCCGCCCCTGGTCCTGCTGCACGGCTGGCCGGAGTTCTGGGCCACCTGGGAGCCGCTCATGGCGCGGCTGGCCGACCGCTTCGACCTGCTCGCCCCCGACCTCCGGGGCGTCGGCGAGGCGGGGCGCGACCCGGCCGCGCCGCCGGATCCCACCGCGGATGCCGACGCCCACGCCGCCGACCTGCTGGCGCTGCTCGACGCGCTCGCCCTCGGCCGCGTCGGTCTCGTCGGGCACGACGTCGGCGCCGGCGTCATGCAGGCCTTCGCCCGCCGCCACCCCCAGCGGCTGTCTGGCCTCTTCTTCTTCAACTGCCCGACCCCCGCCATCGGCGCCCGGTGGGCGGCGGCTGACCACCTGAACGAGACGTGGTATCAGTTCTTCCACCAGCAGCCCTGGGCGGCGGCGCTCGTCGGCAGCTCGCGCGAGGCCTGCGCGGCCTACGTCGGCCACTTCCTCCGCCACTGGAGCGCCGACCCAAAGACCTTTGAGGGGGGGCTGGAGCGCTGGGTGGACAACTTCCTGCGCCCCGGAAACCTGCAGGGCGGCTTCGACTGGTACCTCTCCTCGGCCCCCGCCCGCCGGCAGGCCATCGCGGGCACGGCCCCGGCGCTGCCGCCGATCGAGGCGCCGACGCGCGTGCTCTGGGGCACCCGCGATCCGATCCTCAAGGTGGAGTGGATGGATCTCGTCGGCCAGACCTTTCGTAACGCCGAGGCGAGCCGGGCCGAGGGGGTCGGCCACTTCGTCCACTACGAGGCGCCGGACCTCGCGGCCGCGGAAATTGCCCGCTTCTTCCTGGAGCGGGCCGGCTAGGGGGTCTGCGTCCGCGAGATCACCCGCGCTTTCGGCGTCTCCGGGGCCCTTAATCGTCTCGTAACGCCGGCAGAGGTCGCAGAGTCGAAGTCTCCGCCTTGGTCAGCCCCAGAGCCTGTCATGCACCTGTGGAGCCTTCGGTGTCGAAGGTTGGTCCCTATTCCAACCGTTCCTGACCTTTGTGAGACTAATAATTGACGCACAAATGAGCGCCGTTGCGTTCGCAAGGATAATGGCAGCATCTTCGAGATGTATTCCATACAGCAACCACAACAACGTGGAAAAGCTTATGGTTCCAAATGTAAGCAGAGAAACATTCTTGAGATCTCGTGATCTCATCGCGTTCCATGCTTGAGGTATGAGTTGAACGGCACTGAGTACAGCCGCGAGGGCAGCAACTACACTCCACATGGCCTCTCTCCTTAAGTCCTCATGTCGGATGCGTGCTTCCGCTTGATTGAAGGCACGGATTGCCCATCCGGTCGACTCACGAAGCGTTACTCACCTGTTCGCCCTCTCCAGCTCGGGAGTGTCAATTTCCATTCCATACGACTGCAACGCGACTGGGACGTGACTGTGAGATATCTAATCAACGCCTATCAAAACCGGGCATGGGAGGGGCGGCGAACGCCTCGACCTGCTCCCCGGCCACGTCTCCAGGATCCATCAGCGTCCCCCGCGCGACGAGGAACACTCCGGAGCAGTCACTGCTTCGGTGTAGGTCTGGATGGTCCGGGGGGACATGTTCTCGGCCGAGGGATGGCGGCGCCCCGACTGGACTAACGGGCCGAGCACCAGCACCAGCGCGGCGGGGCCGGCGGCGCCGAAACGGCCTGTGGTGGCCGGGGCAGCGGCGGAGGGATATCCGGCGGTTGGCGGATCGTCCAGCGATCCGGCGCTGCTACGACTGCCATCCGCCGAGCCATTATAGGCTTCAAGGTGCGCTTGGAGCGGGCGATGGGACTCGAACCCACGACATCCTGCTTGGGAAGCAGACACTCTACCAGCTGAGTTACGCCCGCACTCTTTCGTTAGCAGTATAGCAGTTGCCGCAATGCACGGTCGACTGGCGAGTCGACCCCGATCGGCTCGTGCTCCGCCGGCTGGAAAGGATCCCCTCCCGCCTGCCGGCCAACGGCGTGCCGGCGTCACCGAAGTCGCTCGGCCTCGAGTAGGGCGCCCCCGACCTGCCCATCGTGGGGCTTCGACCTCGTTTGACGCCCACTCGGCTCTCCCATATACTCCCCAACGTTCCCGCGGGGGCGTAGCTCAGCTGGGAGAGCGCTACAATCGCACTGTAGAGGTCGGGGGTTCGAGTCCCCCCGCCTCCACCGTCTGGAATGACGACGACCCGGCCCTGCGGCCGGGTCGTTTCCGTGGGTGGTACGTCCCCCCGATCGCCCACGGTTAGTCCGCCGGTTGGGGCGACCAGTTGCCCGCACCCGTCGGCGGGGCGTCCCGCTCCCGCGCCTCCCGGACCGGAGGCATCGGCGGGGATGGGACGGCGGCCGGGACCTTCGCCGCCGGTCGACCCGTCGGCGGCCCGACCAGATCCGGCTTGGGCCGCGGCGTATCGAAGAGCATCTCTAGCTGGTCGCCTTCGATTGTCTCTTCCCGGATCAGGAGGTGGGCGATCGCCTCCAGCTTGTCGGCGTTGGACTCGATGATCTCCTTGGCTCGGCCGTGGGCCGCCTCGACCAGCCGGCTGATCTCGCGGTCGATCGCGTAGGCGACCTCGTCGCTGTAGTTGCGCTGCTCGCTGATCTCGCGGCCCAGGAAGACCAACTCGTCCTTCTTGCCGAAGGCGAGCGGGCCGAGCTTCTCGCTCATGCCGAACTCGGTCACCATCCGGCGGGCCACCCCGGTCGCCCGTTCGATGTCGTTCGCCGCCCCGGTCGATTGCTCCTCGAACACCATCCGCTCGGCGACGTGGCCGGCCATGAAGACCGCCAGGTCGTCCTCGAATTGGGCCTTCGTCTTGAAGAGCCTGTCCTCGTCCGGCACCACCCGGGTGTAGCCACCCATCATCCCGCGGGCGACGATGCTCACCTTCCGCACCGGGTCGGCGTTGGGCAGCATCCGCGCCACCAGGGCGTGGCCGGCCTCGTGGTAGGCCGTCATCGTCCGCTCGCGGTCCGAGATGACCCGGCTCTTCCGCTGCGGCCCGGCGATCACCCGGTCGATCGCCTCCGTCAGCTCGTCGCGGCCGACCGTCTTCTTGTTCCGGCGGGCGGCGAGGATTGCCGCTTCGTTGACGAGGTTCTCCAGGTCGGCACCGGAGAATCCCGGCGTCTGGCGGGCCAGGTTCTCGACCGAGACTTCCTCTTCGAGGGGCTTGCCACGGGCATGGACGTCGAGGATCGCGCGGCGCCCCTGGATGTCCGGCCGGTCCAGGATCACCTGGCGGTCGAAGCGGCCCGGGCGCAGCAGCGCCGGGTCGAGCACGTCGGGCCGGTTGGTGGCGGCGATCACGATCACGTTGGTCGACGAGTCGAACCCGTCCATCTCGACCAGGATCTGGTTCAGGGTCTGCTCCCGCTCGTCGTGGCTGCCCCCGAGACCGGCCCCCCGCTGCCGCCCGACCGCGTCGATCTCGTCGACGAAGACGATGCAGGGGGCGCTGCGCTTGGCCTGGTCGAACAGGTCGCGGACCCGGCTGGCGCCGACGCCGACGAACATCTCGACGAACTCGGAGCCCGAGATGCTGAAGAACGGCACCCCCGCCTCGCCGGCGACGGCGCGCGAGAGCAGCGTCTTGCCGGTGCCTGGCGGCCCGACCAGCAGCACCCCGCGCGGGATCCGCGCCCCGAGGGCGGCGAACTTGTCCGGGTACTTGAGGAACTCGACGACCTCGACCAGCTCTTCCTTCGCCTCGTCGACGCCGGCCACGTCGGAAAAAGTGACGCTCGGCTTGTTGCCGGTGAAGAGGCGCGCCCGGCTCTTGCCGAAGCTCATCGCTTGGTTGTTGCTGCCCTGCGCCTGCCGCATCATGAAGACGAAGATGCCGATCAGGAAGAGCGTCGGCAACAAGAACGTAATGGCGCCGAGCCATGCTCCCCACGGGCTCGCCGGCTCGATCTCGATCAGGTCGGGAGGCAGCGCCGCGAGGTCGACGCCGTGCTCCTGGAGCGCCGAAAAGATGTCCGTGTCGGCGGGCAAGGTGGTGACGGCGTCCGTCAATCCGGTGGCCTGGCCGTAGTCGACCGCCACGTCCTGGCTATCCACCGGCTGCGTGAGTCGATCGACCTTGCCGTCCCGGATGTCCGCCGCCACGGTGCCGAGGGTCCGGGACGGTGGGTTGTTCTCCCGCCCGACGAACAGGAGCCAGACGGCCACGACCGCTACGACGAGGACCAGCCAGACGGCCCCGCTCCGGAGCCATTTCGTATCGCCCATCATTCTCTCCCACGTCGCGCCGGCGACGGGAAACGTGGCGGGGGTGCCGTCCGGCGCGAGCCAAAACTATACACTGGCGCCCGCTTCGTCCTTGATCGCGGCGGGGTCGAGGATCGCGACGTATGGCAGGTTTCGGTATCGCTCCGCATAGTCCAGTCCGTACCCGATGACGAACTCGTCGGGGATGTCGAACCCGACGAGATCGACATCGACCGGAATGGCGTCCGGCTTTGCCTTGCGTAGCAGCGCGACCACCTCCACCGAGGCCGGGCGGCGCGTCTGGAGCACATCGAGCAGATAGCGCAGCGTCAACCCGCTGTCGACGATGTCCTCGACCACCAGCACGTCGCGGCCCTCGATCTCGTTGTTCAGGTCTTTGAGGATGCGGACGACGCCGGTGCTCCTGGTGCTGTTGCCGTAGGAGGAGACGGCCATGAAGTCGATCTCGACCGGGATCGTCATCGCCCGCATGAGGTCGGTCATGAACGCCACCGCCCCGTTCAAGACGCCGATCATCAGCGGCACCCGACCGCTATAGCGGACATCGAGCGCCTTGCCGAGTTCGTAGATGCGCCGCTGCAGCTCCTGC
>CADCWF010000318.1:17838-18123 GCA_902806345.1 uncultured Thermomicrobiales bacterium
AGCCGCAGTCGGCCGGACCCAGCCACGGCAGTCCAGCCTCCCCCGAGGTCGATCCGTCCCCCGGCGCCGGTCGAGGCACGGTCGACCAGCGCCTCGATCCGCTCGGCCGTGGCCTCAACCGCGCCCCGGCTCTGGTCGCCGACCCAGGTCCGAAGGACGGGCCGGGCAATAGCCCGGGGCAGATCCCGCACCGCCGCCAGGGTAAGGGAACCGTCCGGCATCGTCGCCGATCCGGCGAGGCGATGGCCGATCGTCTCGAGGGCGTCGTCGTCGTCCGCGACGAGC
>CADCWF010000319.1 GCA_902806345.1 uncultured Thermomicrobiales bacterium
TCAGCGAATCGGCGATCCGCTGGGAGACGTTTCGGATGGTCGAGCGGTCGAGCACGATCGAGTGCTCGATCTCGCAGGCCGAGAGGTCGCAGTCCTCGCCGATCGCGGTGAAGGGGCCGACGTAGGAGTCGACGATCTTGGTGCCGGCCCCGATGATCGCCGGCCCGCGCACCGTCGAGCCCCGGATCTGCGCCCCGGCCTCGATGACGACCGCGCCGACCAGCGTCGTGTCGGGGTCGACGTCGCCGTCGATCCGGCGGTGGAGGGTCGCCAGGACGAGGCGGTTGGCCTCCAGCATGTCGTCCTTCTTGCCGGTGTCGATCCACTCGGCGGTGATCAGGCTGGAGCGAACCTCGCGGCCGGCGTCGATCAGCCCCTGGATGGCGTCGGTGATCTCCAGCTCGCCGCGCGCGGACGGCACGAGGTGGGGCGTCACCGCGTGGACCTCGGGGCCGAAGTAGTAGACACCGATGACGGCCAGGTCGGAGAGGGGTTCGCGCGGCTTCTCGACCAGCCGCTCGACGCGCCCGTCGCCGTCGAGGACGGCGACGCCGAAGGCGGCCGGGTCGGCGACCCGCTTGAGGAGGATCTGGCCGGCGCAGTCGGCCTCGGCGAACCGCTGCGTCTGGTCGGCGATGCCGCCCATCAGGAAGTTGTCGCCGAGGAACATGCAGAAGGGGCTCTCGCCCAGCCAGTCGCGGGCGGTGACGATGGCGTGGGCGAGCCCAAGGGGGGCGATCTGCGGCAGGTAGGTGACGTTGGCGCCGAAGCGTGCGCCGTCGCCGACGGCGGCCTCGACCTGGGCAGCGGTGTCGCCGGTGATAATCCCGATCTCGTCGATGCCGGCCTCGACGAGCTGTTCCAGGGCGTAGAAGAGGACGGGCTTGTTGGCGACCGGGACGAGCTGCTTGGCGCCGGTCGCCGTCAGCGGCCGCAGTCGCGAGCCCCTGCCGCCGGCGAGGACGAGTCCCTTCAGCTCCCGCATCCCGCTCCCTCCGCCGCGCCCCGGCTCCGGCTCCGGCTCCGGGGCGGATGGTAGCGGAAAACCCCCACCCCCGGCCCTCACGCGCTGCTCCCGCCGGCTGCGGTCAGGGGGCGGGGGGGCCCGCACGGCACCGGCTAGGGGGTGCCACCCGTGTCCGGCCGTGCGGTTTCCCGGCCGGGCACGTGAGACCGAGTAGACGCGGCGGAGAGTCCCGTCCCGCGTCCCGTACGCGCAAGCCCGCGGACTCGCGCGGTCCCCAAGGAGGTGCCTACGGGCCTCCTCCGGCGACAGCGGGACGTCGGACGCGTCCGAGAACGGGCGGTCCCCGTTGGGGTCGTCCCGGCAGGCGGCGTGGCGGGCCCCAACCGTGGCGATCAGGGCGGCCTCCCCGTCGTAGGCCGCCACCCCCGTGTTCCCCAGCAGCCGGACGGCTGCCAGGAAGGCCGCGACCGACCGGAAGGTTGCCGCGCCGGCGTAGCCGGGAGTATCCCCGGCAGGGTCGCCGTCGAGGTCGGTGATGACGCCGGTGAGCGTCTCGACGTGGGTCCGCTCGTGCGCCCGGATCGTTTTCAGCCGGCCGTAGGCGGGTATGCCGAAGCCGCCGCGCTTGAAGTCCTGCCCGGAGAAGCGCTCGAGGCCGTCGCGGTAGAAGGCGTACTCCAGGTGCTCCAGGGTCAGGGCGTAGTTCAGGACCTCGAGGTCGGTGTAGTCGTCGCCGCCGCCGCGCGGCCGCTGGGGGCCGCGGCGGCGGCGAGGGCACCGCCGCCGACGAGGCTGCGGCGGGTGCCGGGGCGGCGGGCGGCGGCGAGGACGGTCGGCTCGTGGACGAGGGTGATGGTGCGCTCTCCCTTGGGTGGTCGGCGGCAGCCGTCCGCAGTGGCCGCTCCTACGGGGGAGGCGCCCCCGCGGATCACCGTGGAGGATCGCCGCGGGAGCAACGCCCCGGCGCCGCTCCTCTGGTTCGTAGCAGGAGCTACAAATTGATGCCGTCGGGCGGATGACGGCGGCCACCGCGTCCGGGGCCGGCAGGGACGGTCGCCTGGGCGCGGTGGGCAACCGGCGCACCCTACCGCACCCGGCGTGCCCCTCGATGGAGGCGGCCACCTCGGCCGCTACGGGGCCGGGGACGAAGCCGTGGCGGGCCGCCTACGCCTTGGCCAGCGCGGCGAGGCCGAGCGCCACCCGCACGACGGCGACGGTCCGACCAGGGTCAGCGCAGTCGTCTGGGGCAAGTGCCTGGCCGATCCGCTCGCGGGCGGCGGTCGCGAGGTCCCGGACGCGGCGATGGCCACGGCCTCCTCAAGGAGGCCGGCGACCGCAGCGGGTTATCCCGCCTACGGCGAGGGCGAGGCCGTCGCAGGCGAACAGACGGCCGCTGCCATGTGTTAATCGACAGGCCGGGCCAGCGCTGCCTCGCGGCCGAGGGTGGGCAAGGCGGGCGTCGGGTCGGCAGGTAACGGACTTGGAGGGTGACTCGTGGAGCGGTTGCAAGACGCACCCCCCCGCGCGAAGCACCTCACGATCGTTCCATGCCTCGCGATGTCACCGAGACGAGGACCTTGCCAGAGTCCGTCTCAGCGGCAGACGACCCCTTGTCCGCCCGCCCCCGGCGCCGTCGGGCCCCGGGGACGCGCCGCGGGGGCCGTCGTCACGACGACCCCCGCGGGCGCGACCGGGACCGGCTACCAGGCCGTGATGTCCGCCGC
>CADCWF010000320.1 GCA_902806345.1 uncultured Thermomicrobiales bacterium
TACGGGGTGGGTGCCGCGGACGGCCGCTCGGACCGCGCGAGCAACGCCTTCTCGCTTGACTCGGCAGAGGACGCGGGGGGCTGGTGGGGTCCGTGCCCTGCCACCGTTGCCGAACGAGCCATAGCTTGGCGTCCGCAATCGACTGTTGATGCGTCCGGCGGGCACCGGGGTATGCTGTTCTCGGTCCGCCGCCGCGCGAGCGACGGTTTCGGACGCGCCCGTTCAGGAGGAGACCGCATGGACTGGATCCGGATCGCCCGATCGCTCGTCGTGTCCGCGTTGCTGGCGTCGATCCTCGCCGCGCCCGGAGCCGGCGGGGTGCTCGCCCAGGACGCCAGTCCCGTCGCGACGATCGAAGGATCGCCGGTCACGGTCGAGGCGTCGCCGGTGGTGACGGCGATGCCGCCGGTGCCGGACGGGGCGGAGGTCGTCGTCGCCGGGTTGGACAACCCGCGCCACCTGGTCTTCGGGCCGGACGGCGCCCTCTACGTCGCGGAGGCCGGCGCCGGCGGCGAGGGGCCGTGCGTCGAGGGACCGGAGGGCGACCGCGAGTGCTACGGCCGGTCCAGCGCGATCACGCGGGTGGACCTGACCACCGGCGACCATGAGCGGATCGTCGAGGGCGTCATCTCCCGCGGCATCGAAGGCAGTGGCGAGAACGCGACCGGGATCCACGACGTGGCCTTCGTCGACGACGCGCTCCATGCCGTCATCGGCGTTGGGGCCGACCCGAACACGCGGGCGGAGGCCGAGATCGAGGGGCCGCCCCAGCTTGGCCGACTCTTCGCCGTCGACACGGAGTCGGGCGAGTTGGCCGAAGTGGCGGACATTGCTGGGGTTGAGGAGCGCGAGAACCCGGACGGGGGCATCGCCGACTCCAACCCCTATGCGCTCGACGCCCTGCCCGATGGCCGCCTCGTCGTCGCCGACGCCGGCGGCAATTCGTTGCTGGCGGTTTCCGCGGACGGCGCCATCGAGACACTGGCCGTCTTTCCCGAAACGATGCAGGAGGCGCCCGACGGCTCCGAGATCCCGATGGAGGCGGTGCCGAACGCGGTCGCCGTCGGACCGGACGGCGACCTCTACGTCGGCCAGCTGACGGGGTTCCCGTTCCCGGCCGGCGGCGCGAGTGTCTTTCGGGTGCCCGCCGGGGGCGGCGAACCGGAGGTCTTCGCCGAGGGGTTCACCAACATCATCGACGTCGCCTTCGGCCCGGATGGCAGCCTCTACGTGCTGGAGTTCAACACCGGCGGCCTGATCAACATCGACCCTGCCGACCCGACCACCCTGGAAGGGCGGCTCGTCCGAGTCGGGCCGGACGGTGGCCAAGACGAGATCGCCGGTCCCGGGCTGATCGCCCCGAGCGGGCTGGCGGTGGCCCCCGATGGCGGCCTCTACGTCGCCTACCTCAGCGTCGCCTCTGGAGCCGGCACCGTCGTCCGCTTCCTGGCCCCCGACGGAGGGATTGCGACGCCGGCGGCGTAGGCGCGGGTAAAGATGCCCGGGCACGGGCGCGGCGGAGCGGGGAGCGGTTGGGAAGGCCCCTGCCGGCTGCGCAGTCGCCTCCGTCGGATTCCTGCCGGCGTTGTGGATTAGCCCAGGAGCACGGCCCCGACGCTCTGGACGATCCGAGGCCGTGCCCGTCCAGCGAAGTCTGGTCTCGCGCCTGATCGGACGCGTGGGGCTTACCTTGGGGGCGACATCCGGGCCGAAGGGCCTCACCGCCCTTTCGTCCGCAGCTCCAGCGGTTTGCCGAAGAGTTGCCCCCTCCGTCATCCCGACCGGGACCGCGGGATCTCGTCGTCGCGGCGTCCCGGACGAGATCCCTCGGCTCCGCTCGGGATGACGGACAGGCGGCGCGGCCGACTGTTCCGCAACCCGCTGGTTGGGGTGGACGTCCGCTGTCCGCGACCTGGAGCTGGTTTGCTGGGAACTCGTCGTTACCCCGGAGAAGGACCCAACCGGGATGGTCCTCGAAGCGGCCGCCGGGAGCGCCGGGGGCGCCGGGGGCGGAGCGGTTGCCTCTCGGGTAGACGCGGCAACGGCGTGCTTCCCGTGGGCATGGGACGCGAGTGGGATCGGAGTGGCGGCCCGGTCGCTCGCTAGTCTTGGCTCGGCGCCTCGACGATCAGCCCCGGCTCCGTCATCGCCGGCGGCGTCGGCAGTCCGAGCATCGCCAGGACGGTGGGCGCGACGGCGGCGAGGCGGCCGTCTTGGCGGAGCTCAGCGTGGCGGAGGGCGTGGCCGTCGGGGGCGACGAGCACCAGCGGCACCGGGTTGGTGGTGTGGGCGGTCATCGGCTGTCCCGTCTCGCGGTCGACCATCTCCTCGGCGTTGCCGTGGTCGGCCGTCACCAGCAGGGCACCGCCCGCCGCGAGCGTCGCCGCGACCACGTCGGCGAGGCAGCGGTCGACCGTCTCGATCGCCGCCTTCGCCGCGGCGAAGACCCCGGTGTGGCCGACCATGTCGCCGTTGGCGTAGTTGACGACGAGGAAGGCGTAGCGGCCGGAGCGGAGCGCGGCCACCACCGCCTCGGTCAGGGGGGCGGCGCTCATCCCCGGTTCAAGGTCGTAGGTGGCGACCTTCGGCGAGGGGACGAGCGACCGCTCTTCGCCGGGGTAGGGTTCTTCCCGCCCACCGTTGAAGAAGAAGGTGACGTGGGCGTACTTCTCCGTCTCGGCGGCGTGGAACTGCGCCAAACCGGCCCCTGAGATCACCCGCGCCAGCGGCCAGACGACGTCGTGCGGCTCGAACAGCGCCGCCGCTGGCAACGCCTCCACGTAGCGGGTCATCGTCGCCACGGCGAGATTCGGCACGGCCGGCCCGCGGTCCCAGCCGGCGAAGGCGGGGTCGACCAGGGCGGCGAGGAGTTGGCGGCCGCGGTCGGCCCGGAAGTTGAAGAAGAGGACGGCATCCCCCGGCCGCACCGCCGGCAGCGCCCCGCCCGCCGGCACGATCACGGTCGGTGGCACGAACTCGTCGGTGACGCCCCCGGCGTGGGCCCTCCCGACCGCGGCGGCGGCCGTCTCCGCCTCCTCGCCGCGGCCGAGGACGATCGCGCCGTAGGCGGCGCGGGTGCGCTCCCACCGGTGGTCGCGATCCATCGCCCAGTAGCGGCCGGAGACGGTCGCGACTCGGCCGATGCCGAGACCGGCGAGGAATGCCTCCAAGTCGCGGACAAACCCGGCGCCGGCGGTCGGGGCGGTGTCGCGGCCATCGGTGAAGGCGTGGACGACCACGTCTGGAATGTCCTCGACGGAGGCCAGGCGGAGCAGGGCCTCCAGGTGGCGGACGTGGGAGTGAACGCCGCCGTCAGAGAGGAGACCGAGGAGGTGGAGCGTGCCGCCGGTCCGGCGCAGGTGGGCGAAGAGAGTGGCCAGGGCCGGGTTGCGCGCCAGGTCGCCCTGGGCGACCGCCTTGTCGATCCTGGTCAGCCACTGGTAGGGGACGAAGCCGGCGCCGAGGTTGAGGTGGCCGACCTCGGAGTTGCCCATCTGGCCGGCGGGCAGGCCGACATCCTCGCCGGAGGTCTCCAGGGTCGCGTGGGGGTAGGCCTCCCAGAGGCGGTCCATCGTCGGCGTTTCCGCCGCCAGCACGGCGTTGCCCGGTTCGTCCCGGCCGAGGCCCCAGCCGTCGAGGACGACGAGGGTGACCGGTCGGATCGGCGACCAGGGACTCGGGTCGCCGGCCGGCTCGCTCCGCTCGGTCTCCACCACGTCTCCCCTCCCGTGCTCCCTCGATTCGGCCCGCGCTGCCTGGCGCGGCTCGCCGGCAGTGTGGCCGAGGCCCCCGGACCCGGCAACGTCCGGCGCCGCCCGGCCGGGGGGAGATTGGCGGTTCAGAGAAGAGGTGGCCCCCAGGAGGCATACACTGGAAGATACGTGGACGCGCCGGGAGGCGGAGATGGCGATCGAGACCCGGATCGACGAGGAGGCCTACCTGCGGCTGGCGTTCGCCGAGCCGGACCGGAAGTGGGAGCTCGTCGATGGGCGGCTGCGTGAGAAGCCGGCGATGACGTTTCGGCACAACCAGTGGGAGATCACCGTCGGCTTCGCGATCCGCTCCCAACTCGATCTCTCGGTCTACGATGTACGGATCGACGGCGGTCGGCTCCGGAAGCCGGGGGCGACCTACTACATCCCGGACGTGTTCGTCTTCCCGCTGGCGTTCGCCACGGAATTCAAGGACCGCGATGATGTCCTCGAGGTCTACGACGGGCCGCTGCCGCTCGTCGTCGAGATCTGGTCCCGCTCGACCGGCGACTACGATGTGGAGGAGAAGCTGGCCGACTACCAGGCCCGCGGAGATGCCGAGATCTGGCGCCTCCACCCCTTCGAGCGGACGCTGATGCGGTGGGTGCGGCAGGCCGACGGCAGCTACGAGGAGTCGCTCCTTCGCGGCGGGGTCATCCGGCTCGCCGCCCTGCCCGGCGTCGCGATCGACCTCGACGCCCTCTTTGCCGGCTGACGCGGACTCCCCGCCGCATCCCGGCCGACTCCCCCCATCCCTCAACCGCTGCTGGGTCCGCCCCGATCCGCTGGGTCTCGCGTGCGACAATGCGGCGACGGTTGGGTTGAGGCCACACGGAGGAACGGGGGCAGGCATGGCATACCGAATCACGCTCATCCCCGGCGACGGGATCGGGCCGGAGGTGGCGGGGGCGACCCAACGGGTGCTCGACGCGACCGGCGTCGGGATCGAGTGGGATGTCCGCCCCGCCGGGATGACCGCCCTTGAGACGCACGGCGACCTCCTGCCGGAAGAGACGCTCGACTCGATCCGCCGGAACAAGGTCGGCCTGAAGGGGCCGATGACGACCCCGATCGGGACCGGCTTCCGCTCGGTCAACGTCGGGCTTCGGCATGCGCTCGGGCTCTACGCCAACCTCCGCCCCGGCAAGACGATCGAAGGCGTCCAATCCACCTTTGACGACATCGACCTGGTGGTGGTGCGGGAGAACATGGAGGACCTCTACGCCGGGGTCGAGTTCGACACGGGCTCGGCCGAGGCTCGCCAGGTGATCGAGGGGATCAACGCGGTCAGCGCCAAGCAGATCGCCGCCGACGCCGCCCTCAGCATCAAGATGATCACGCCCGAGGGGTCTCGCCGGATCGTCCGCTACGCGTTCGACTATGCCCGCGCAAACGACCGGCGGTTGGTGACGGCGGTCCACAAGGCCAACATCATGAAGTTCACCGACGGCCTCTTCCTGAAGGAGGCGCAGGCGGTGGCGGCGGAGTACCCCGAGATCGAGTTCAACGACCGAATCGTCGACAACATGTGCATGCAACTGATGCAGAAACCGCGCGACTACGACGTGCTGGTAATGCCGAACCTCTACGGCGACATCCTCAGCGACCTCGTGGCCGGCATGGTCGGCGGCCTCGGGGTGGCGCCGAGCGGCAACATCGGGCCGGACGCCGCGGTCTTCGAGCCGATCCACGGCTCGGCACCCAGCCACGCCGGCAAGAACGAGGCGAACCCGACGGCAATGATCCTCTCCGGCGCCCTGATGCTCCGCCACCTCGGCGAGCGGGATGCTGCCGAGAAGGTCGAGGGGGCGGTGGCCGGGGTGATCCGCGACGGCCAGGAGGTCACCTACGACCTGCGCGCCGACCGCGACCCGAGCCGGGCCGCGACGACGACGGGGATGGCCGAGGCGATCGTCGCTCGCCTCTAGGAGCACTGCCGCCCCCGGGCCGAAATCGGGGATCACCGCTGGCCCGGCGTCGTCGATCCATTTCGCCGGTTCTGGGAGGCGATCCATTGCCCGCCCCGAGACCGGCTTGTCCCGTCTCGCGCGCCCGTCATCGGCACCGACCCGGGCTGCCTCGTCCGCTCTCCGCCCGCACGACCATCCGAGACCGCCGCGCCGGCGCGGACGCCTGATCACGCGAAACCGAACGCCGCAGGGCCCGTCCACGCTGCCTGATCGGCCACCTCGGTGCGAGAACCCTCGGGTCCGGCTGCGGGCAGGGTTGGCGTTCGGGCGCCGTCCCGTACTCTCATCCTCGGCTAATCGCTCAACGCGGTCTTGGTGATGAGCATGGACATCCGCGGGGAACCGCTCATGACGCGGCTGCCGCTCATCGGCGGTCGGGCCTGCCTGGACTTCGCCAACACCCTGTTCTGGCGGCTGCGGCAGGAACCGACGGAGGCGTTGACCGGCTCCGACGAGCTCCTGGTCTTTAGAGCGTGTTGCAAAACCGCCTGAGGGCGGCGCGCGGGGACCGGGAATCGACATCTCGAGCAGCAAGGGTCACACGGGGAGGAGGGAGGCATGAGGGTCTTGTTTGTGGCGGGGTTCGGGCCGGTGCTCCCCGACCGGGGAGCGGGCGCGGCTTTGTACGTGGACGCGCTCGCCCTGCCGCTGGACCGCGACGACGACGGCTACCTCCACACCGCCCGCCTGCCGGGCGTGAAGCATTTCGCGGTCTGGCCCCTGTCGCAGGCCGCGCGGTCCTGCTTCGGCACCGACGCCTGGCCGGAGGGCGTGCCCGTTCCCCAGGCGTGGATCGAGTTCGACGTGGACGACGTGGGGGCGGCCACGGCGGAGCTGGCGGCCCGGGGGTACTCGCTGCTCGTGGCGGCGCGGGAAGAGCCGTGGGGCCAGACCGTCACGCGCCTGCTCGGGCCGGAGGGGCTCCTGGTCGGCATCACGTTCACGCCATGGATGCGCGGCGACGACGCGCGGCAGGACGACGACGGACCGCCGATTCGCTAGCCCCCACCCGGGACCGACGGCCCGAGGGTCAGCGGCAGGTTTTGCAACACGCTCTTGGCCTCCGGGCGGGAGTCCTGACGGACGCGGACCACGAATCGCTCCGAGGCGCCGCCGACGCCAACCCCGGTGGGGCGTCGCGCGTAACCCAGCGGGCGAGGGAGCTGCGGGAGGCGATCCAGGCGCTCGTCGTCGGCGCGGCACACGGGCGGGCGCCCGATCCGGCCGGACTGGCGATGCTCAATCGCGAGTTGGAGGCGGCGATGGCCGCCGTCACGGTGGCTCCTTCGGGGGAAGGGTTCGTTTGGGGATGGCCGGAGTCGACGAGCGACCCGGATTTGGCTCGGCCGCTCTGGCCGCTGGCGCGGTCCGCGGCCGAGCTGCTGGTTTCGCCGGAGCGCTACCGACTCCGTCAGTGCGCGGGAGAGGGGTGCGGCTGGGTCTTCCTCGACGAAGCCCGCGACGGGCGGCGGCGCACGTGCGAGATGGCGAATTGCGGCAACCGCTTCAGGATTCGCGCCTTTGCCCGGCGCCGGGCGACCGCCGCGCAGCCGGCGGCAGTGCGGGGCGGTCGATCTGCCGTCGATGCGGCGCAGGTGCCGGACCGGGCCCCCGAAACGGCATCGAGCGACGGGTAGGCTCCCCGGCGTTTCCACACCGAGGGTCGCATCCGGCCACGGGTCCTCCGCTGCGGGCAGGCAACGTTCGGCGTTCAGCGACGGGGTTCCAAGGAGGCAACATGCACCGGGTCCTACGGTTGTTCGGCGCCACCGCGGCGCTCTGGGCGCTCTCGACGGCCGATCTTGGGCCAGTCGCCGGTCAGGAGATCGACAGCGCGTTCAGTGACACACTCGTCCACGGGTTCGGCTTGCCGGAGGTCTCCGTCACCGTCGGCCCGAACGGGGTCGAGGCGCCGGCCGACCTGCCGGCGGGGTTCCACGTCGTCACCCTGGCGGCGACGGACGACCTTATCGGGTACCTCGACATCGTCCAGGTGCCCGAGGGTTTGAGCCGGGAGGAGATGGAGGAACAGGCCCTGGCCGCGGGCGCCGGCGACGAGCCGCAGCCCGGCTGGGTCTACGTCGGCGGGACCAACACCCCGGACCCGGGCCAGACGGCCACGTTCATCGTCGACCTGAAGCCCGGCGACTACCACTGGGCCGCGTCGTACTACAACCCGGCGGAGGAGTACGAAGAGGGCGCGGAGGTGATGCGGGTCGTGCCCTTCACCGTCGATGGGGGTGGTGCAACGCCCGCCGCCGGGAGCCAGGACGCGCCCGCGACCGACGGCGAGCCGACGGCGACCGTGACCCTGGAGGAGACAGACGACCTCCGCTACGTCGTCTCGCCGGACCCGGTGCCGGCCGGTCCCCAGGTGTGGGAGATCGCCAACGTCGGCGAACTCCAGGCCCACCACGTCGTGATGATGCGGGTGCCGGACGGCACGACCGCCGACCAGATCATCGGCGAGTTCTCGGGGATGATGGGCGGCACCCCCCCGCCGGCGACTCGGTGATCGCCCAGGCGGCCTGGGTTGGCTACGCCGCGCTGCGGTCGGGTGGTCAGACGACGCTGGCCGAGTTCGACCTGGAGCCGGCCACCTACGCGGTGATCTGCTTCATCATCGACCCGGCCACGGGCGAGCCCCACCTGATGAACGGGATGGTGACGATCTTCGAGGTCGCGTAGCGGCCGAAACTCGACGCGCGGAGGCCCCCTTGGGGGTGCGTCCCGGGGGGCCTCCGCTTTGCGCGTCGAATGGACGTGAGTGTGCTGGTGGCCCAGAGGGTTGGCCTCGTTCCATCTCCTAGTCCCCGTCGCGCGGGTACGATACGCCCGTGGTCCCGATCCACTGCTCGAGGAGCGTCCCCGATGAGCGTCGCGAACGGGATCGGAGAGCAGGCGTACCCCGAACTCGTGTCGAATGATCCGGACGGGTTCTGGGAGCTGTGGGATGGCGAGCCGAAGGCCCAAGCCGGGGATCGGCTACCGACACAACCGCGACATGTTCGAGCTCGGCCATGCCCTTCGCCTGCAGATCGCCCTGGACCAGTACGAGGTCAGGGTCAACGCCGCTCGCGTAGCGTACGCCGCACGCAATTACTTCATCCCGGACGTGCTGGTGCTTCCGGCGGCGCTGGCACGGGCACAACCGGACGAACCGGGCCTTCTCGAGCAGTGCGATTCGCCGCTGCCCCTCGTGGTCGAGGTTCGGTCGCGTTCTACCGGCGACTACGACGTGGCCGTCAAGCTGGCTGCCTACCGAGCGCGCGGCGACGCCGAGATCTGGCGGCTCCACCCCAGCGAGCGGACGCTGACCCGCTGGGTCCGGCAGGCGGACGGAACGGACGCCGAGGAAACCTTCGCCGGGGGCACCGTGGCGCTGGTCGGTCTCCCCGGCGTCATGGTCGACTTGGACGTTCTGTTTGCCCTGGAGGCGACCCTCACCCGACGCGCGGTGCCACCTCGGTCGCCAACAGCTCCAGCGTCTCCGACTCGCTCGCGTCCACCTGGACGACGAAGTACTGGATGCCGATGGCCTCGATCGCCCGGTAGTGGGCTGCGACCGTCTCCGGCGAGCCGACGACGAAGGCGCTGTGGTGGGAGCGGCGGGTGCCGGGTGAGGTGGATGGGCTGGCCAGGATCGCTTCCAGCTTCTCGGAGGCGGCGGCGTCCGTCCTGCCGATCACCAGCTTGATCGTGAAGTGGGTCCGCAGGAGCTCCTCGTACGGTCGGCCGACAGCGTCGCAGTGGGCGCGGAGGGTCTCCAGCTTGCGGCGGACGCCTGCGGCACCTTCGGTGTTGCGCATCCCCTCGGGGGTAGCGGAGACCTCGTTGACGTTGCAGGCGTCGGCGTGTTGAGCGACGAGCTTCAGCGTCCGCGCCTCGCCGCTGCCGCCGATCATCAAGGGCGGCCGAGGACGCTGGACAGGCGGCGGCGCAACCCGGAGGTCGTTCACCCGGTAGTGCTCGCCGGCGAAGGAAAACGTTTCGTCGCCCCAGACACCGGGGAGGATCGCCAGCGTCTCCTCCAGGCGAGCGTAGCGCTCGGTGGGCGGGCCGAACGGCAGGTCGAACGCGGCGAACTCCGGGGCCAGCCAGCCGATCCCCAACCCGAGCAGGAGGCGGCCGTCGGAGAGGTTGTCGAGGTCGGCCGCGTACCGCGCCAGGAAGGCGGGGTGGCGGTAGCCAGCGCAGTTGACGACCGACCCCAGCCGCACCCGTTCCGTCACCGACGAGAGGGCGGCGAGGCACAACCAGGGGTCGGCCTGGAGGGCGGGATGGTCGAAGAGGAAGCAGCCATCGAACCCGAGCTGCTCGACGAGCCGCCCTTTCTCCCGCACGGCGCTCAGCCCGTCGTCTCCGAGCACGAGCTGGACTGCCCAGCGGATGCCGTTGTCCGCCTCCGCCACCCACGGATGTCGCGCCATGGTGCCTCCGACGAGTCGTGAGTCGTGGGTCGTGGGTCGTGAGTCGGCGAGTCGGCGACTGCGTTCCTGTTGGTGACTCGCCGGCTAGGCTACGCCGGAGCCGGGACGAGGGCGCGGAGCGCCTCGATCGCCGCGTCGAGCCGGCGGGTGCAGCGTGCGGCACCGACGACGCGCATCGTCTCGAACAGGCCGGGCGACTGGGTGCGGCCGGTGACCGCGACCCGGATCGGCATGAAGAGGGTGCCCGCCTTCAGGCCGAGCTCGTCGGCCAGGGCGCGGAACCGCGCTTCGGTCGCCGCCTCGTCGTCGAGGTCGACCTCCGGCAGCATCCGGGCGACGGCCTCCAGCGCCGCCAACGTCTCGGCCGAGGAGCCCTTCTTCGGCACGAGGAGCGCCGGGTCGTAGGACTCCAGTGCGTCCCGGAGGAAGGGAGCGAGGAGGTCGGGCGCCTCGGCCAGGGTCTCCATCCGGTCCTTCAGGAGGGCGACTGCTGGCCGCGCCCGGGCCCGGTCGGGGTGACTCGGGTCGGCGACCGCCGCCCGGTCGACCAGTCCCGCGTCGGCGAGGAAGGGCGCCACCCGACCGACGAGGTCGTCTAGGGCGACGATGTGGTTGATGTAGTGGGCGTTGAACCAGCGCAGCTTGGCGTAGTCGAAGGTTGCTGGGGAGGGGCTGACCCGCTCCAGCGTGAACTTCTCCAGGAGGTCGGCCTTCGAGAAGATCTCGGTCTCGCCGTCGAGGCTCCAGCCGAGCAGCGCCAGGTAGTTCATCAGCGCCTCGGGCAGGTACCCCTGCGCCCGGAACTCCTCCATCGAGGTGCTGCCGTGGCGCTTGGAGAGTTTGCCGCCGCCTGGTGCCAAGATCAGCGGCAGGTGGGCCAGGGAGGGCGCTTCCCAGCCGAACGCGGCGTAGAGCCGGAGGTGGAGCGGCGCCGTCGGAATCCACTCCTCCCCCCGCAGGATATGGGAGACCGCCATGTCGTGGTCGTCGACGACGTTGGCGAGGTGGTAGGTCGGGAAGCCGTCCGTCTTCAGCAGGACGAGGTCTTCCAGGTTCGCGTTCTGGTAGACGATCTCGCCGCGGAGGGCGTCGTGGACGACCGTCTCCCCCTCGCGGGGCATCGCGAAGCGGATGACGTAGGGGTCGCCGGCCTGGGCCCGCGCGAAACTTGCGTCGCGTTCGATACCCCGGCAGTGACGATCGTAGCCCGGCGCTTCCTTGCGGGCGACCTGCGCCTCGCGTACCGCCTGCAGCCGCTCCGGGCTGCAGAAGCAGCGGTAGGCGTCGCCGGAGGCCAGCAACCGCTCGGCCGCCTCCCGGTAGAGCGCCGTCCGCTCCGACTGTCGGTAGGGGGCGTGGGGGCCGCCGACATCCGGCCCCTCGTCCCAGGTGAGACCGAACCAGGCCAGGACGTCGAGGATGCCCTGCTCGGCCCCCTCGACGAGACGGGCTCGGTCGGTGTCCTCGATCCGCAGGATGAATGCGCCGTCGCTGCCGGCGCGGCGTGCCTGGCCGTGGGCCAGCAGCCAGTTGAAGAGGGCGGTCCGGCCGCCGCCGACGTGGAGCAGCCCGGTCGGGCTGGGGGCGAAGCGGACGCGGACGGCGGGCGGCATGCGGGGCGGCTCCTCGGCTCGGGCGGGCAACGCGATGGGGTCGAGTATAGAGGGAAGGCGAGTCGCACCGTCCCGCAGCGTCTCCCGAATCGGGCCTGGCCGGTGTTCGACGGCCGGGGGAACGCCGCCGGCATCGCCACTACGGCCGTACCTCGCGCGATTTTGCGGAGGGGCGGTTCTGGTAGCCTTGGCGAGATCGAATCCGCCAATCGACCGGGAGATCCGACCGCGTGAAGGACTACCGCGCCTACAGCTACTGGCTCGAGACCTGCGGCGATGACCTCACCCCGCGGCCACCGCTGGCCGGGTCGACCGAGGTCGACGTCGCGATCCTCGGTGCCGGGTTCACCGGGCTCTGGACTGCCTACCATCTGCTGAAGCGGGAGCCGGGGCTGACGGTCGCCGTCGTCGAGGCGGAGATCGCCGGCTTCGGCGCCTCCGGCCGCAACGGCGGCTGGTGCTACGCCGGGATGGCCGTGCCCCCGGCCGAGATGACCCGCCGCTACGGCGAGGAGTCGGCCCGGGCGACCGCCCGGGCGATGATCGGCTCCGTCGACGACGTCGAGGCGGTCGCCGCCGAGGAAGGGATCGCTGCCGACATCACCCGCGGCGGCGCGATCGAGTTCGCCCGGGCCGAGTACCAACTGCCGAAGATCCGGGCGATGGCGGAGGAGTTCGCCGCGATCGGCCTCGGCGACCGCGTCGTCTGGCTCGACCCGCCCGAGGCGGCCGCCCACCTCAACGTGCCGGGCGCCCTCGGGGCCGTCTGGACGAAGGACGGGCTGGCCGTCCAGCCGGCCAAGCTCGTCCGCGGACTGGCACGGGCGGTCGAGCGGCATGGCGGGGTCATCTACGAGCGGACCCCGGTCCTTGACTACACGGGCGGCGAGCGTCCCGTCCTGGTCACGGAGCGGGGCGAGGTGCGGGCGCGCCGGGCCATCATCCTGGCCGGGGAGGCCTATCTGGCGCGCCTGGACAAGCTGCGGCGGCACGTGATCCCGCTGACCTCGAACATCGTCCTGACCGAGCCGCTGCCCCCCGACGCCTGGGAGGAGATCGGCTGGGAGGGGCGAGCGACGGTCGGCGGGTTCGGCCCGAGCGGCGGCTACATCCAGCGCACCGCCGACGGCCGGATCGCCTTCGGCCCCTACTGGGCGCGCTACCCCTTTGCTTCCCGCGTCGACGACGCGCTCGACCACGACGAGGAGGTCTACGAGCGCGCCCGCCGCTCGCTCCGGACCTGGTTTCCGCAGACCGAGCAGTGCCGGATCACCCATGCCTGGGGCGGCGTCCTCGGCGCCCCCCGCGACCAGATGCCGACGATGGGCTTCAACCGGCGGACCAAGGTCGGGCTCGCCTTCGGCTACACCGGCGAGGGCGTCGCCGCGGCGAACCTCTCCGGCCGGACCCTGGCCGACCTCATCACCGAGACCGACTCGGTGCTGACCCGTCTGCCGATGGCCAACCACCTGCCGAAGGAGTGGGAGCCGGAGCCGTTGCGCTGGGCCGGCGTCAACTACGTCCGCAAGGCGTACCGCAAGCTGGACGAGGAGGCCGAGCGGACCGGCAGCTACCCGAAGCGGAAGACGATGGCGCAGCTCCTGTTCGATCGGTAGGTCATGAGCGGCGGCGGCGTCTGCTCGGGGCGAGCCCTCACCCCCGGCCCCTCTCCCGATGCGGGGGAGAGGGGAGCACGCCGACCCGACGGGAACAGTCTTTAGTGAACCCGACGGCAACTCTCCGCTCCGGTGGCTCGGCTTGTCGCGAGCCGGTCCACGATCAGGCTCGTCAACCCGAACTTCACGTGGGCCGCGACCATCGCGGTGATCCTGGCCGGCTGATCCGTACCCGGCATCAGGCCGACCCCGAAGGAGGGGCCGACCGAGACGGAGACAAATCCGAGACTGACTCGAGGCCCATCCCGAACCGGTCGTGGCGGCTCAACCCGGCGAGAACGACGTCCCTGCGGATCGCCTCGGACTCGGGCCCCAGCTCTCCACGGGCCATGCCGACTCGCGATAGAGTGCAACCCTCAACCGCCGCCGGACCTTCGAGGAGCAACGGATGCCCGCCGACCTCGATCTCTGCTACCTGCCAGCGACCGAGGCGCTCGCCAAGTTCCGCCGCCGCGAGCTCTCGCCGGTCGAGCTGATGGAGGCGACGCTCGCCCGCGCCGAGGAAGTCGAACCGGTCGTCAACGCCTTTACCTGGCAATTCGCGGAGGAGGCAATGGCCGAGGCGCGGGAGGCCGAGGGGCGCTACCTCGGCCGCGGCCCGGCACCGGGTCCGCTGGCGGGGCTGCCGGTGGCGATCAAGGAAGAGATGGCGGTGGAGGGACAACCGTGGACCTCCGCTTCGCTCATCCTGGCCGACAAGGTGGCTACCCACACGGCGCCGTTGGCGCAGCGCGCGATCGACGCCGGCGGCATCGTCCACGCCCGGACCACCCAGCCGGAGTTCGCGTGTGCCGGCTTCACCCACTCCCGTCTCTTCGGCGTCACCCGCAACCCGTGGAACCCGGCCTTCGACGTCGGCGGCTCCTCCGGAGGGTCGGCGGCCTCGCTGGCCGCCGGCACGGCCGCCCTCGCCGGCGGCTCGGATATCGGTGGCAGCATCCGCATCCCCGCCTCTTGCTGCGGCGTCGTCGGCTTCAAGCCGCCCTACGGCCGCGTCCCCGAGGAGCCGCCCTACAACCTCGACCACTACTGCCACGAGGGGCCGCTGGCGCGCACCGTCGCCGACTGCGCGCTCTTCGAGAACGTCGTCGCCGGGCCGCACCCGAACGATGTCGCCTCCCTCCGCGACGAGGTCTACATCCCTCCGGACCTGGGCGATGTGCGGGGTTGGAAAATCGCCCTCTCGGTGGACCTCGATGGGTGGACCGTCGATCCCGCGGTGGAGGCCAACACCCGCGCCGTCGCGGCGGTGCTGCGCGACGCCGAGGCGACCGTCGAAGAGGTGGCGATCGGCTGGGACCGGGCCGCCATCTCGGAGGCGGTCTCGATCCACTACGCCGCCATCTTCGGCTCGTCCGTCGCCGCGCTGCTGCCGGAGCACCGGGAGCGGATGACGCCCTACGCGGTCCGCTTCGGGGAACAGTTCGGCGAGCTGCCGCCGGGCAGCGTCCTCCGCGGCCTGGAGCTGGAGGGCGAGATTTACGGCCGCCTTGGCGCCCTCCTCGCTGAGTACCGGCTGCTGCTCTGCCCGACGACGGCCATCCCGGCGCTGCCGGCCGGTCACCAGGAAGCCGACCTCCGGCCGGACGCCTGGGGGATGGCCGCCTACCCGACCTGGGACCACCTGATGACGGTCCCGTTCAACGTCTGCTCGCGCTGCCCCGTCCTCAGCGTGCCCTCTGGGTTCTCGCCGGACGGGGTGCCGACGGGGGTGCAACTGGTCGGCCGGACCTACACCGATGCCGACCCCTTCCACGCCGCCGCCGCGATCGAGGCGCGGCTGCCGTGGCTCGACGCGGCGGAGCGGCGGCCGCGGATCGAGGGTGCCGGGGTTGCCGCGTGACCGGAACTCCCTCTCCCCCAGCCCCTCTCCCACTACGGCAGGAGCGGGGAGTGCGCCGCTTGAGCGCGGCCCACGGTTCTATTCAACTCAGGGAGAATCCGGCTGGACTCCTTGTCGATCGGCGGGACGCCGGGTTCCCCTCTCACTTGCACGAGAGAGGGGCCGGGGGTGAGGACTCGCCTGGGGTGGCCGATCCTCCAGTTCCAGACGGACGCTCTCTGAGGGCGTTCTCCCCGATCGGCTGCACCGGGTCTCGAAGGTGCAGCCGATGACCGCGGAATCCCTGACGCGCGATGAAGCCACGGCCCTCGCGACGATCGCCCAGCGGCTCGACCGCCGGCCCCGGCCGACGCGCCACCCCGCCGTCGTCAAGCAGCGGCTGCACGAGACGGTCCGCGCCCTCGGCTGCGTCCAGCTCGACGCCATCTCCGTCGTCACCCGGACGCACGAGACGGTGCTCTGGAGCCGCCTCGGCCGCTACGACCCAGCGCTCTTCGCCGAGCTGCACTACCCGGACGCCGCGCTCGCCGAGTACTGGGCGCACGCCGCCGCCCTGATCCCGATGGAGGACCTGCCGCTCTACCGACGGGTCATGGAGCGGTACCGACGGCAGGACGAGGCGCCGGGGTCGTGGGCCGAGTCCAACCGGGAGACGATCGAGCGGGTGCTGGCGATCATCCGGGAAGAAGGCGCCTGCCCGTCGCGGCGGTTCGAGCGGACCGGCGGTAGCCGGCCCGAGCCGTGGGCTTGGTGGGGCGGCAAGGAGGAGCGGCGGGCGCTCGACCACCTCTGGTCGCGGGGCGAGCTGATGCCCCAGCGCCGGATCGGCTTCGAACGGGTCTGGGACGTGACGGAGCGCGTGGTCCCGGCCGCGGTGCTGGCCGCCCGGCCGACCCCTGAGGAGGAGCGGCGGGCGTTTGCCCTCAAGGCGCTGCGGGCACTCGGCGTCGGCACCGCGGGCTGGGTGGCCGACTACTTCCGCGCCGGCTCGACGCCCCACGTGCCCGTCCGCGAGACGGCCAAGGAGCTTGGCGCACTCGCGGCCGACGGTCTGGCCGTCCCCGTCGCGATCGCGGGTCTCGAGGAGCCGGCCTGGCTCGACCCGTTGCTGCTGCAGCGGCTCGGTGACCTGCGGGAGGGGCGTGGCCGGCCTGTCCTGACGACGCTCCTCTCGCCCTTCGACAGCCTCGTCTGGCACCGTGGGCGGGCGCTCGCCCTCTGGGGATTCGACTACCGGTTGGAGAGCTACACCCCGGCCGCGAAGCGTCGCTACGGCTATTACACGCTGCCGATCCTCGACCGCGGCCGCCTCGTCGGCCGGGTCGACCCGTCGCTCGACCGCCGCGCCCGGGTCCTCACACTCCGGGCCGTCCACCTGGAACCGGGCGTCCTGCCCACGCCGGCGCTCGCCGTCCGCGTTGCCGGCGCGCTCTGGGACCTCGCGGGATTCATCGGCGCGGACGAGGTCGCTACCGTTGCGAGCGACCCGCCGGGGTTCGGCCCGGTGCTGGCGGGAGCACTTGCCCTGCCTCCGTCGACCATCGTCCCGACCCAAGCGGGACGCGTCGCGGCCGACGCCCCGCATCCGTCTGATACGGAATCTGGCTGGACGGTTCCGGTATCCGGCGCCGGGCCCTCACCCTCAACCCCCTCTCCCACCGCGCGGAAGAGGGGGCTCTAGTGGCCGTCCGAACAGAACGAATCAACCGGATTCCGTATCAACCGCTCGAATCTGCCCCACCTGCTTCAGGTGCGACAGGTGCGACAGGTGCGACAGATGCGTCGGGTCAGGTCCCGTCCGCTGGCGGCGGCAGCGTCGCTCGGAGCACTACGTAGCCCAGCCCGCCGGCGACCACGGAGCCGAGCAGGATGCCCACCCGGGCGGCGTCGGCGACCGGCCCGGCCGCGAAGGCGAGCTCGGTGACGAAGAGGGAGATCGTGAAGCCGATGCCGCCAAGGAAGGCGATGCCGACGACGTGCGGCCAGGTGATGGCGCCCGGCAGGATCGCGACGCGCATCCGCACCGCCAGCCAGGCAAAGAGGGTGATCCCGAGGGGCTTGCCGAGGACCAGCCCGGCCACGACGCCCAAGGTGACCCGGCTCGAAAGCGCCTCGCCGAGTCCTTCCCAGAGCGGGATGCCGGCGTTGGCGAAGGCGAAGATGGGCAGGATGCCGTAGGCGACCCACGGGTTGAGTCGGTGCTGGAGGTGGGTCATCGGGGTCTCGACCTCCTCGCAGAGCTCCTCCAGCCCCTGCGTCGCCCGCTGCTGGGGCTCGTTGCTGAGGATCGTCGGCGCCAGGTAGCAGGCGCGCTCGAAATCCTCGATCAGCTTGCGGGACCGGACGAGGAACTCGCTCGGGTTGATCCACGAGCGGGCAGGCACCGCCATCGCCACGAGCACCCCAGCGGCGGTGCCGTGGACCCCGGACTCGAAGACCGCCAGCCAGACGGCGAAGCCGCCAAAGGCGTAGACCGGCCAGCGGTGGAACCCCGCCCGGTTGGCGAGGAAGAGCCCGCCGAGCAGGAGGCCGGCGACGCCGAGTGCCGGCCAGGAGATCGCCTCGGTGTAGAAGACGGCGATGACGAGCACGGCGACGATGTCGTCGACGATCGAGAAGGCGGTCAGGAAGACGAGGAGCAGCGGCCGGACGCGCCCCCCGAGCAGCGTGATCATGCCGAGGGCGAAGGCGGTGTCGGTCGCCATGGGGATGCCCCAGCCGCTCGCTCCCGGGCCGCCGATGTTCAACAGCGCAAAGATCGCGGCCGGCACCACGGCACCGCCGACCGCGGCGGCGATTGGGAGCGCCGCGAGGCGCGGCACCCGCATCTCGCCGACCAACACCTCGCGCTTGATCTCCAGGCCGACGATGAAGAAGAAGAGCGCCATCAGGCAGTCGTTGACCCAGTGGCGGAGGGACTCGGTGATGCCGAACGCCTCCGTCCCGACGGTCAGCTCCGTCTCCCAAAACGCCTCGTAGGTACCGGCCAGGGGCGAGTTCGCCGCGACCAACGCCAGCGCCGTGCCGGCCAGCAGCAGGCCGATGCCGGAGACGCTGGTGCGGACGAAGCTCTGGAGCGGCGTCATCGCCAGGACGAGCCGCTGCTCCTGCGCCGTGCCGGTGATGTTGGCGTAGCGGGGCGGCTCCTCGGCGAGTTCGTCGCCGATCGCGATCCAGGCCCGCCGCTCCTCCGACTCTTTCCAGGCGTGGAGGTTGCTCTCGCGGTCGAAGCTGAAGACGACCCGGAACTCGCGCTCGCCCCGTGCCGGTCGGAAGATCTGGGTGCCGAGGTAGCCGGGGAACTTGGAGGTCGTCTCCGTCAGGCCGCGGAGGTACTCCTCGAACTCCCGCTCGCGGCCGGGGCGGACGCGGCGGGTGGCGCTCAGCGTCACCGGCGGGTCGTCGGGCGCCGCCTCCGGTTTCGGCTCGGCTATCGGTTCCGTCACGTGCCGTCCCCATCCTGCGAGCGTCCGGCGACAACCGGAGCGATCCTCCCCGTGCCGGCCATCATCCCGACCGTAGGTCAGGTTCGCCCGGCACGCGGCGCTGGCGGGCGCCCTTGAACGGTATCACTCCTCGGTCGAGGCGTAGGCGATGAGCAGGGCCAGGATGAGCACGCCCTGGACGATCATCCGGCCCGCCTCTGGGATGTTCTCTACGGTTAGCACGTTGACCAGCACCGTCAGCAGGAGGGCGCCGCCGATCGTGCCGACGAACTTGCCCCGGCCGCCGAGGATCGAGGTGCCGCCGACGACCACGGCCGCGATCGACAGCAGCAGGAAGGGGTCGCCGGCCGTCTTCGAGCTGTAGCCGGTGCGGCCCAGGATCAGGAGCCCGGCCAGCCCGGCCAAGAGCCCCGACAGCGCGTAGGTGGCGACCTGGACCGTGCCGACCGGGACGCCGGAGAGGAAGGCCGCCCGCGGGTTGTTGCCGATGGCGTAGACCGCCCGCCCGTAGGCCGTCCGCTGGAGGAGGAGGACGCAGACGACGGAGACGAGCGCCAGCACCCAGACCGGGGTCGGCACCCGGAGCAGGAAGCCGAGCGCCCAGTAGCCGAGGAAGGCCGACTCGCCGCTGACCGGTTTGCCGGCGTTGTAGACGAGCAGGACCCCCTGGATCACGTTCAGGCTGGCCAGGGTCATCACCAGTGGCGGCAGCCGGAGGGCGACGACGCCGAGGCCGTTTACGGCGCCGACCACCGCCGCGATCAGCAGCGTCAGGATGATTGCCGGCGCCTCGCCGACCGTGGAGATCAGGTTGCCGCCGACCACCCCCGCCATCGTCACCACGGCGGCGACGGAGAGGTCGATGCCGCCCATCAGGACGACCATCGTCTGCCCAGCGGCGACGATCCCGAGGAACGCCGCGACTCGGAGCGTGAAGAGGTTGTAGTCGACGGTGCGGAACCCCTCGACCCGGAGCAGGCTGTAGACCCAGAGTGCCAGCAGCACGACGAAGGTCAGCCAGACCGGGTCGACCCGGAACCGGCGGCGCGGCGTGGAGGCGTCCGAGTCGGCGGGTGCCGGGGCCGGAGAGGGGATGGCTGGCGGCAGGATTGGCGTCGCCATCGTCAGCGGGCCTCCTCGATGCGGTAGGCGGCGAAGGCCCGGACCCCGAGGGCGACCACCAGGACCGCCCCGTAGATGACCCGCTGGTAGGCGGGCGAGAGCCCGGAGATGAAGAGGATCTGGGTCATCAGTCCGAGGGTGAGGGCGCCGGCGACCGCTCCCTTGAGCTGCCCCTGGCCGCCGAAGAAGCCGACCCCGCCGAGGACGGCCGCCGCGATCGAGGCGAGCGAATAGGGGGCGCCGATCAGCGGGTCGCCGGTCGCGGCGTAGGCGGCGAGGCCGATCCCGGCCAAGGCCGTCAACGCACCGGCGACGACGTAGGCGGCGATCCGGGCGGCGCGGACGGGCAACCCGGTGACGAAGGCGCCGCGCGGGTTGTCGCCGACCGCGTAGATTGCCAGCCCCAGCGGCGAGGATTTCAGTAGTTTCCAGATGACGAGCGTTGCCGCGAGGACCGCCAGGGTGGCCGGGAGCGCACCGCCGATCCTCCCCGTGAAGCCCTGGGCGAAGGAGACGGGCAGGTGGCCGCCCGGCACGTTCAGGACGTAGAGGGCCCAGCCAGCCCAGATGAACGACGTGGCGAGAGTGACGATGATCGCCGGCAGCTTGATGAGGGTGACGACGGCGCCGGTGAAGAGCCCGAGCAGCGCACCGCCGGCCAGGACGAGCGCCACCGAGCCGACCTTCGACCCCGGCGTGTCGAACATCTGGGTCGCCAGGACGACCGTCGCCAGGCTCATCATCTGGCCGACGGCGAGGTCGATTCCGCCGGTCAGCATGACGACCGACTGGGCCATCGCGACGAGGACGAGCGGGAAGAGGTAGGCGGATAGGTTGGTGACGGTGCCGAGCGAGAGCGAGTGCCGGGTCAGGAAGGCGTAAACCAGCGCGAAGAGCAGGGTGACGCCGAGGATCGGTGCGATCTCCTGCCAGGACCGCGGCAGCCACCCGAGCGTCCGGCGTCGGGTGGTCGCCGCGGTTGGCGCGGCGTCGGCGGCGGTCGGGCCGGTGGCCGTCGCCCCGGTTTTCGGAGCAGCCCTCGCGAAGGGGACCGTCCCGTTGGCGGCGATTGCGTCGGGCCCACCGCGTTCGCCGACGATGGCGGCGTGGACGACGTTCTCCTCCGTCACCTCCGCGCCGGAGAGCATCGCCACCGGCCGCCGCTCGTACATCACCAGCACCCGGTCGCACAGCCCGAGCAGTTCGATGGTGTCGGAGGAGATCAGCAGGATCGCGGCCCCGGCTGCGGTCAGCTCCCGCATCAGCCGGTAGATCTCCTGCTTGGTGCCGACGTCGATCCCCCGCGTCGGCTCGGCCAGCAGGTAGATCTCGGGGCCGAGCGGAAGCCACTTGGCGATGGCGACCTTCTGCTGGTTGCCGCCGCTCAAGCGGAGCAGCGACTGCTTCGGGGAGCGGAGCCTGATCCGGAGCTTCTCGATCAGACCGGCGACCAGGTTCCGCTCGCGGCCGGAATCGAGCAGACCGAAGCGGTCGAGCCCGCCGAGGCTCGGCAGCGAGAGGTTGTCGGCGACCGGGAGCTGGACGATCAGCCCCTCGGTCTTGCGGTCCTCCGGCACGTGGGCGATCCGCCGCACCATCGCCGCCCGCGGATTCCGCACCGTCGCCGGCTGTCCATCGAGCAGCACGTCGCCCCGGACCGGGAAGAGCCCGAAGAGCGCCGCCATCAGCTCCCGCTGGCCCTGGCCCTGGAGCCCGCCGAGTCCGAGGATCTCGCCCGCGTGGAGGTCGAACGACACGTCGCGGAAGCGGCGGCCGGACGAAAGATTGCGGACGCTCAGCACGAGGGGCGCCGCCTCGATCACCGCCAGGGGAGGCTTCGGCGGGAAGACGTCGCGCATCTCGCGGCCGACCATCAAGCGGACGAGGTCGGCGGCGGTCGTGCCGGCAGCCGGTACGGTCGCGACGTAGGCGCCGTCCTTGAGAACCGTGATCCGGTCGGCGACGGCGAAGATCTCTTCCAGCCGGTGGGAGACGAAGACGACCGCGGCGCCCCGGTCGCGGATGCGGCGGAGGGCGGCGAAGAGCAATGCCACCTGCCCGCTGTCGAGTGCCGAGGTCGCCTCGTCGAGGATCAGCAGCCGCGGCCCGGCCACGAGGGCCTTGGCGATCTCGACGAGCTGCTGGTCGGCGAGGGAAAGGTCGCCGGCGAGGGCGGCCGGGTTGATGGCGACGCCAAGGTCGGCAAAGGCGGCCCGCGCTCCGGTCGCCATCCGACCGTAGTCGAGCCGTCCGAACCGCGTCGGCGCCCTGCCAAGGAAGACGTTCTCGGCGACGGTGAGGTGGGGGCAGAGGCTGAGTTCCTGGTGGACGGTCGCCACGCCGTGGGCTTCCGCCGCTCGTGGCGTCAACCCGGAGACGGTCTCGCTGCCCAGCTCGATCGTGCCGGCGTCCGGCTGGACGACGCCGGTGACGAGGTTGATCAGGGTGGACTTGCCGGCCCCGTTCTCGCCGACGAGGGCGTGGATCTCGCCGGCCAGCACCGTCATCCCGACGTCGCGCAGGACGACGTTGCCGGCGTAGGCCTTGGTCAGACCGGAGGTGCGGAGGGCGGGTGGCGGTGATGCGCTTTCGGGATCGTCCGCGAGATGCGTTTCGATCTCGCCGATGCCGGGAACTGTTGCGGTCAAAGTGCTGCCAACGAAGCGAGGCGGCGCGGTTGGCGCGCGCCCTCGCCCCCTACCCCCTCTCTCGATGCGCGGGAGAGGGGGACGATGCCGCGGTGTGTCATCCAGCTCCGCCGCGTCACGGCGTTCGGTCCGTGGTGCCGAAGGCTCCCCTCTCCCGCGCATCGGGAGAGGGGATGGAGGTGAGGGACATCGTCGGAAACCCCCAAGGGTTGGCCCCTAACTCGATCGCTACGCCGAGGCCGGCGTCGCGCCACTCTCCTCCGCCGCCAGCGCCTCGGCGATGATCTGGTCGACCTCGGCCGGACCCGGTACCTGCGGGATCGCGTACCAGTCGTCCGGCAGCGAGTCGTCCGCCCACTCGCAGACGTTGTCGTCGTCGATCATCGGCAGCGGCACGTCGACGTAGGAGGGCGTCGGCTCGCCGGCCACGGCCTGGATGGCGAGGTCGAGCGAGATGACCGCCATGTAGTTGACCTGGGCGGTGGCGAAGGAGGAGAAGCCCTCCGGGACCAGGGCGCACCACTGCTTCAGGTAGGCGTTGTAGTTCTCGCCGGTGATCGGCACCAGCGGCAGCCCCATCTGCTGGAGCGTCTTGAGCGCCGCGGAGGCGTGGGCGCCGGCCTGGCACCAGATGCCGTCCACGTCCGGGTTGGCCGCCAGCAGGCTCGCCAACTCGGTCAGCGCCGGCGCCTCGTTGTACTCGATGTTGGCGGTGCCGACGATCTCGATCCCTGGTGTGGCCTCGAAGACCGCCCGGGCGCCTTCCCAGCGGGCCTCGGAGACGGAGATCCCGGCCGGGCCGTTGATCGCCAGGATCCGCCCCTCGCCGCCGAGCTGGTCGACCATCCACTGCCCCGTCATCCGGCCCCACTCGATCTGATCGGTGTTGACCTTGGCGGTCAGTTGGTCGGTCGTCACCAGGCTGTCCCAGTTGACGACGACGACACCCGCCTCGTGGGCGCTGCCGACGACCTGGTCGAGCGCGGTGGCGGAGCCGGCGATCAGGAGGCAGATGTCGTACTGCTGGTCGATCATCGTCTGGATCTGGGCGATCTGGGTGGCGGTGTCGCCGTTGGCGTCGAAGACCTGGAACTCAATCTCGAGGCCGAGGCCACGGAGCCGCTCGATCTCGGCCTCGATCTCGTTCTGCGTCTCCGTCATCCAGGACGGGGTGGTGTAGATCGTCGACCAGCCGACCCGGAGCGGCCCGACGTCCGGCACGGCCGGCGTCGCCTCCTGAGCCAGGGTCGTGAGCCGGCCGTGGCCGACGGCTGTGACCGCCGCTGCGAGCGCGGCCGAGCGGGAGACGAACGAGCGGCGAGAACAGCGGGCCGAGGTCATGGGACTTCCCTCCACGTCACGACGGGACGACGAACCGATGGGCAGAGCGCCGGGTTTCGGGCATCCCCTCCTCGCCGGTGGGCAACGGCGCGCCCGCGCGGTCCATCCCTCGGGGGCCGGTTGCAGGCAGTCCATCTCCGATCCGAGCCAGGTGACGATCTTATCGCAGGGGAGCCTGTAGCGGGCGACTGCTCCGAAACGGGCAGCGTAGGCGGAGCACGAACCGGCCAAGGGTTGCCATCTTCGGTAGGAACTGCCTCGGAGGTTTCCGCCGCCTCCTTGCCCGCGGCGCCGCCGAGGCACGCCCGTTCCTCCCGCCCGAGTACACTCAGCCGCATGACGCCTGCGGTCAACGTTGATCAACGACCCACGACACCGCTCCTTGAGATACCTTAGGAGGCTCCTGTGGCGACCACCCTCCAGGCCCCTGTCCAGAACGAGACGATCCCCGCCGAGCGGGTCATCCGGATCGAGGGGGGCGTGCCGCTGAGCGGCACCGTGACGATCGGTGGCGCCAAGAACGCGGCCTTGCCGGCTCTGGCCGCGACGCTGCTGACGGCCGAGGAGTGCATCCTCAACAACGTGCCCGACCTGGCCGACATCGGGACGATGGCCTCGCTGCTGCGCTCCCTTGGGGCGGCAGTGGAGGTTGACTGGGCCAAGCGGCGGATGCGGGTCCGTGCCGAGTCGATCGAGTGGACCGCGGCCCCGGCCGAGATCGTCCGCCGGATGCGGGCCTCGTTCCTCGTCGCGGGTCCGCTCCTGACCCGTTTCGGGGAGATGAGCGCCTCGACCCCTGGCGGCTGCCAGTTGGGCGCCCGGCCGGTCGACGTCGATGTCCGTGGCTTCCGCCAGATGGGGGCGGAGGTGTCGTTCGACGAGGGCGGCCGCTCGGTCGCGGCGAAGACGGTCGGTCTCCGGGGCGCCCGCATCTACATGGATTACCCGAGCCACACGGGCACCGAGAACCTGCTGATGGCCGCTACCCTGGCCGCCGGCAAGACCCAGATCGTCAACGCCTCGTGCGAGCCGGAGATCGTCTTCCTCGGCGGCATGCTGAACCGGATGGGGGCCAGGATCTCCGGCCTCGGCTCGCCGATCGTGACCGTCGAGGGGGTGGACCGCCTCCACGGCGTCTCCGAGACGATCCTGCCGGACCGGCTGGAGGGCGGGACCTTCGCCATCGCCGCCGCCATCACCGGCGGCGAGGTGGAACTGCGCAACGTGCGCCACGTCGACATGCTGCCGCTGACCGCCAAGCTACGCGAGGCCGGGGCGGAGGTCTGGACCGACGAGGAGCGGATGCTGGTGCGGACCCGCGGCGGGCTGCGCGCGGTCGAGATCCAGACGCTGCCCTACCCCGGCTTCCCGACCGACCTCCAGGCCGCGTTTGCGGCGCTGATGACCCAGGCCCACGGGGTCTCCCGCCTCCACGAGCGGGTCTTCGAGGATCGCCTCCGCTACACCGACCAACTCCGCGCCCTGGGCGCCCGGATCGAGGTCGAGAAGGTCGTCCCGCTCGGTGCGGACGGCGCGCCGGTGGCGGGGAGCGCCCGCTACGGCACGAAGGCGGAGATTTCCGGGCCAGCGGCGCTCCGGGGCGGCAGCGTCCGCTGCCTCGACATTCGGGCCGGCGCCGGGGTGGTGCTGGCCGGTCTGGTCGCCGAGGGCGTGACGACCGTCGGCGATGTCCACCATCTCGACCGAGGGTACGAGGCCTTCGTCCCCAAGCTGCGCGACCTCGGGGCGCGGATCGAGGACTCGGCGGCGTAGTTCGCCTGGCGACACGCCCGGCGCGGCGTGAAGGAGCAGGCGGTGATCGATCCCCGTCGGATCGCGGTCGGGCCGATCCTGCTGCTCGGGATCACCTCGCTTGTCGGGCCGTCGGCCGCCGCCGTCGAGCAATGGTGGCAGCCGGCGACGGACGTGTCCTGGCAGATCCAGCTTTCCGGTGACCTCGACACCGAGATCCCGGTCGATGTCTACGACATCGACCTGTTCGACACCCCGAGGGCGACCATCGCCGACCTGCAGGACGACGGCCGCCGGGTGATCTGCTACTTCAGCGCCGGGTCGTACGAGAACTGGCGACCGGACAAGGGCAGGTTCCCCGAGAACGCCCTCGGCAAGCCGCTCGACGGCTGGCCGGGCGAGCGGTGGCTCGATATCCGCTCCGCCGCGGTTCGCCGGATCATGCTGGCTCGGCTCGACCTGGCGGCGGATAAGGGCTGCGAGGCGGTCGACCCCGACAACGTCGACGGCTACGCCAACCGGACCGGGTTCAGCCTGAAGGCGGCCGACCAGGTGCGCTACAACCAGTTCCTGGCCGGGGCCGCCCACGCCCGCGGGCTGGCGGTCGGACTCAAAAACGATGTGGAGCAGATCCCGGCGCTTGTCGACAACTTCGACTTCGCCGTCAACGAGGAGTGTTTCCGGTACGACGAGTGCGGCACTCTCGAACCGTTCATCGCCGCCGGCAAACCGGTCTTCCAGATCGAGTACGTCAAGCCGGCGCGGGCGGACGCGATCTGCGGCGAGGCAAACCGGTTGGGGTTCCAGACGCTGATCAAGAAGCTCAGCCTGTTGGCCTGGCGGATCGACTGCGGCGACCGCTGATACGGTCTTCGGATGATCTGTTTGCCTACGACATTGGCTAGACGCATCCCGTCTTCCTAAGCAAAGCGCATGATCTCTCGCCAGGGTGGGCCGATCGTTCGGTCGTTTTCCGGGCCGGAGAGAGATTCTTCGCCTGCGGGCTCAGAATACGGAGGTAGGTGGGCGGTTACCATCCTCCCACCCATCCTCCTCGGGGGCCGACTCAAGGAGGATGGGAGATCGGGTGGTAGGTGAACGGATCAACCGGATTTCGCAGTGCACCGTGTCTCGGGGCCGAACCGCCTCCGCTCCCGACACACCGGGAGCGGAGGCGACGATCGACCGAGGGATCGTGTGGGCGCTGGTGGTGCCGGACCGGCTACCCCGAGCGCCGGTAGACGAGTAGCTCCGGCTGCCGCGGGTCGCGGCCAAGCAGGGTCTCGGGCCGGTCACCGGGGTCGGCCGAGTAGAAGGTGACCCAGCCGTTGGCGGTCGAGCCGGACGGCTCCCAGATCGCGACCAGCACGTAGCGCTGGAGCCCAGCCAGGGTTAGATCCGGGTTGAGGCCGTTGGCCTCGGCGGCTGCCTGGAGGTCAGGAGACGCGTCCCGAATCTCGCCTTCGGGCGCGTATTCGCCGACCACGTCGTCGTCCACGTCGTAGGCGTAGATCAACGGCGGGGTCTGGTTGGCCGGGTCCTCCGAGTAGAGAATCACGGTGGTGCTGGAGTAGATCGACCGGGGCCAGGTGGCACGGATCGAGTAGTTGGCGGCCGGCTGGTCGGCCGCCGGCCGCAGCGTGATCGTCTGCGGCCGTCCGGTCACCTGGAGCTCGACGTCCACCGTCGCGATTGCCTGGAAGCGGTAGACCGCGCCCTGCCCCTCGGCCGCACCAGGGACGCGGAGGAAAACGACCTCGCCGGCGTCCTCGAGGTCGGAACTGGCGATTTCGAAGGGACCGACGCAGCCGATTCGCGTCAGCGTGCCGGCTGCTCCGGCTTCGCCGCCGACGAGGCTGTAGGAAATGCCCTGGAGCTGGACCCGCGTCGGCAGGTTGCGCGGCAGGCCGTTGGGGCCGAGCGGGGCTGGGTCGCCGCTGCAGGCGTTGGGGCGAGGGACAGCGGTGGAGGCCGCAGATGATTGGGCGTTCGGCGGCGGCGTCGCGGCGACGGCCGACCGGAAGGGACGCGGACGTCGGGTTCGCCGGGCCTGCTCGACCACGGTCGTCTCGATGTACTGTCCGACCACCCGCCCGTCGTCGGCGACGCCGAAGAGGCGGATCGGGCGCCCGCGCACGTCCTGCTCGGCGTAGACGGTCATGTTCGTGTTCTGGACCTGGATCACCTCGACCTCGACCAGGTTCTGGATGTTGATGTTGGTCTCGACCTCGTTGAAGACGTAGGTTGCCCCCTGGACCTGAACGGTCGGCGGCAGGCTCGGTGGGGGAGCAGGCGCGGCCGCGGCGGCTGGCACGTAGCGCCCGAGGAGACGCCCGCGGCCGACGATCGCGTAGAGCGGCGCGACGACGCCTGGGTCGTCCTGTTCGGCGTAGATGGTCACGTTCTGGTTCTGGACCTGGACGACGTCGACTTCGACGAGGTTCCGGATGTCGATGTCGACCCGGCCCTCGGCAGGGACGAGGTCGTAGGTCGTGTTCCGGACGTCGAGCTGAGGCGGCAGCGCGTCAACCGCGGGTGGCGGTTGGGTAGCCGCCTCCTGGGCTGCAGCCGGCTCGGCGGTCGGGCTGGCCGCCGGGGGTGCGGGCGCTTCGGTCGCGGCTGCGTCGGCGGTCGTCGCGACGGGTGGCGTCGTCGGCTCCGGCGCCGGGGTCTCGGTCGGAGGCGCGGCCGTGGTGGCCGCAGCAGTGGGCTCTGGGGCGGTTGTGGGCTCCGGCGAGGGGGTCGGCGGGAGCGGCGTTGCCGTCGGCTCTGGGGTGGCGGTCGGGGCTGGAGTGCTCGTAGGCTCGGGCGCCGGGGTGGCGGTCGGTTCCTCAGTCGGGGCCGGAGTCGCGGTCGGAACAGGCGTGGCGGTCGGGGTCTCTTCGACGGGCGCGATCGGCGGGGCGGCTTCAGTCGGGGCTGGCGCTTCGGTTGGCGCTGCCGTCGCCTCCGGGCTTGCCGGAGGGGTTCCAACCGGGCCATCGACCGTGTCCGGTTCCTCCGTAGTCGCACGGAAGAGGAAGACGCGGTCGGCTACCGCGAGGTAGATGTCGGACAGTTGGCCGGCGTCTGCAGCGGACTCGGCCAGGACGGAGAACGGCCCGGCGCAGCCCACTCGGCCCAACGCCGCGCGGTCGACGCCGGTGGCCTCTTCAACGAAGGCGAACTCCTGGCCGCCGAAGGTGAGGTCATCACCGACCTGCTCGGGGAGCCCACGCTCGTCGAGGACGACGTAGCGGAGCAACCCGTCGTCGCTGGCGACGAAGAGTTCAGCGAACGCCTCGGCGCTCTCGGCGTAGACCGCCTGGTTGTCCGGCGTTGTCGCGATCTGCTGGAGGTCGTCAGGCGTCAGGTCCGGCTCGGGGCCGGCGAACACGAACTGCCCGCTCTCCCCGCCGTCGATCAGTCCGAGCTCGGCGGTCTCGGCCGGGCACGGCGCGTCCGGGTTGCCCCGCCGCTGGGAGAGGTAGCGGACGACGCCGCCGGCGGCGTCGGAGGCGAAGACCCGGTCGAACGGCTCGTCCCCGATCGCGTAGACGGTAAGGTCGCCCTGCTGGTCGATTTCGCTCAACAACTCGACCGGGACGGGGACGGGCCGGTCCAGCAGGTAGCGCCGTTCGCCGACGACCAGCTCTTCCGGCAGCTCGCCAGCGGCGGCGCTGGCGGTGGCCTCGGTCGCGGGCGTGGCCGCGCCAGGTTCCTCGCCGTCCACGGCGGCGGTCGCCTCGGGCTCGGTCGTCGCCTCCTCGACGGTCGGACTTGCGGCGGGGTCCGCCTCGTCGCCGGCCGCCTGCTCGGCGGGATCGCCGCCAGGGGCGACTGGCTCGGCAACGGTCGAGGCGGCGTCCTCGCCGGTGGCGGCGAAGCGCAGCGGCTGGCCGCCGACGACGGCGACGACCTCGTCCGGGGTATCCTCCTGGCCGGGGTCCGCGAAGAGGGGGAAGGCGCCGACACAGCCGATGCGTGTCAGCGCCCCGATGTCCTCGTCCGAGGGAGCGCTAAAGGCAAAGGCGCGGCCGGCGAACGGGAAGCCGTCGGCGAGGACCGCCGGCAGCCCCTGGTCGTCGAGGTGGACGAAGCGCTGCAGTCCCTCCGGGGCGTCGACAAGGATCTCTTCCAGCGGCTGTTCGGTGCCGATGTAGGCCGGGAAACCGTCCGGGGTGCTCCCGCTCTGGTCGAGACCGTCGGGCGACAGGTCCGGCTCGAGCCCGGCGAAGGCGAAGATGCCGGCTTCTCCGGCGGCGATCGATCCCAGTTCCGCCTCCTCGGCGCGGCAAGGCGTTTCGGGAGACGCGGCGTTTTCAGGAAGGTACCTCGCGATTGCTGCCTGTTCCCGCGGGGGAACGGAGGCGTAGACCTCGGCAAAGGGCGGCTCGTCGGTTCGGGCGTAGACGATGATGGGGTCGGCTTCGGCGATCCGGACGAGATCCTGGCGGCGGACCGGGACGACGCGGTCGAACACGTAGCGGGTATCCGCGACCACCAGTTCTGGCGTCAGACCCCGCGGGGGGCCGCCCCGCGGTCCACGCGGCTCGATGGTCTCCTCGCCTTGTTGGGCAACAGCGGGCAGCGGCGGCGCGACCAGGACTGACGAGAGCGCGATCGCCACCAGCAGCGAGAACGCCGACGCCGCGTGGAACAGCCGGGACCAAACCGCCATGCGTGCCCTCTCCTGCCGACCGGTGACCTTCGCCTGCTCAGAGGATGTCGGATCGAGTCGCGTGCGGGAGGCTGCCCGGAGCGTGGTCTGCTGAGGAGGTGGCCGCGTCGATCCGCTCAGTCTCAACCTGCTCAATCGGCAAGAGTCACGCCACCGATCGGCCGCGATTGTACGGGCGCGCAGCGTCGGTCTGCGGCACACTTCGTGCCGGAGCCGTTGACCGGGACCGCCCGCCGGCGCTCGGGTCTCCGTTCAAAGGCGACGCACGGTGCCTCTGGGTCGAACGACGAGCGCAGCAGCGAACGCAAGATGGGAAGGGAGACGCGGATGCCGAACCGTTCCAACCGTCGGCCGATCGCCTGGTTGACGAGGACCCTCCTCCTGGTCGCGGTGCTGGCCCTGCTCGGCCCGGTGGCGGTGGTGGCTGGACTCTCCAGTATCGGCACCGTTGCCGCCCAAGCCCAGGATCAAGCCGCGCAACCGCCGACGCAGGCCGTCAACGTCGAGTTGATCCTCGATTCCTCGGGGTCGATGGAGCAGGATGTCGGGGGCGGCGAGACGCGGATGCAGGCCGCGAAGCGGGTCTTGCGCGATGTCATCGCGGCGATCCCCGAGCGGGAGGGGATCAACGTCGGCTTCCGGATCTACGGCCACGAGGGGAACAACACCGAGGCGGGCCGTGCCGAGAGTTGCCAGTCCTCCGAGCTGGTCGTGCCGATCGCGGGCGTCGACAAGGCGGCCCTAAACGCCCAGGTCGACGCAGCGAGGCCGGTCGGCTGGACCCCACTGACCATCTCGCTCGAGCGCGGTGCCGAAGATTTCGAGCCACCGGCCGAGGGGACCGTCAACGCGATGGTGATGGTCACCGACGGTCTCGAGACGTGCGGCGGTGACCCCTGCGCGGCGGCGCGCTCGATCTACGAGGGCGATGTCCGGGCGACGATCCACGTCGTCGGGTTCGGCCTCACCGCCGAAGAGCAGGGGACCATCGCCTGCATCGCCGAGAACGGCGGCGGCCTCAACCTCTCGGCCGGCAACGCTGCCGAGTTGAGTACGGCGTTGTTCACGATCCTGGAAGAGCTTCAGGTGGTCATCTCCACCGGCTTCCTCGAGATCGAGGAGTTCGGCGGCATCTTCCCGCGGGCGCTCATCCAGGGCGGGACGCAGGCCACGGATGCGAACCCCGAGGGCGAGGCAATCGAGATCCGGCTGACCGACAACAATCGGGTCGAGCTCAACGTCGGCGTCTACGACGTGAGCTGGGACAACCCCAGCGGCGAGGAGACGCGGATTCGGGCCAACATCGAGGCGGGCCGGACGACCTGGATCCGCGGCTCGCTCCTCAAGTTCCCGCAGGGCGCCGGCGAGATCTATCTCGTCACGGACCAGGGCGGCGTCGTCATCTGGCAAGACCAGTTCGAGCAGGGTGACTACGTCTGGGTGCTGCCCGGCATCTACCGGATGGAGCTGCTCGAGCGGGTCGGCGACCCGGTCCTGATCGGGGCCGAGATGCAGACGCTGCCGGGCACGGCGACCCAACTCGAGGTCTTCACCGCTGGGTCGTAAACGGGCGGGCCTCGCCGGACAACCGTCGCCGGACGGCCCTCACCCCCCAACCCCCTCTCCCGATGCGCGGGAGAGGGGGAGCCCATGACGGACTCGACTGAACGGATCGGCCGGCGGGGTGGTCCGTTCGGTCGACCGCGGGGGAGGGAAGATCGGGCACTTGTCCATCGGACTGCGTATCAGTCGTCTCGGCCCAACTCGTTCCGCGTCTCCTCGAAGCGGACGACCCAGGCTTCGGTTTCGTCGTCGGCGAGTTTGACCGTCCGCGGCTGGCCGAGATCGAGGTCCCGCGGCGGCTCGACGCCGAGGAACTGGAGCAATTCCCGGGTCGTCTCCTGGTAGCGGTCGACGAACTCCTCGTAGACGACGTGCATCGGTGCGATGTCGCCGTCGCCGAAGAACCGCTCGATGGCCGCTTCCTCCTTCTCGATCGAGCGCAGCAAGGTGGCGATGCCGGCGAAGTCGAACGCGGGTGTCTTGCCGGTTCGGCGCGACTGCTTGACGATCGATCGCCGGCCCTGCCCGGTTCGCCCTGCCCTCGCCTCCTCCTTGCCCCAGATGCCGGACTCCTTCGCCTTCCAGTAGGAAATGGCTTGGCGGAGCTTGTCACGGCGGGTGATCCGGAGGTAACGCAGGTTCGGGAAGAGCTCGCCCAGGATCGCCGGCAGCGGCAGTTCGGCGAAACGCGGCTCGACGCGGGCGGTGCGCTCCAGGTGGAGCAGGTGGGCGTACAGCAGTTTGGCCCCGAACACGCCGTTCTCGGTCGCCCGCTCGCGCATCAGGTGGTCGACGAAGTCGGCAAGGCTCGTCGTGCCCCATTTGTTGGCCCAGAAGCCCATCTTGTGCCCGAAGTGCTCGCGGGGGTCGCCGGCGAGGTTCGTCGCGTTGAGCGCCTGGCCGAGCAGGGTGCTGCCGCTGCGCGGGGTGGCGAGGACGAGGTAGGTCGAAACGATCTCCGGCATCGGCGGGGTGGCGCTCCTGGCGGCGCCGCCCGTGGCCGCGCCGCCCGCGTGGGGTTCAGGACAGGAAGAAGACGGCGTAGGTGGCAACGAACAGGATCCCGGTGAACACGGGCCAGTAGAGCAGCGTCGGCCAGATATTGTTGCGGTCGTCAAAGAACGCCGGAGCGTCGGGTCGGTCGCGGACAATGGCGTTGACGGTCACCAGCAGGATCAGCCCATAGAGCGTGAACGGCAGCGTCTCGATGTAGGAGACCTGACCGGCGGAGACGGTGTCGCGGATACCGTTGTGCTCGACGACGACTGTCAGGAGCAGGGCACCGGTGGTGGCGATGACGGCCAGCGTCTGGAAGCCGAACCGGGAGCGGAGGTTGGGGTCGCTGGTGCCGAGCAGCATGATCCCGTAGAGCAGGCCGGCGATGGCGAGGGTGAACGGGAGGTGCTTGAGGAGCGGTCCGTGGTAGTCGCGCTTGAGGCCGAGGTTGAAGTAGAGCTCCGGCGCCTGATTGCGGTAGGAAACGTCGGTCAAGCCGAACCGGGTGTTGTAGGAGTGGAGGGTGTAGGTGAAGCCGGAGATGTAGGGGGTCCAGACGCTGGAGACCAACTCCTCCTCGATCCCGGGCCGTGAGGTCGGCACGATGTCTTTGTAGGAGGCGAAATCGGGGACGAGCACGGCGCCCCGGTCGGCGCTCGCCGACCAGAGGCGGAACCAGACATCCTGCCGGTCGAGCGGGTAGCGCGAGTAGTCGAAGGCCTGGCGGAGGGTCACCTCGAAGTACCACCCGATCAGGAGCGCGTCGCCGAGGTCGCTCCGGTACGCCTCCTCGAACACCCTGGTGTCGATCGCCTCGGGGAACACGACGGCGCGCTCGATCTCGGCCGGGATCGCGTCGGCGTAGCGCTGCCAGACGTAGCCGGCAACAAGCACGTTGTCGCCGGAGAGGAACTCGAACTGCTGGAGGAAGAGCCCGGTCGGAATTTGGTAGGTCGGGGCGTCCGGTGGCAGGTGGGCCGCGAGGAAGGCGTCCGCCTCGGCCGGTGACGAGACGCGGGTGCCGGTCAGGCCGTCGAGTTCGACCTCCGAGTCGACGATCTGCCAAAGTCCGACGATGCCGACCAGGAGGGTCAAAGTCCAGGCCGCCGCCGTCCGCTTGAGGCTCCGGGTCCGCAGTCGCTCCGGGCGGAAGACGGCGACGGCCAGGAGCAGCAGGGCGACGACGGCCAGGAGCAGCGCTTGGCCCACCGGTCGCCCGGTCTCAAGCACTCCGCGGCCGGCGGCGAGGCCCGCCGCCCGGCGCAGCAGCACGACCGCCAGCCCAGCGGCGACCAGGCCCGCCACGAGGACGACGAGGTGGATGATGCGGCCGCGTGGCTCGGTCACGGGTCGTTCGGCCCTGCCCCCGACAGACAACCACCCGGGCCGGCTTGGCGAGCCGGCCCGGGTTTCCTCGAACGGATTCAGGCGGTTAGGTTACCGCGTCGGGTCGGAGGCGGGGAAGGAACGCAGTCGAGGTCGCGCTCTTGATCCTGGCTGGGGTTGTACGGAACCCGGGTAAATCGTTCCGGTGCCTAACGGACGGCCCTCGCCCCCAACCCCCTCTCCCGCGCATCGGGAGAGGGGACTCTTCCCCAGCGGGGAGTAGAAGCATTCAAGCGGATCTCGTATTAGGTGGCCGAGCGGAAGGCGTCGCCGCCCGCCTCGGCGTCGTCCTGGATCGGTTTCGGGCCGCCGCCGCCGACGGACTGGCCGCCGCCGAGGTCGCCGGAGCCGGCGGGTCGGGCCTGGGCCGATCCCCCGATCGCCTCGCGGGAGCCCTCGCTGGCGGCGATCTCCTGGTTGTTCTGGCTGACGCCGGTACCGCCACCGGTGTGGGCGAGACCAAGGGCGGAGTCGTTCGGGTGCTGGACGAAGCCGCCGGTTGTGCGGGCGGTATCGTAGCCGGTCGCCGGGTGGGTCGGTCCGGCGTGGGCCTGCCCCTCGGTGCCGGAGACGCCCTTGCCCGGGCCGGCCGGCCCCCAGTCCATCTCCATCGTTCCGTCGCCGCCGCCGGGGCTTGCCGGGGGGGCGCCGGCTGTGCCAGCCGCATCGACGCCGCTGGCCGCTCCTAGCTGCGATCCGCCGCCGGCGTCTCCGACGAACAGGGTGCCGCTGTCGTCTTCGTTGCCGGTGGTGGAACTGGCGCCGAGGTTGAGATCCCCCTCGGTGCCGCGGCCCGGTTGCTTCAAACCCGGTGCCCGTTTGTCGGTATCTTCGGTGGCGAAGCCCTGGCTCATGGTGGGATGCTCCTCTCGGTTGGGCTAGCTGCCGGCGGTCGGGTCGGCCTCTTCGGGCGCGACATCCGGTGCCAGCAAGGTGCCGCCGGGGGTGCTGGCGAAGCCTTCGCTGCCGCCAGTGACGTCGGGCGTGAAGAGGCTGTCGGCGCGACGGCCCGACTCGGCCGGGGGCGTCATCGGGCCGAGCGCGGCGCCGCCGTCGGTGGAGACCGCGGCGCCGCCGGCGACGGCCGTGGTGCTGGCGGGTCCGCCGAGCCCAGCGCCCTGGTCCTCGGTCCCCTCGGTCAGGTCCTCGTTGTCGATCTCCGCCATTCTTCGCTCCTTCGATGCCTGGTTGGATTGCCCGCTCCGGGAGGAGCCCGGACCGCTGGCAACGGGGACGCAACCGAGGTGCCACCGGACGGACTGGTGCGCGACGGCGCTACTCCCTGGCTGGTGCGTCGATGCCTGCCTCGACGTTGCCGACCCGCCTGGGGAGCCTCGACCCGGAGGTCTCTCCGTAGGTCTGACGACCGCTGGACCGAGCCGGGATTCCGCGATCTCCCGGATGCGCCCGCAGGTGACGTCGACGATGCTGGACGCGTGGTGAACCTCAGATGGGCAGAACGGCGGCGGGGAGCCGACGGGGCGAGGGGAGGACCAGGTGAGCGAGGAGAACCGCGGCGCGGGACTGGATCATCTTCTTCGGCCCGAACGTCTCTCGCGGCGGCGGGTCGTCCGGGACGGAGCCGGCCTGCTCGCGGGCGGAATGGCGCTCGTCGCCGAGGCTCGCCCTGGAACCGCGAGGTCGCTGGCGCCGGGCGCGTGCTTCGAACCGTCCGCGGCCCCGATCCTGGTCAACGACGTCCACTCGGGGTTGAACGCCACCTGGGTCCACGGCATCGTCCGGCCGGCGTCCCTGGCGGCGATCCAAGAGGCGGTCCTGGGGGCAGGGCACACCGGGCGGGCGGTCAGCGTCGCGGGTGGGCGGCACGCGATGGGCGGGCAGCAGTTCGGCAGCGGTGCCGTCTTGCTCGACATGGGGTCGATGGACCGCGTCCTCGCCTTCGACCTGGAGGCGGGCGAGATCGAGGTCGAGGCCGGGATCCAGTGGCCGGAACTTGTTGCCTTCCTCGTCGAGACCCAGCGCGGTCGGGCTCGCCAGTGGTCCATCCGCCAGAAGCAGACCGGGGCCGACCGACTCAGCATCGGCGGCGCCGTCTCGGCCAACGTCCACGGCCGCGGGCTGGCGATGGCGCCGTTCGTCTCGGACGTCGTCTCCTTCACCCTGGTCGATGGCCAAGGGCAAATCCTCCGGTGCAGCCGGGAGGAGAACGCCGAGCTGTTCCGGCTCGCCGTCGGCGGCTACGGGCTCTTCGGTGTCGTCGTCTCGGTTCGCCTGCGCCTCGCGCCGCGCCAGAAGCTGGAGCGGGTCGTCGAGGTGCGCGAGGTCGACGGGTTGATGGCGGCGTTCGAGCGACGGATCGCCGCGGGCTACCTCTACGGCGACTTCCAGTTCGCGATCGACCCGGCCTCCGACGACTTCCTGCGGAGCGGCGTCTTCTCCTGCTACCGGCCGGTGGACCCGGGCACGCCGATAGCGGTGACCCAGCGCGCGCTCTCGCGGACGGACTGGCAGGAGCTGATCGCGCTCGCCCACGTCGACAAGCGACGGGCGGTCGACGCCTACACCGCCCACTACCTGGCGACCTCCGGACAGCTCTACTGGTCCGACCTGCACCAAATGGCGGACTACGTCGACGGCTACCACGCGGTGATCGATGAACGGCTCGGGGCGGCGGTCCCAGCGAGCGAGATGATCAGCGAGCTCTACGTGCCGCGCCCGTCGCTGGCGCGCTTCATGGAGGAGGTCCGCGCGGATTTCCGGGCGAACGCGGTCGACCTCATCTACGGCACGATCCGGCTGATCGAGCGGGACGACGAGACCTTTTTGGCTTGGGCCAGGGAGCCCTATGCGTGCGTCATCTTCAACCTGCATACGGTCCACGACGAGGTGGGCATCGCCCATTCGGCCGATGCCTTCCGGCGGCTGATCGACCGGGCGATTTCCCATGGCGGCAGCTACTACCTGACGTACCACCGGTGGGCGACGCGGCAGCAGGTCGAAGCGTGCTACCCGCGGTTCGCCGAGTTCCTCCAGCTGAAGCGCCGCTACGACCCGGATGAGCGGTTCCAGAACGACTGGTACCGCCACTACCGGGCGATGTTCGCGGACGGCATCGGTGTCAATCGTGCCTAGCGCAGTTGGACCCGAGAATGGGATGGGGACGGCGAATCCTCGAGGAGCGCCGCCGAGGTTCGCCGTTGGGGAGGGGCCGCGGGCCAGTCGAAGAGGTCAGCAGGTGCCCGCTTGAGCTTTGGAGAACCCGGATTGGACCGGTCATGCGAGAAGGAGGAGTACCGTGTCCCGTTTGCGGACGGTCGTCGCCTTGGCGTTCCTGTCAGCTCTTGCTCCATGGCTGGCAGGGGCGACCGGGAGACCGGTCTTGGTCACCGCGGCGACTCCTCAACCTGGGGGAGAGACGAACCCGTTCTACGAGCTGCCATCGCCACTGCCGCCGGGACAACCAGGCGCGTTGCTTCGGTCGGAGCCCATGGCCGCCCCACCGGGTGTCAAAGCCCGGCGCATCCTCTATCGATCGACTGGTCTCGATGGGGAGCAGGTCGTTGTCTCCGGCGCGGTCTTCGCTCCGGAGCGGGAACCGCCACCGCGAGGATTCCCGGTCCTCGCGGTGGGGCATAACACCACCGGCGTGGCCCCAGCCTGCGCGCCGTCGCTCGACCCGTTCGAGCCATTGCCTGGGGCGGATGCGGCCTTCTACCAAGAGCAGGTGGAGGAGTTCGTCGACGCAGGGTTCGCCGCCGTCGCTACGGACTACCGAGGGCTGGGAGCTCCAGCCGACGTCCATCCGTATCTCGTCGGAGAGGCCGCGGCCTACGACGTGCTCGACGCCGCCCGTGCTTCGCGGTACGTCCCCGGGCTTTTGCTCCGTCCCGAGACCATCCTATGGGGTCACTCGCAGGGGGGACACGCGGCCGCGTGGGCGGGCCAGGTGGTTGCGGACTACGCTCCGGACCTGCAGGTAATCGGGGTCGTCCTTGCCGCACCGGCTGCCCAACCCGCGGCACTCGTCGCGGCGGCGACGAGGGATCTTTCCGCCGAAACGCCGTTGACGGGCTACGTGGCGTCGTTGGCATACACGTGGGAGATCGTGTTCCCTGGTCTCGCCTCGGCGCCCGCGCTCCGGCCGGCCGGTCGAGCCTTGGCGCAGATCATTTCCAGGCAGTGCATCTGGACCGTGTCCTCGGCCTACGCCGACGGGCCGCTGGGCGACTATCTCGACCCGGAGGTCTTCTCGACCGAGACCTGGGCTGGGTTGCTCGAGCGCAATGCGGCCGGCGGATCACCCGTCAAATCGCCGGTGTTGGTCGTACAGGGTACGGACGACCCACTCGTGCCGAGCGCGGCGACGCGGGCCTTCGTCCGCAAGCTCTGCCACAACGGAACGAGCGTTCGGTTGAATCTCTATCCAGAAGTCGGACACGGTGGGGTCATCCGCACCGCAATGCCCGACATCCTCGTTTGGGCCGGCGATCGGCTCTCCAGAACACCGGCAGGTTCGACCTGTTGACGACGAGAGGGGAGATCGGACGGAGGGATCGGAGGCAGGGCACTGGCTAATGCCGCCCCAGCCTTTCAACGAGGCTTGACCCGCTCGGCGCCACCCCTGTCCGCGTCGCCTCGCGGTCGAGCCTGGCAAACCCTTCCTGGACGAAGCGGATGCCGGCCCAGCGCAACGGCTCCGGTTCCCAGCGCGGGGAGCGGTGGTTGACCGAAGGCAGCGCCGTCAGCGCCGAGGGGGTGGCGGTGATGAGGTCAGCCAGGACGCGGCCGGAGAGGTTCGCCGTCGAGACCCCGGAGCCGGTGTAGCCGTAGGCGCCAGCGATGCCGCGGTCGGCGTGGAAGAAGGTCGTCGGCATCCAGTCGCGCGGCATCCCGAGGGGGCCCCCCCAGGCGTGGGAGAAGCCGATCCCCTTCAAGGAGGGGAACCAGGCCTCGACCATGCTCCGCAACATGGCGTGGGTCGGCTCGTGCCGGTCCTGGGCGTCGGTGATCCGGGAACCGCGCTGGTAGGGGGCGCCCCGACCGCCGAAGAGGATGCGGCCGTCGGCGGTGCGCTGGAGGTAGTCGACCGAGTAGCGGGACGAGGCGACCAACTCCCGGCCCGCCCAGCCGATCTCCGCCCAGCGCTCCTCCGGGATCGGCTCGGTCAGCACGATCAGGGAGTACATCGGGACGAGTGCCCGCCGCAGCCGGGCGAGGCGCGAGAGGTACGCCTCGCCGGCCAACACCAGCGTCTTGGCGGCGACATCGCCGTAGGGGGTGAGGAAGCGCGGCTTCGGGCCGGGGACGTAGTCTTCCACGTTGGTCCGCTCGTAGATCGTGGCGCCCCGCCGCTCGACGGCTCGGGCCAGTCCCCGGACCAGCTTGCCGGGGTGGATGACCGCGCCGTGTGGCGAGAAGAGACCGGCTTCGACATCGGTAACGCGGACCCTCTCGGCAACCTCCTCGGGGGAGAGCAACCGGTAGTGCTCGCCGAGGCCGAGCGCCTGGGCCGTCTCGTAGGCGCCGGTGATGGCGGGGAGCTCGTGGCGGCCGCGGGCGAGGCGGAGGGCACCGCTCATCAGGAAGCCGCAGCCGATCCCCTCGGCGGCGTCGACCCGGCCGACCTCGTCGACCGACTCGTGCATCGCCTTCGAGACCGCCCGCGCGGCCTCCGGCCCGAACCGCTCGCGCAGACGGCCGAGGGTGACCGGGAAGCCGGGGTAGCACCAGCCACCGTTGCGGCCGGAGGCGCCATAGCCGGCGATCTCCGCTTCGACGAGCGCGATCTTGAGCGAGGGGTCGCGCTGCTGGAGGTAGTAGGCGGTCCAGAGCCCGGTGAAGCCGGCGCCGAGGATGGCGACGTCGACCTCGGTCGAGCCGGCGAGGGGCGGCCGGGGGGTGAGGTCATCGCCGCAGGTTTCGAGCCAGTAGCTGTAGGTGCGGTAGTCCTTCATGCCGGAGTGGTGTCTCCTTGGCGGTTGAACGATGGTCTCCTATCAGGAGTATGGTATCTGCCGGACGTCAAGGAACGATCGAGCAATCGGTGCGCCAGGGTGAACGGAACGCGGTGTTCCTGCATCCCCCGACGTCCCGCGTCCCCCTCGGGCGCCCCGCGCACCCCCCCGTCATCCCGAGCGAAGCCGAGGGATATCGTTCCTGAGCGGCTATCGACGAGATCCCTCGGCTTCGCTCGGGATGACGGAGGCGGCAGGATCACGTCGACCTGGTCGCCGCCAAGTCGTTCCAATCTGGGGTGCTTTTCTCGATCAGCGTCGCCTTCTTCTCTCGTCGCCAGCCTTTGAGTTGCTTCTCGCGGGAAATGGCGTCCCTCGGCGAAGCGAACTCCTCGACGTAGACGAGGTGCTCGATTCGGTAGCGGGAGGTGAAACCTGAACCGGATCCCCGACTGTGCTCCACCACGCGCCGCTCAAGGCCATTGGTGACGCCGATGTAGAGCGTATCGGAGCGGTTGGTCATGATGGAGACCTACATCGGCTTCATGAGGGAAGCTCTCTCTACCTGCCTATGTCAGCCTCTCCCGTGCCTCCGGGTTGGGCGTCGGCAGCCACCACTCCTCGCCGCGCTCGGTGGTGACGTACTCGGGCCAGCGGAGGTCGATCGGGGGGAAGAAGTCGACCGGAAGCAGGGGGGCGACCCACTTGTTGCCTCCGATGCCACCGCCGGTGCGCTCGACGAACTCGGCCTTGGCCCGGGCCAACTCGGCTGGCTGCTCGATCAGGTCCAAGGCGGTGCCGGCGATCGTCTTCGCCGCCAGGAAGAGGCCCGGGTCGACGATTTCGGCCCGGCCGCCCATCGCGTTGTAGGACCAGGCCGGGTACTGGTAGCCGGGGGAGGGCGGGCGTAGCGTCGGCCGCCCGGTGTAGATGCGGACCGTTGGCGCGTGCCAGGTGTAGTCGACGTAGTCGTCGGAGGTGAAGTTCTTCTGCCACTCCGGCAGCAGCGTCCGCGTCGCCGCCTCGTACTCCCGGGGCGGGGTGAGTTTCTCGTAGGTGGGGGAGAAGGGCTCGGCCATCGGCTCCAGACCGAGGGCTTGCTGGAGGTCCCGGCCGAACTGCTTGGCCTCGGCGGAGAAGGTCGGGGCGCCGACGAGCTCCATGTTGCGGTAGGTGAGGTCGGCCAGGGCGTTGTTGGCGAGGCCGACCCGGGTCTTGGTCACCCACTGGACCCAGGCCTGGCAACCGGTGGCGGCGGCGGCCGCCTTGGCGTTGTTCTCCAGCACCCGCCAGATCCGCTCCTGGATATCGAGTTGGGGCGAGCGCCACGAATACTGAATCTGGGCGATCCGCGGCGGCAGGTTGTCGGCGGTGGCGTCACCGGCGGCCAGGACGAACTCGTTGAGCGTCCAGGTGCCGGTGTGGGGGAACATCGCCTCCTTGGTGTACTTGGTTGTGGTGTACATCAGGCAGAGGGCATCGATGGCGCCGGGGCAGCGGGCGGTGATGTGAGACGAGGCGGCGCTGTCCGTCATCGCGCTCGGCGACTGACCGAGCTCGGCCCATTTTTCGGGCTCGGCGCACTCGAAGGTGAAGACCGCGCTCCAGTAGGAGCCGCAGTGGGTCTCCCAGAGCGTCGTGTTGGCGTTCATCGGGTGGTAGGAGAGGAAGGCGTCGGCGCCGTCGTAGTAGCCCTTGGCGGCGTGGACCGGCTTCGAGCCGCAGACCTTCTCCGCCGGCTCCCCGAAGAAGCGGAGGGTGCCGGCCAGGCCGTGCCGCTCCATCGCCACCTTGGCGCCGAGGACGCCGGCCAGGGCGCCGACGCCGAGCATCGAGTGGGGGTCGGTGTGGCCGGCGGCGTAGGGGTGGAGGCCGGCCCGCGGCTGCTGGTAGGGCACGGGTTCCTGCGAGCTGGCTGGGGTCGCGTCGTATTCGGCGTAGGAGCCGATGACGGGGCCGTCGCCGTTGCCGGAGACCCAGGTGGCGGCGAAGGCGGTCGGCATGCCACTGCTGCCCTCCTCGACTTCGAACCCCTCGGCCCGGAGCAGTTCGACGTAAGCGCGGGCCGACCGGTACTCCCGCCAGGCGGGCTCGGCGTAGCGCCAGATCTCGAGGTCGAACGCCGAGAGGCGCTCCCGGTTGTCGTCGATCCAGGCGTGAGCGAAGCGTTTCGCCTCCGACTGCGAGGTCATCGGTTCCTCCCCGTTCGCTGGTGTCCCGCCGCGGCCATGACCGGCATTGTAGACGGGTCCGACGGTGTGGCCGGGCTCGTCCGCCTTGTCCGGCACCTCCTCCGGTTGCGGCGGCATGGCGGACAAGAGGCAGTCGATTGTTGACACGAGCGGACCCCTCCGGTAGCGTGCCCGCGAGACCGACGCCAAACTGAGCGCCCGTGCCCCGCCCCCGGCACAGACGAGTCCTTCCAGCGATCGCGGACCCCCTGGAGCGGTGGCGGCGAGGCGGCGGCGGCGGATCGATCGGCGAGACGAACGATGGAGGCCCGAGATGGTCGAACGGACCCGAGACCGCGACCCGTTGGCGTTCCTGAGTGGCCAGGGCGCGATGCGCCGCCGGATGCTGCGCGACCTCGACGCGATGAGCCGACGCGGCCTCTTGAAGATTGGTGCTGGAGCTGCGGGGGCGGGCCTGCTTTCCCGCGTTTGCGCCGGGCGGGTCGCCGCCCAAGGGACCCCGAGTGCCGGGGCGATGCCGGAGTTCGGCGAGATCCCCGAGGCGCTGATGGGCTCCGGCGAGGTGCGGATGTCCGGCTGGGGCGGCGCGATGCTCGAGGCGCAGCGGGTCGCCTACATCGAGCCGTTCCAGGAGCTGACTGGGATCACCGTCGTCGTCGCCGACCAGCAGCCCGATACCTCCAAGGTCAAGGCGATGGTCGACACCGGCAACATCGAGTACGACGTCGCCCAGATGGACCGCTCCGACATCATCCGCCTCGCGCCGGAAGCCGACTACTGGGAGGAGGTCGATTACTCGCTCTTCGACACGGAGAACATCGACGAGGGGCGGCGCTACACCTACAGCGTCGACATGCTGCCCTATGCCTGGGTCATCGGCTACCGCACCGATACCTTCCCCGAGGGACCGCAGGACCAGGCCGACTTCTTCGACCCCGCCGCGTTCCCCGGCCCGCGCTCGACGACGAGCGGCAGCGGCGCCCTCAACCCGTTCCTGGAGGCGGCGCTGCTGGCCGACGGGGTGCCGATGGGCGAGCTCTACCCGCTGGACATCGAGCGGGCGTTCGCCAAGATGTCGGAGATCCGGTCGGAGGTCGTCCAGTTCTGGGAGGCCGGCGCCGAACCGGCGCAGATGCTTGCCGACAACGAGGCGGTCCTGGTCCACGCCTGGAACGGGCGGATCGCGGCCATCCAGGCGGAGGGCTCGCCGGCGGCGATCACCTGGAACGAGGGGATGCTGGCGACCGATGTCTGGGCGGTGCCGAAGGGGTCGCCGAACGCCGAGAACGCCCAGAAGTTCATGGCCTTCACGACGCTGCCGGTGTCCCAGGCCCGGCTCTCGATGCAGATCCCCTACGGCTTCGTCAACAACGCCTCCGCCGAGATGATCCCGGCCGAGCGGTTGGCCGAGCTGCCGACCTCGCCCGAGTACGCCGAGCAGTTGTTCGTCCGGGATATCGCCTGGTGGGTCGAGAACTCCGAGGCGGTGGTCAATCGCTGGAACGAGTGGTTGCTGGAATAACTCGGATTCTTCGATGAGTGTCGCGTTCTCCACCGCGAGTCCTCACGTCCAGTCCGTCTCCCGGCAAGAGATGGGAGTGGGAGAGACGTTGCCGGCGAACGCGAAGCCCTCACCACCGGCCCCTCTCCCGATGCACGGGAGAGGGGAGAACGGTTCCCACTTGCCATGACCATGACCGCCGCCACCAAGACCACGAGCGAGCGGACGGCGTCGGAGCGCACGTTCGGCGCCGTCGGCGCCGCGGTGCGCTTCGATGGGGTCGAGAAGCGGTACGGCGGCGGCGCCGTCGTCGCGGTCGATGGGGTTTCGCTGGACATCGCGGCCGGCGAGTTCCTGACCCTGCTCGGTCCGTCGGGCTCCGGCAAAACGACCTCGCTGATGATGCTGGCCGGGTTCGAGACGCCGAGCGCCGGCGAGATCTACGTCGACGGCGAGGCGATCGCGGCGGTTCCCCCGTACAAGCGCAACATCGGGATGGTTTTTCAGAGCTACGCGCTCTTCCCGCACATGACGGTCGGCGAGAACATCGCCTTCCCGCTCAAGTTGCGGAAACGGGCCAAGGCCGAGGTGGCCCGCTCGACGAAGGATGTGCTGGACCTCGTCGGCCTGCCGGGCTACGAGGGACGCTACCCGCGGCAGCTCTCGGGCGGCCAGCAGCAGCGGGTGGCGCTGGCGCGGGCGCTCGTCTTCGACCCCCGGGTGCTGCTGATGGACGAGCCGCTGGGCGCCCTCGACAAGCAACTGCGGGAGCGGCTCCAGCTCGAGATCAAGGCGCTCCACGAGCAGCTCGGGGTGACGATCGTCTACGTCACCCACGACCAGCAGGAGGCGCTGGTGATGAGCGACCGGATCGCCGTCATGGACGCCGGCAAGATCGAGCAGATCGGTACCCCGAACCAGCTCTACGAGGAGCCGGCGAGCCGCTTCGTCGCCTCCTTCATCGGGGAATCCAACTTCCTTGCGGGCCGGCTGCAGGAGCAGGTAGATGGCCACGCCGTCGTCGACGTGCCGGGCGTCGGTCCGCTACGGGCCTCGACGGGTGGGCAGCACGCCGTCGGCGACGAGGTGGTTGCGACGGTGCGGCCGGAGAAGATCGTCTTCGCCGACGAGGCCGCCGAGACCGAGTTCAACGCGGTCGAGGCGACGGTCGAGTCGGTGGTCTTCGTCGGCGACGCCTACCGCTACGAGGCGCGGCTCGGCGGCGGCCAGTCGATCGTCCTCAAACGGCAGCATCGGGCCGGTGTGGCCCAGCACGTCCGCGGGGAGCGGGTCCGGGTGGGCTGGGACGTGGCCGACGGGCGGCTGGTGTAGAGGGGCGCCCTCAATGGGCGTGGCGCGGGATGAGGGCCGGCAGTGGCGCCGCCGGGCAACGAGCGGCGGTTGCTTGGGCATGCCTGGCGAACGATGAGTGAGGGCCAAGTGGCGACGGGGTCGCCGCTACCGGTGAAAAAGCAGCGGGCGACGAACGGCGGCTGCGCCGCCGAGCCCGGCCCTACGGGCAGAAACCGCGAAGGATTCTGAAGGGCCAGGAGTGCGGGCCGCGGAGCCGTTCACGCGGCCTCGGACGACCGGCGAGGGTGCCATCCGAGGCAAGGAGGCTGGTGTGGCGGTGGTTGGGCGGGAGGCGCAGGCGCGGCGGTTCGCGGGGCTGGAGCGGCGGGGGCAGGTGCGGCTGGCCCTGCTGCTGCTGCCGGCGGTCGCGTTCCTCCTCTTCTTCTACGGCTACCCGGTGGCGGCGATGCTGCTCCGCTCGGTCAACGACCCGGCCTGGGGTAGCCAAAACTTCGAGCCCCTGGTGACGGCCCGCTCGACGATCGACCTCGTCGTCGCCGAGCTGCCGATGAACGCCTACGTCCGCGTCTTCGGGATCACCCTCCAGATCGCGCTCGGGGTGACGGCGGCGACGCTGCTGCTGGGCTACCCGGTCGCCTACGCCCTCGCCTCCCTGCCGCCGACCCAGGCCAACCTGCTGATGATCCTGGTCCTGGTCCCGTTCTGGACGAGCATCCTCGTCCGCTCCTACGCCTGGATGGTCCTGCTCGGCCGGGAGGGGCTGATCAACCAGTTCCTGGTCGGCGTCGGGTTTGCCGGTGAGCCCCTCCAGTTGCTGAACACCCGAGGGGCCGTCTATGTCGGCATGATCCACGTCCTGTTGCCATTCATGATCCTGCCGCTCTACGCGGTGATGCGCGGCATCGATCGCAGCCTCCTGCGAGCGGCGGAGAACCTGGGCGCCCGGCCCAGCCAGGTCTTCCGCTGGGTCTTCCTGCCGCTGAGCCTGCCGGGAGTGGCGGCCGGGTGCCTGCTGGTTTTCATCCTCGCGCTCGGCTTCTACATCACCCCGGCGCTGCTCGGCGGCCAGCGGGACGTGATGGTTTCGATGCTGATCCAGCAGCAGGTGACACAGCTCAACTGGGGGGTGGCCTCGGCCCTCGCCCTGGTGCTCCTGGTGTTCGCGCTCGCGATCTACGTCGCCTTCACCCGCATCCTCGGGGTGCAGCGTCTCTTCGGCGGGGCGCGGGCGTGAGCGCGCCGAGCATCGCCGGACCGACCACCACGGAGCGGGTGGCGGGGCGCCGCGTCAGTGGTCGCCGACAACGACCCTCGGTCGGTCGGGTGCTGTTGCTGACGGCGACCGGTCTCGTGCTTGCCTATCTGGTCTTTCCGGTCTTCGTCGTCGTCCCGCTCTCGTTCAGTTCCGCCCGTTACCTGCAGTTTCCGCCGCCGGGCTGGTCGCTCCAGTGGTACCAGAACTACCTCTCGCGCGAGGCATGGACCTCGGCGACCTGGCTGAGCGTCCAGATCGGGCTGGCGACGGCGGTCCTGGCGACGGTCCTGGGGACGGCGGCGGCGCTCGGGCTGGTGCGCGGCCGATTCCGCGGGCGGGAAGCGCTCAACGCCTTCATCGTCTCGCCGCTGATCGTGCCCGGGATCATCGTCGCCATCGGGATCTACTTCTTCTACGCCCGGATCCAGATCATTGGTAGCCCGTTGGCCCTGGCGCTGGCCCACACCGCACTGGCGATCCCCTTCGTCGTGATCAACGTCTCGGCGACGCTGGAGGGGTTCGACGAGAAGCTGGAGTGGGCGGCGATGAACCTCGGCGCCAACCGCTGGCAGACTTTCCGCCTGGTCACCCTGCCGATCATCCGGCCGGGGGTTTTTGCCGGCGCCTTGTTCGCCTTCATCACCTCGTTCGACGAGCTGATCGTCGCCCTCTTCGTCTCCGGCTCGGGCGCCGTAACGCTGCCCCGCCGGATGTGGGAGAGCCTCCGTCAGGAGATCGACCCGACGATCGCGGCGGTCTCGACGGTCCTGATCGCTGCCTCGGTCCTGGTGCTCGCCGGCGCCGAGGTCCTCCGCATCCGGGGCGAACGACTGCGGACAGGCCGAGTCCCCGACGAGGCGGCGGCGCGGGGTGCGGTGGAGTAACGCGGGATTCCCTCACCCCCTGCCCCTCTCCCGCCGCGGCGGGAGAGGGGAGCACCCTTGGACGACGGTTAGCCCATGTGCGAACGGGTCACAGATCCGGCGACCACGACGCTTCTCTCCCTCTTCTGCCGCAACGGGAGAGGGGGCTGGGGGGTGAGGGCTTCGCCGGAGTTGAGGGTAGCGCCGTGGCAGGGGATAATCCCCTGGTAGGGCGCGGCCGAACGGCGCCGCGTGCCGTGGCGCGTCGTCGGCGCCGGGGAGTCGATCCGCCACCCGATGGCCAACCTGATCACCGTTGCCCGGCTCCTGCTCCTCTTCGTCGTCGTCGGCATGGTCGTCGCCGCGCCGGTCGGCCTCGCCCCCGTGTCGATGGTCCTGATCGTCGTCGTCTTCGCCGGCGACGGGATCGACGGGTGGGTGGCGCGCAAGCGCAACTCCGCCTCCCGCTTCGGCGCCGTCTTCGACATCGCCGGCGACCGGATGGTCGAGCAGGTGCTGTGGATCGTATTCGCCTACCTGCGGGCGGTGCCGCTCTGGGTTCCCCTGCTGGTCGTCGTCCGCGGCGGTCTCGTCGATGCCCTGCGCTCGCTGTCGTACGCGGACGGGATGACGGCTTTCGGTCCGCGGAACATGATGCGCTCGGCGCTCTCGCGCTGGCTGACCGCCGGCCGCTTCATGCGTGGGCTCTACGGCTACGCCAAGGCGGCCGCGTTCGTCTTCCTCGCCGGCTGGGTCGGCTACCAACAGCCGGAGGCGGCCGGCACCTGGCTGGATGTCGTCTACCGGCCGGCAGTGATCCAACTGCTCGGCTGGGCCACGGTCTGGCTGGCGGTCGCGCTGATGGTACTGCGCGGCGTCCCGGTCGTGCTCGACGCGCTCCCCTACGCCCAGCCCGCGGTGACGGCCGGGCCGACGTCGGAACCCCGCCCGACGGGGGCGTTCGCCGGTGACGGCCGCGGCCAGGCCGGCGCGGGGGAGGGGCGGTGAGCGGGGCCGACCCGATCGCCGGTCTCCCCGAGATCGCCGCGCCAACCGAAGCTCCCGCCTCCGCCGGCGATCACGGTCGGCCTGCCCCCAAGTTTCGGCTGGAGGAGCGGGACTGGCTCCGCCGCCGCCTCTCGATCCTCTTCGCCGACCTCCTGACCTGGACGGTCGGGCTCTTGCCGTGGCCGCTGCGCTTCTGGCTGGCCGACCGCGTCGGCGACCTCTGGTACCGCCTGGCCCCAACCTACCGCGCCAACGTCCGGGCCAACCTTTCCCAGGTATTCGGCGGGGAGACCCCGGAGCGCCGGCTCGACGAGCTCGTCCGCGGGGTGTTCCGCCAGAACGCTCGGAACTTCACGGACCTGTTCCGGATGCCCCACTGGGACGGCGCCGACTTCACGCGGCTCGTCGCCGTCGACGACGGCGGCTGGGCGCTGTTGGACGCGGCCCGCGCCCGCGGCAAGGGGATTGTCCTGGTGACGGCCCATCTCGGCGCCTTCGACGTGGTCGGCCAGGCGATCGGCGCCCGCGGCCACCCGATGACGGCGCTGACGGGGCGGACGACGGCCCGCTTCATCTTCGACGCGGTCACCCACCTCCGGCGGGGACACAACGTGGTCACCGTCGAGGCGACGCCGGGGGGGGTCCGCAAGGTCGTCCAGGCGCTCCGCCGCAACGAGCTGGCGGGGTTGGTCTCCGACTACGATTTCTTCCAGAACGGCCTGCCCGTCACGCTCTTCGGCCGCGAGACCACGATGCCGCCGGGGCCGGTCCGCTTCGCCCGCGACACCGGGGCGTCGGTTGTCGGCGCGTTCGCCCGGCGGGCTGAGAAGGGCTACGCGATCGCGTTCTCCGGCCCCTTCGAGGTGCCCAAGACGCGCGATCTGGAGGCGGACATGGCGGCCGGGATGGCCAATCTGGCGGCGATGATTGAGGAGGCGATCGCGTCGGTGCCGGAGCAGTGGGTGATCCTTCAGCGCGTCTGGCCAACGGTGCGGCCGGAGACGGTCCGCGTCTTCCCGGTCGGCTCGCCCCGGGAGAGCGAACTGCTCAAGCAGGTGGACGAGCTGCTGCCGAAGCAGGTCTGACGCACCGGCTCAGTCCGCCGCCGGGCTCTCGCGGAGCATCGGCAGCGGCTGGCCGCCTCGTCGCTCGGGCCGGTTATGGGTGGACTGGCGACGGGCCAGCTTGGCGCGGGCGCGGGCGGCGCGGCCGGCGCTCGCGCGAGCCTCGGCGGGGCGGACCGGCAGGCGCTCGGCGCCGGGGGCGTGGGTCCAGAGGTCGTAGGGACCGGCGGTGGCGACCTCCAACTCGACCAGGGAGCCGACCTCGTGGGTGCCGGGCACGAAGACCATGCCGTCCACCTCCGGCGCGTGGCGGCGGGCTCGACCGACCGCGATCGGCTCGGTGTTCCCGTCGTCGTCCTCCGCCTCGCCGACGGCCTCGATCAGGACCTCGATGGTGCGGCCAACGAGCGCCCGGTTCTTCTTCAGGCTGATCCCCTGCTGGAGCTCCATGATCGCCGCCCGCCGCTCCTCGGCGACGTCGGCCGGCACCCGCGGCAGGTCCAGTTCCACCGCCTTTGTGCCCGGCTCCGGCGACCAGGGGAAGACGCCGACGTGGTCGAACTCCTGCTCGGCGACGAAATCGTAGAGCGTCCGAAACGCCGCCTCCGTCTCGCCGGGGAAGCCGACGATCAGGGTCGTCCGCATCACGGGCTCGGCCAATGTGACGCGGGCATGGTCGATCAGGCGGCGGGTCATGTCGATGTCGCTCGGCCGGTTCATCGCCCGGAGGACGCCCTTGTCGGCGTGCTGGATCGGCATGTCGAGGTAGGGAAGCAAGGCATCGTGGCGGGCCATCGTGTCGACCATCTTCAGGGTCAGCGGCGAGGGGTAGATGTAGAGCAGCCGCAGCCAGGGGAGGTCGGGGACGCCCTCGACGATCGACTCCAGGAGCTGGGGTAGCCCGTGCTTGATGCCGAGGTCGGCGCCGTAGCGGATCGTGTCCTGGGCAACGAGGACAATCTCCTTGGTGCCGCGGGAGACGAGGTCGACGACCTCGCCGAGGACGTGCAGCGGCCGTTTTGAGACCTGCCGTCCCTTGATCGCCGGGATGGTGCAGAAGGCGCAGGCGTGGTCGCAGCCGTCGGCCACCTTGACGTAGGCCGAGGGACCGGCCTGGGCGGCGGTGAACGTCGTCAGCATCCCCTCGCAGCCGGCGACTTCGGCCTGGGCAGGGTCGCCCAGCAGTTCGCCGACCACGTCGCCGATGCGGAACCACTCGCGGGTGGTCAGCACGCGGTCGACGCCAGCCGGGATGTCGTGCGCGTAGTTGCCGAGCGCCGGCATGCAGCCGGCGGCGATGATGACCTGGCCCGGTTGGCGGACGGCAAGCAACTCCTCGATCACCCCGACCGATTCCGCCCGCGCCGCGCCGAGGAAGCCACAGGTGTTGACGATGACGACCCCGGCGTCCCCAGGCCGCGCCGACGGCGCCATGCCGCGCTGCCGCAGGAGGTGCTCCATGCCGTCGGAGTCGACGCGGTTCTTCGAACAGCCGAGGGTGGCGATGTGGAAGCGGCGCTCGGTGGGCGGGGTGGCGGTCACGGGTGCTCCTGGGGCGTTGAGACGAGGAGACGAGGAGACGTGAAGACGAGGGAGAATGACGACGATTGGCCCTCGTCTCCTCGTCTCGCTTCAGCGGTAGTTCGTGAATTGCAAGGCGACCGGGTGGTCTTCGGCCTTGAGGGCGGCAATGACCGCCTGGAGGTCGTCCTTGTTCTTGGCGTTGACCCGGATGGCGCTGCCCTGGATCTGGGGCGAGACCTTTTTGAACTCGTCGCGGATGCGCTTGTTGATCTGCTTGGCCAGCTCCTCTGGGATGCCCTTCTGGAGTTTGACCACCTGGCGGACGCGGCCGCCGGAGGCGGGCTCCTCCTTGCCGTAGTCGAGAATCTTCAAGGACAGGCCGCGCTTGATCAGCTTCGACTCCAGCACGTCGCGGACGGTTCGCAGGGTGTGCTCGGAGTCGGTGTTGATCGTCAACTCCTCGCCCTTGTGCTCGATGGTGGTGCCGGTGGCCTTGAGGTCGAACCGGGTCACGATCTCGCGCTCGGCCTGGTCGAGCGCGTTCTTGAGTTCCTGGGCATCGTAGTCGGAAACGATATCGAACGACGACTGTTGAGCCATGACCAAACCTCCCCTTCGCGCAAACGCGTAAGTGTACCCGACCAGGGCGGAGCGGCGTTGCGTGCCTTTCCAGGTGGAGACACGGCGGGAGCGCCAAGGGCGGTTCCGGCCGGGCCGGCGCTGCGCTATGATCGTCGCCGAATCCGGCGCAGCCTGGATCGCGGGACCGGCGTGCCACCGACGGGCACGGCGCGGTTCCCGAGGGGATCGGCGGCGATCCCCGTTTCGACGCGGAGACAGGAGGAGACGATGACCCGTTTCGCCAGGGTGCTGGCCACGGTGAGCGTGGCGGCCGTGGCCGCCGTCGGGTTCGCCCCGAGCGCGTTCGGCCAGGACGACGGGGCGACCGAGCGCTCCGATCTGAACTTCATCGTCGTCAGCCACGGCCAGGCGTCCGACCCGTTCTGGTCGGTCGTCCAGCAGGGCGTTGCCCAGGCGGCCGAGGATATGGGCGTCAACGCCGAGTATCAAGCTCCAACGGCGGCCGGGCTTGACGTCACAGCCATGGCACAGTTGATCGACGCCGCGGTCGCGACCGAGCCGGACGGCCTGGTTGTCTCCGTGCCGGATGCCTCGGCGCTCGGCCCCTCCATCGAGGCGGCGGTCGAGGCCGGGATCCCGGTCGTCACCATGAACTCTGGCTCCGACGTGGCCGCCGAACTCGGGGCCCTGACCCACGTCGGCCAGACCGAGTACGAAGCCGGATTCGGCGGCGGCGAGCGGATGGCCGAGGCGGGCGTGACCAATGCCCTCTGCGTCAACCAGGAGGTCGGCAACACCGCCCTCGACCAGCGCTGCGAGGGCTTCACCGACGCGATGACCGAGGCCGGCGGCACGGTCGAGGTGCTGGCCGTCGAGCTGGCCGACCCGACCGGCTCCCAGCAGCGGATCGAGGCGGCCCTGACCGAGGACGACACGATCGACGGCATCCTCACCCTCGGCCCGACGGGCGCCGCCCCGGCCTTGGCGGCGCTGGAGGCCAGTGGCGCCGCGGAGACCGTCCAGATCGGCACCTTCGACCTCTCGCCGGAGGTGCTCGAGGCGATCCGCGACGGCGAGATGCTCTTCGCGATCGATCAGCAGCAGTACCTGCAGGGCTACCTGCCGATCGTGCTGCTGACCCTGAACGCGACCAACCTGAACACGATCGCCAATGAGGTCCTGCAGACCGGCCCCGGCTTCGTCACCCAGGAGACGGCCGAGCGCGTCATCTCGCTCTCGGAGGCGGGGACGCGGTAGGGGAGTCCCTCACACTCCCGACCCCCCTCTCCCGCCGCGGCGGGAGAGGGGGCGCACCCGGTGGTTGTTGGCCGTTGAGGCGGACACTGTGCTCGGCCGCCGCGCGAAGCGCCGCCGTCCGCTTTGATGGCGCGCACGGATGTGGGCCTTCGGCCCGTGGGCGGGCATCGGGTCCGCCCCTACTACCACGGCGGTTGCCGCCTCGACTGCCTCCCCCGCTCTTGCCGCAGTGGGGGACGGGGCCGGGGGACGAAGGAACCATGCCATGAGCGCAGTTGGAGGCGCCGCCGTCCCGGCGGTCGACGAACGAGTCACCCGCGTCAATCCCCTCCGCCGGGCCTTCACCCGGCCGGAGATGGGGGCGGTCGCCGGGGCAGTCGCCGTCTGGGTCTTCTTCGCGATCGTCGCCGGCGGCAACGGCTTCCTGACGCTGCGCGGCACCGCGAGCTACCTCGAAGTCGCGGCCGAACTGGGGATCCTGGCGGTGCCGGTCGCGCTGCTGATGATCGGCGGCGAGTTCGATCTCTCGATCGGCTCGGTCATCGGTGCCGGCAGCATGACGACGGCGTTGCTGGCGGCCCAGTTCGGCTGGAACATCTGGCCGGCGCTGTTCGTCTCGCTGGCGGTGGCGCTGGCGCTCGGGGCGTTCAACGGTACCCTCGTGCTGCGAACCGGGCTGCCGTCATTCATCGTCACCCTCGGCACCCTCTTCATGGTCCGGGGCGCGACCATCGCAATCACCCGGATCACGACCGGCCGCACCCAGGTCGGCAACCTCGACGAGGTCGCCGGCTACGACGTTGCGCGGACGCTTTTCGCGTCGAGCATCCCGGTCGGGCCGGCGGCGCTGCCGATCTCGGTCGTCTGGTGGCTGGCGCTGGTCGGTCTCGGCTCGTGGCTGCTGCTGCGGACGCGGTTCGGCAACTGGATCTTCGGCGTCGGCGGCAACACGGCGTCGGCGCGCAACGTCGGCGTCCCGGTCGGCACCGTCAAGGTCATCCTGTTCATGCTGACGGCCGCGGCGGCTTGGCTGGTCGCCACCATCCAGGCGGTCAACTTCGGCGGCGCCGACGTGCTGCGGGGGAGCGACCGCGAGTTCTTCGCGATCATCGCCGCCGTCATCGGCGGTAACCTGCTGACCGGCGGCTACGGCAGCGTCGTCGGGGCCGCCTTCGGCGCCCTGATCGTCGGCATGATCCAGCAGGGCGTCGTCTACGCCGGGATCGACGCCGACTGGGTCCAGTTCTTCCTCGGCGCCATGCTGCTGATCGCGGTGCTGGTCAACCGCGCCATCCGGTCCCGGGCGATGGGAGGCAGGGGATGAGCGCGACCGTCTCGTCCAGGGTTGCCGCTCCGGCGCCGCCCGAATTGGCCGGAACGACGCCGCTGCTGGAGGTGCGCGACGTCTCCAAGTCCTTCGGCAGCGTGATCGCCCTCAAGGACATTTCGATGAGCGTCCACGCCGGGGAGGTGATGTGCCTCCTCGGCGACAACGGCGCGGGGAAGTCGACGCTGATCAAGATCCTCTCAGGCGTCCACCCGGCGAGCGAGGGCGAGTACCTCGTCGAGGGCAAGCCGGTCCGCTTCGGCTCCCCCCGCGACGCGCTCGACCACGGCATCGCCACCGTCTACCAGGACCTGGCGATGATTCCCCTGATGAGCATCGCCCGCAACTTCTTCCTCGGCTCGGAGCCGACCCGTGGCGTCGGCCCGTTCCGTCGGTTCGACCTGGAGACGGCCGACCGGACGACCCGCGACGAGATGGCCAAAATGGGCATCCTCCTGCGGGACACCGACCAGCCGGTGGGGACCCTCTCCGGCGGCGAGCGGCAGTGCGTCGCGATCGCGCGGGCGGTCTACTTCGGGGCCAAGGTGCTGATCCTCGACGAGCCGACCGCCGCCCTCGGGGTGAAGGAGGCGGGCGTCGTCCTCCGCTACATCGCGCAGGCGCGGGCGCGCGGCCTCGGCGTCATCTTCATCACCCACAACGTCCACCACGCCTACCCGATCGGCGACCGCTTCACGCTGCTCAACCGGGGCCGCTCCTACGGCACCTTCGCCAAAGACGATGTGACGCGGGAAGAGGTCGTCACGATGATGGCCGGCGGCGAAGAGCTGGAAGAACTCGGCCACGAGCTGGAGGAGTTCGCGCGCGCCGACGGCCTGGCAGCCGGGCGGCTCGGCGAGGTGGGCCGGGAGCTGGAGGCGGAGGCGCGAGGGTAAGGGGACGAGACGGGGTGGGCGGCTCGCGCTCGGTTGCGGCTCGGGTGTCTCGGCGCTTCGCGATCAGGGGCGACGCGTAGGACGTGCCGTCGCAGCGGCGTCGTTCGCTCGGCTGCCGCGGGAGCCGGAGAGAGATTCTTGGCTTCGCTCGGGATGACGGCGTTGGCGCTGCTGTTGGGTGTCCTTGAACCGGCCGATTGACGAACGACCGGGCCTCGATCGGAATCGACCGACCGTTCCGGCCGGGGCCGATGTTTCGGCGACGAAACGGAAGGATCACCATGCGCATCGCCAACGCGCCGTGCTCCTGGGGCGTGCTCGAGTTCGAGGGGATGGCGCCCCAGCCCTATGGCTACGCCGCGGTCCTCGACGAGATCGCCGAGACGGGCTACGCCGGAACCGAGTTGGGCGACTGGGGCTTCATGCCGACGGACCCGGCGGTGCTGGCCAACGAGCTCGGGCAGCGCAATCTGGCCATGCTCGGCGCCTTCGTCCCGGTCCGGCTGCGCGACCGGGCCGCCCATGCCGCCGGCCGCGACCAAGCCGTCCGGACCGCCCGCCTCCTGGCCGCTGTCGCCGCCGCCAAGAGCCAGCCCGGTCCCTTCGTCGTCCTCGCCGATGACAACGGCGCGGACCCGGTCCGAACCGCCAATGCCGGCCGCGCCACCCGCGAGATGGCGCTCGATGCGGCGAGCTTGGAGGTGTTCATCGACGGCGCCGAGGAGATCGCCCGAGCGGTTCGCGACGCGACCGGGCTGCCGCTCGTCTTCCACCACCACTCCGCGGGGTTCGTCGAGACGCCCGAGGAGCTCTGGCGGTTCGCCGATGCTACCGACCCCGACCTCGTCGGGTTCGTCTTCGACACCGGTCACTACTGCTTCAACGCCGGTCCCAGCGATCCCACGCCGGACGAAGCGCTCGAGCGGTTGGGCGGGCGGGTCCGCCACGTCCACTTCAAGGACTGCGACCCGGCCATCGCGGCTCGGGTCCGTGACGGCGGGTGGGATTACTTCACCGCCATCCGCCGGGGCGTCTTCTGCGAGTTGGGCCAGGGGGAGGTCGATTTCCCGGCCGTCGTGAGGGCTCTTCGCCAGGGCGACTACGACGGTTGGATCGTTGTCGAGCAGGATGTCTTACCGGGGATGGGCGCACCGAGGGAGAGCGCCCGGCGAAATCGCGAATACCTGCGCGGGCTCGGGCTCTGACCAATGGCGACCGGGGGAATCCACGTGGCTCGCCACCGCGAGGTCGATTAGGCAGCCGATCCCAGACCCGCGTTCGTGCGATGATCCGGCGCCTCGTGAAGCGCGTACTACCAGGCGAAGGGGCACCGTGGCCGAGTCGGTCGACGACCTCCAACTGATCGAAGCGGTCGTGCGGCAGGACCCGGCCGCGTTGATGGCCCTTTACGACCGCCACGGCCGGCTGGCCTTCGCGCTCGCCTACCGCATCCTGGGTGACCCGGGCGCCGCCGAGGAAGCGGTGCAGGACGCCTTCATGCTCGTCTGGCGCCGTGCGGCAACCTTCGATCCGACGCGCGGCAGCGGGGCGCGGGCCTGGCTGACGACCATCGTCCACCACCGGGCGATCGACCTCCTCCGCAAACGTTCCGGTCGGGTCACCAGCCAGACCCCGCTCGACGAGGCCGAGGCCGCGCTGGCCTCGCCGGAACCGTGGGGCGAGGTGGCGGCGCGGCTCGACCGCGATCGGGTGCGGGCGGCGGTCTCGGCGTTGCCCGACGACCAGCAGAAGGCGATCGAGCTGGCCTACTTCGACGGGCTCACCCACCGGGAGATCGCCGACCGCACGGGGATGCCGCTGGGGACGGTGAAGGGCCGGGTCCGGCTCGGGCTGCGCAAGCTGCACGGCCTGCTGGCCGAATCTCCCGGACCTGCAACGTGATCGGCGGGACGCGGGGCACGACCCACGGATCGGCGAGACGGGACGACGGCACGGGCGGGACCGGCGGGGACAGGGGACCACGGTGACACCGAACGCGGCGGATACAGCGCACGACGACCTTCGGGAGCTGCTGGGCGCGTACGCGCTCGACGCCCTCCCGGGGGACGAACGCGCCGCCCTCCGCGCCCACCTCGTCGGGTGTCCGGGGTGCCGGGCCGAACTGGCCGACCTCCGGATGGCGGTCGCGAACCTGCCGCTGCTCCTGGACGAGATCGAGCCGCCGGCGGCGCTGCGCGGTCGCCTCGAAGCGGACCTCCGGGCGGATCTGGCCGCGCGCGGGGCCGAGGAACGATCCGGGCCGGACAGGCCCGCTCCGGCCGCCGACGGGACAGGGCCGGGACTGCCGCGGCGAACCTCGCCGCTGCGCGCCCTCCCGATGCCGGAGCCGATCCTGCCTCGATCGCGCCCGGCCGCGCCGACGCCGATCCAAGCCGCCCCGTCGAAACGGTCGGTCGTCCCGTGGGCGGCGGCCGCCGCCCTGCTGTTGGTGGTTTCGGTCGGTCTGCTCCTCTGGAACCTCCGCCTCCAGGATCGGGCCGGGGCGCCGGCGGCCTCGACCGTCGCCCTGGTGCCGGCCGTTACGGCCCTTGGCGCGACCGGGGAGCTGCGGATCGACCCCGAGGCCGACCTGCTCGTGCTCGACGTGCAGGGCCTGCCGCCGCTGGCGCCGGGTGAGGTCTACCAGGTCTGGCTGATCGGCGAGGGGGAGCCGGAGCCCTTCGGCGTCTTCGCCGCGCCGACCGCCCGCCACGCCGTCGCCGCCGACCCCGCCGCCTACCAGACGCTGGCGATCACCGCCGAGCCGGGCCCGCTCGGTTCCCCCGGCCCGACCGGCGAGATCGTCGCGACGGCTCCGCTCGGCGGCTAGGGCGAGGCCCCCGGCCACCGGGCCACGGCCGGGGCGGTCGCCGCGGCCGGCCGGGCCGT
>CADCWF010000321.1 GCA_902806345.1 uncultured Thermomicrobiales bacterium
GCTGACCGCTTCGACCGTACCATCCACGTTGGAGCCTCCTTCTCGTCAGTCGTCGAGTCCGAAACCGCCACCCGAGGCGTCTAGCACCGTCGATTCTCGGGCTGCGACGGACTGGCACTGCCGCCCTCGTTGATGACGGCCGCATGCCATCGGGCGTTCCCCCTCTCCTGCCGTAGCGGGAGAGCATCCGAAGGGTGTGTCGGCGAACCCGTTGCCGCTCAGCGGCCGTCGCCGGAGACCCGCCGCCGGGCCCGTACGCTGACCCGTTCGCGGGCGCCGAGCCGCTCCCGATCCTGGGTACGGAGCCCGCACCGGTGCCCGCGGCCGAGTTCGCAGCCGTGCCCTAGCCGCGGACCCGGGTGGGGGCAAGGGGCGATGAGGGAACTCCCAGCGACCGCTCACCACTCCCCATCCGGGTGCGCCTGCCGTCGCCGCCAGAACGGCGCCTCCGGCCAGCGCCGCTCCTGGGCATAGTAGGTCAGCCAGAGCTTCAGGTAGCGGGCGTAGCCGGCGGCGATCCGGTCGGCGTAGGCGGGAAGCGCCGCCGGGTCGCCGGCGAGGTGGAGGGCGATGGCGGCGGCAGCATTCCGCCCGCCTGCCAGGGCGCTGCCGATGCCGTGGGAGGAGAGCGGGTCGTAGGCGGCGGCGGCGTCGCCGACCGCCAGCCAGCCGTCGCCCGCCGCCGGCTGGAGGCAGGTGTTGCCGGCCGGCGCGATGCTGGGGAGATTGGCCAGGACGTAGCCTCCCGCGACGACGCGCTCCCGCGTCCCCCCGCTATCGTCCAGGAGCGCGGTCCAGCCAGCCGCCGTCCAGGCGGCGCGGGCCGCGAGCAGGTCGGGGTCGGTGAAGAACGCGGCGGCGAGGCGGCCGTCCGGCAGCAGCGCCGAGTACCACCACCCCTCCGGCCGGGCCTCGACCAGCGTGAAGGAGTCGCGGAGCGGGGCGGCACGCGGCTCCAGCGTCGCCACCGCGCCCACCAGCCGGTCGAACGCGACCCGCACCGCGCCGAGCAAACGGGCTATCCGGGCCGGGCGGCCGGCGGCATCGACGACCAGCTCGGCCAGCAGGGTCTCGGCGCCGGCCGGGCCGGCGAGGGAGATCCGCCAACCGCTCCCGTCCCGTTGGACCGAACGGACCCGTGTACCGAGGCGGCAGTCGGCGCCGGCCGCGGCGGCCGCCCCGAGTAGCGCCGCGTTGAAGGCGGGCCGGTCCAGGTGCCAGCCAGGACCGTGGGGGTCGCGCAGGAAGTCGTGCTCCTCCAACGCCTCGCCGCCCCAGGAGGAGCGGTTGCCGTGGCAGGGGAGGGGATGCGTCGCCATCACCGCGGCGAAGACGCCGAGCGCGTGGAAGAGCGGCGTGGCCGAGGACGCCAAACTTTCGCCCAGCGGGTTGCCGGAGCCGGTACTCATCTCGACGAGGGTCACCGGGATACCGAGCCGGCCGAGGGCGACCGCGCACGCGGTGCCGGCCGGTCCGCCGCCGGCGATGGCGACGGTCGTTCGGGTCGTCATCGGACCATCACCCGTCATCCGAGGCGGGTTCGAGGCGAGTAACCGGAGGCCATGGCGGCAGCGGCGGACGGTGCTCCCGCTGCTCCCGCCCGAGTCCTGGTCACCATGCCGGCGAGGAGACGTGCCCGTTGTCGATCGTCGGGGCGCTCCGGGTCGCGCTCCTCGTGGACCCGACGTCCACGAGGCCGTCCGCCGTAGTTTGGGGGCGTGGAGGTGGCGCTGCCCGCCGCGGGCGCGGCAAGCGGCGCCCCGGCGGTGGCCGCGCGGGCCGGTATCGGCCGCCGCACGGCTGGCCTACCCCTCGGACGACGCGAAGAGGTTGTTGAAACTTTCGGCCAGCGTCGGGTGGGCGAAGACGGCCTCGCGCAGGGCGGCGGTCGGCAGCCTGCCCATCATCGCGATCTGGAGCATCGCCATCAGCTCGCCGCCCTCGACGCCGAGGACGGCGGCGCCGAGGATCTGGTCCGTCTCGGCGTCGACGACGACCTTCATGAAGCCGCGCGGCTCGGCAATCTCGACGGCGCGGGCGACCCGCTCCATCCCCATCTTGGCGATCCGGACCGTCTTCCCCGCCTTGCCCGCGTCCGACTCGCTGAGGCCGATCCGGCCGAGCTGGGGGTCGATGAAGACGGCGTAGGGCACCGGGCGGTCGCCGACGACCCGGTTCCCGCCGTGGAGCAGGTTGTCGCGGACGATCCGGTAGTCGTCGAAGGCGATGTGGGTGAAGGCCGGGCCGCCCTTGACGTCGCCGAGGGCGTAGACGCCGGGGACGCTCGTCTCCAGCCGCTCGTTCGCCTCGACGAAGCCGCCCGTGACGGTCGTGACGCCGGCGGCGGCGAGGTCGAGCGTATCGGTGTTCGGGGTGCGGCCCGCGGCGGCGAGGAGGTGGGAGCCGAGCAGGGTCCGCTCGCCCTCCGGGCTGCGGACGGCGAGGCTGACCCGGCCGTCCCCCGGCGGCTCGACGGCGACGGCCGAGGTTTCCAATAGGACCTCCATCCCGTCCTCGCGGAGGATCGCGGCGACGGCGTCGGCTATGTCGGGGTCCTCCCGGGCGAGGAGTTGGGGGCCGCGCTGGACGACCGTGACGCGGCTTCCGAAGCGGCGGAACATCTGGCCGAACTCGAGGCCAATGTAGCTGCCGCCGAGCAC
>CADCWF010000322.1 GCA_902806345.1 uncultured Thermomicrobiales bacterium
GCCCGCTACCAAAAGCGGATCTCGGGGCCATTGCTGGACCGCATCGACATCCATCTCGACGTGCCCCGGATCGAGCACGAGGTGCTGGCCGACAAGCGCCCCGGCGAGCCGAGCTCGGCGGTGCGGGAGCGCGTCGCGGCGGCCCGGACGCTCCAGGCGGCCCGCTTCGCCGGCACGTCGCTCGTCGCCAACGCCGACATGGGGCCGCGCGAGGTGCTCCGCCACGCCGCTCTCGATGCCGCCGGCGAGGCCCTCCTCAAGGCGGCGACCCGCCAGCTGCACCTCTCGCCCCGCGCCTACCACCGGGTCCTCAAGCTGGCCCGAACCGTCGCCGACCTGGCCGGCAGCGAGGCCGTCGCCGCCGGCCACCTGGCCGAGGCGCTGCAGTACCGGCCGCGGGTGGCGGAGGGGTAGCCTTCGGCGCGGCTGCTGCCTGGCACGCCGGGTGCGACCGCCGTTGCGGACCGGCACGCTCCCGGGGCCGGACCCGGCGTCGTGCGTCCCCCTGGTTTCGTGGCACTCTGGCAGTCGGAGTTGCGCAAGGACGGCCCATGCCCACGACAACTGAACGCCGGTCGGCTCCGCCCAGTGCTGACCCGGACCTCGGCCGCGCCGTCCCCGTCACCATGACGGTCAATGGCGAGGCGCACACGATCCTCGTCGAGCCGCGCCGGACGCTGCTCGACACCCTCCGCCACGACCTCGGGTTGACCGGCGCCAAGAAGGTCTGCGACGTCGGCAACTGCGGCGCCTGCACCGTCCACCTCGACGGGCGGCCGGTCTATTCCTGCCTGCTGCTCGCCGTCGACTGCGCCGACCGCACGGTCACCACGATCGAGGGCCTGGCCAAGGGGAACGCGCTCGACCCGGTGCAGGAGGCATTCGTCCGGCGGGACGCCTTCCAGTGCGGCTTCTGCACCCCCGGCCAGGTGATGAGCCTGCGCGCCCTCCTCGACGAAACCCCGGACCCGACCGACGAGCAGATCGCCCGTGCCGTCACCGGCAACCTCTGCCGCTGCGGCGCCTACCGCAACATCCTCGAGGCGGGCCGCCTCGCCGCCGAGATCCAGGCCGCCCGACGGAACGACGAAGGAGTCGGCCGATGACGACGCTCCGGATCGCGACCCAGCCCGCCTCCGAGGAGGGCAAGGGCACCGGCAAGGTCGAAGTCGAGGTCGTCGAGGAGGAGCGCCTCCCGGCGTGGGGCACCGACGAGAGGTTCGATGTCGTCGGTCGGCCGCGGCCGCGCCTGGAAGGCGCCGAGAAGGTGACCGGCCGGGCCCGCTACGCCTACGATGTCCGGCTGCCGCGGCAGTGCTACGCCCGCGTCCTCCGCTCGCCCCACCCGCATGCCCGGATCGCCCGGGTCGACACGGCCGCGGCCGAGGCGCTGCCCGGCGTCGTCGCCGTCCTCAGCTCGGCCAACGCGCCGGACATCGACTGGTACCAGGAAGGGAAGCTCTTCGAGACGACGGTCCGCTTCGTTGGCGACGAGGTGGCCGCGGTCGCCGCCACGAGCGAGGAGATCGCCGACGACGCGCTGCGGCTGATCGAGGTCGTCTACGAGCCGCTGCCGTTCGTGGCCACGATCGCCGACGCCCTGCGGCCGGGCGCCCCGAAGATCCACGCGGGCGGCAACGTCGCCGGCGAGCCGAAGAGCTACGAGCGGGGCGACCTCGACTCCGGGTTCCGCCTGGCCGAGGTCGTCGTCGAGGCCGAGTACGCGACGGCGTCCGCCCTCCACAACGCGCTCGAGCCGCACGGCTGCACCGCGTCCTGGGAGGGCGACGGGCTGACCCTGTGGGACTCGACCCAAGGCATCTTCGCCGTCCGCCAGCAGGTCGCCGAGAAGCTGGGGTTGCCGGAGCACCGGGTCCGGGTCGTCAAGCAGCACATGGGCGGCGGCTTCGGCGCCAAGCAGATCGCCTGGAAGCACGACGTCATCGCCGCCCTCCTCTCGCGCCAGGCCGGCCGCCCGGTCCAGCTCATGCTCGACCGCGAGGCGGAGAACCTGGCCGCCGGCAACCGCAACCCGACCCGGCAGCGGGTCCGCCTCGGCGCCCTCGTAGACGGCACGCTGACCGCGATCGAGGCCACCATCGAGCAGGCGGCCGGGGCGTACATGACCGGCGGCGAGGCGAGCGATGTCTCCGGCATCTACCAGACGCTCTACCGCTGCCCGAACGTGCGGACCGAGCAGACCGCGGCCTATACCAACACCGGCCCGGCCGTCGCCTTCCGCGCCCCCGGCCACGTCGAGGGTGCCTTCGCCCTGGAGCAGGCGATGGACGAGCTGGCCCGGCGGCTTGGGCTGGACCCGGTCGCGCTCCGCCTGAAGAACTACGCCGAGGGGGACCAGAAGGAGGGGAAGCCCTACACCTTGCCCGACGGTCTGCGCTCCTGCATCGAGCGGGCGACCGGGGCGTTCGGCTGGGACGCGGCCGAGCGGCAGACGACGGACGGGCCGAAGCGGCGCGGCGTCGGCTTCGCCGTCAGCGACTGGGCGGCCGGCGGCGGCGAGCCGCCCGGCTACGCCTGGGTCGAGCTCAACGCCGACGGCACCGCCGACGTGGTGACGGGAACCCAGGACATCGGGACCGGGACGCGGACCGGCCTCGCCCAGGTCGCGGCCGAGGAGCTGGGGCTGCCGCTCGACC
>CADCWF010000323.1 GCA_902806345.1 uncultured Thermomicrobiales bacterium
CGCGGGTCGCGGCCGACCACGAGGTAGGTGACGTCGGGGTGCAGCGGGAGGCCATCGAGGGGCGTGTGCGTCTTGACGAAGCGGCGGTGCGTTTGGGCGGCGAGCGCCGCCGTCACCTCGGCGAGGGGCTGGTTGCACATGTCGAGCCAGGGCGACACCTCCCCGAGCGGGGCCGGGAACGCGGGCCCGTCGAAGACCAGGAGGGCGCACAGCATCTGGGTCCAGGTGGTGCCGCATTTCGCCGGGGTGCTGACCACGACGTCGCCCGGCCGGAACGCGAACCCGTCCCAGCGGCCGCTGTCGGCGACGATCGAGCGGTAGCGCCTGCGCGGAGCCTGTGGGGTGTCCATCGCGTGCGATTCACCTCCGTCGGATGGGCCGTCCCGCCGGTCGCACTGGTCCGTCGACGGCTGGCCAAGCCCGACGACACGAAGGGGGCGCCCGAACGGGATCCCTGGTGGGTGACCCGGTCCACGCCGTGGGTTGCGTCGGATGTTGCCCACGATACACCCGCTCGCGCCCGTGTCAACCACGCCCGCGTCGCCGGGAGGTTTTGTGGCTCGCTCTCAGCTTGTGTTTGAGCGGAAGGGCAGCCGCCGAGCCGGGAGCACCCGGCGGTTCGGGCGCGGCAGGGGTCGACTCGGCGGTATCAGGCGGCCGTAGTGCGAGGCAGGCGAGGCGCCCGCCAGGAGCGCGTCCATGGCCTTGAAGAGCGCGTCGGCGCGGTGCTCGAAGCAGGAGCGGGTCGAGGTCGGGGCGGTCCATGACCCGTGGAGGTGCCTGCACGGCGCCGCCCCCGCCCCCCGTCCGGGCAGGGGTTGCACCACAAATGAGACGACATCCGGCTGATCGCCGCGTCGTTCCGCTCCGACAAAGCCGCCCGCGGATCCCCGAGCAGGACCCGATGCGCGGGAGCGGGGGTGAGGGCGCACCCGACGGTCCCGCGACCGTTCGGCCGGCCCGTCTTACGCCCGCGACTTGGGATCCAGCGCGTCCCGAAACCCATCGCCGACGAGGTTGAAGGCGAGCACCGTCAGCAGCAGGGCGACGCCGGGGCCGAGCGAGTACCACGGCACGACCGAGAGGTGGACGACCCCCTCCCGGATCATCTGGCCCCAGGTCGGCGTCGGCAGGGGGACGCCGAGGCCAATGAAGCTCAGGCTCGCCTCCAGCCGGATCGCCGAGGCCGTCCACAGGCTGGCGAAGACGAGTAAATCGCCCGCGACGTTCGGCAGGATATGGCGGCGGAGGATGCTGCCGCTGCCGACGCCGACCGACCGCGCCGCCTCGACGAACTCCTTGTTCTTCAGCGCCAGCGTCGGGCCGTAGGCGATTCGGGCGAAGCGGGGCGCGATCGTCAGGCCGATGGCGATGATCATCTTCCAGAGGCCCGGCCCCAGCACCGCCAGCACCAGGAGCCCGGTGATCAGGTCGGGGAAGGCCAGCAGCACGTCCGTCAGCCGCATCAGGGCGCTCTCGACCTTGCCGCCGACGTAGCCGGCGACAATCCCGATCGCGGTCCCCAGGGCGCCGCCCAGGAGCACCGAGAAGACGCCGACCTGGAGCGCGATCCGGGTCCCGTAGATGACCCGCGAGAGGATGTCGCGGCCGCGGTCGTCCAGCCCCAGCGGGTGGGCCGCGCTCGGCGGGTCGAGCCGCTCCTGGACGCTCTGGTCGATCGGGTCGTAGGGGGCGACCAGCGGCGCGGCGACGGCGACGAGGAGGATCAGCAGGATCAGGACGAGGCCGACCACCGCCGTCCGGTTCTTGGCGAACGAGCGCAGGGCGCGCTGCCGCTGCGAGACGAGCTGGGGGCCGCCGGCCGGCTCGGTCGGGAGCGGGGCGGTGGGGGCTGCCGGGATTGCTGCCTCGGCCTGGGCCATCATGCGGGCATCGCTCCGTCGCTCCGTCGCTCCGCCCCGATAGACGTGGACGCCGACTCAACCGTTGGGTGACCGACGGGCGCAACAGCCACTCCCCCGCCCACGGAAGCCCCCGAGTAGACGGGGTTGGGAGGGGTCGGATCACCTCGCCACGAACACACCGTAGCCAGCCGGAGCCCGGATGAGCCCTCTCTCCCCCGCATCGGGTGAGGGGGTTGGGGGTGAGGGCTCGCCGTAGGAGCTTCAGGGATTGCCACCTGGGCTTGGGTTTGTACCTGGGCCATCAGTCGTACCTGACGCGGGGGTCGATGAAGGTGTAGACGATGTCGGTGATCAGGTTGATGACCACGATGATCAGGGCGTAGACCACCATGATCGACTGGATCATCGTGTAGTCCTTCTGCTTGGTGGCGCCGACCATCAGCTTGCCCAACCCCGGCCGGGCGAAGACCTCCTCGACCAGGACGCTGCTGCCGATCAGGCTGATCGCGAAGATGCCGACCAGCGAGACGATCGGGATCAGCGCCGCCCGCAGCGCGTGCTGGACCAGGACGACGATGTTTTTCAGGCCCTTGGCGTGGGCCGTCCGCACGTAGTCGTCGCCGAGCACGGTCAGCATCACCGAGCGCGCCATGCGGGCGATATAGGCGGTCTCGATCAGCCCCAGCGTCAGCGCCGGCAGGACCAGCGCGTGCAGGTTCGCCCCCGGCTGCGAGAACTCCGGGGCGCCGACGGCCGGGAAGAGGTCGAGCTTGACGGCGAAGAAGAAGATGA
>CADCWF010000324.1 GCA_902806345.1 uncultured Thermomicrobiales bacterium
TTAGGGCCGCCGGGACTTGCCCGGCGGCCGGCAGGCCCACGCCGGCCCCCGTCACCCGGACCTCCGCGCCCGCCAGCTCGTCGAGCAGGGCGTCGGCGAGGGATGTCCGTAGCCCCGTCGCCAGGCGGGCCTCGGCGACGCTGAGTTCCGGCGCCTCGGGGCGCTCGTCCGCCCGCGAACGTAGGACCTCGAGCAGCCGCCCTTTCGCCGCGCGGACGGCCTCCGTGGGGGCGTAAAGATCGCCAAGTTTCGCGACCTCCGGCACGCGTTCGGCGATCTCTCGCGCCTGTTGTGGGGTGGCGGCGACGGCCAGCGCGAGCTGCTCGGCGGTCATGCCCTCGTCGGGGCGCCGGGCGAGGACCTGGGGGATCGTCCGGGAGGGGTCGCCGCCCTCCAACGCCTCCAACCAGCCCGGGTCCGGACGGGGCCCGGCGGGCGCCGGGTCGAGGATCGTGCCGCCGCCTATGGTCACCTGCGGGGTCATCGAGCGCACGACGAAGCGGTCGCCGGGGAGCACGACCAGCGGTTCTTCGGATCTGAGCCGCGCGAAGGCGCTCTGCCCGGGCCGCAACTCCTCCGTGCCGGAGAGGCGGACCCTGGCGCTCGTCGCCCGGGTGCCGTGGTGCAGTCGCACCCGGACGCCGTGGCCGAGCGCTCGCGCCCCTTTGAGAAGCCGGAGGCGGGCGTCGAAGGCCCGGCTCTCGGCGACCGGCCGGGAGAGCAAAACGTCCCCCACCCCTATCTGCGAGGCGTCGATACCCGTCAGGTCCAGGGCCGTCCGCGCACCGGCGTGGGCGACCTGCGCCGGGTGGCCGTGATTCTGGACGCCGCGCACGCGGGGGCGGTGTCCCCTAGAGGTGTAGAGGGTGTCCCCGACCCGGATCTCCCCGCTCCACAGCGTCCCCGTCGCGACCACCCCGATCCCCTTCAGCACGAAAGCCCGGTCCACCGGCAGCCGCGCGAGTCGGACCCCCGCCCGCTCTTCGGGGGCCTGCGCGGCGAGGCCATCCAGGGCCCGCAGCAGCTCGTCCACCCCCTCGCCGGTCTTGCCGCTGACTGGGATGATGGGGGCCGAGATGCCGGACGATTCCAGAAGCTCTTCGGCGTCCAGCGTGGCGAGCTCGGCGGTCTCCGCGTCCACGGCGTCGGTCTTGGTGAGCGCCACGACCCCCCGCCCGACGCCGAGCACCCCCAGCACGTCGAGGTGCTCCCGGGTCTGGGGCATGACCCCGTCGTCGGCGGCGACCACGAGCAAGAAGGCGTCCACCCCACTCGCCCCGGAGACCATGTTCTTGACGAAGCGCTCGTGGCCGGGCACGTCAACCAGGCTCGCCCGACGGCCGCCCGGCAGCAAGAGTTCGGCGTAGCCAGGGACGATGGAGATGCCGCGGCGGTGCTCCTCCTCCAGGCGGTCCGTGTCCGTGCCCGTCATGCGCCGGACCAGCGTCGTCTTGCCGTGGTCCACGTGCCCGGCCGTCCCGATGGTGAGCGCTATCCGCCCGTCCGGCGGCTCAACCATGGGCGCCCCTCACCGCCGCGACTACGGCCTCCTCGTCCCCGGGCAGCAGGGTGCGCGCGTCGAGCCAGACCCTGCCCTCGTGAACGCGTCCCACCACTGGCGGATCGGAACCTCTCAGCTTCTCGGCCAGCGTCTCGGCCTCGACGCCGCCGAGGCGGACGGCGGAGGAGGGGATCTCGTACAGCGGCAACGTCCCGCCCCCGCTGCGGGCGACGGACGGCGCCACATCCACCTCCAGGCGCGGGGCTTCCCGCGACAGGGCCCGCGCGAGGTCTTCGGCCCTGCGCCGCACCCCTTCCTCGGGAGCGCGGAGCATCCGCAGCGTCGGAAGCTCTTCGGAAGCGTCGCCTTCCAGGTAAGAAGCCAGGGTCGCCTCAAGGGCGGCGAGGCACAGCTTGTCGGCGCGGAGGGCGCGGGCGAGGGGGTGGCGACGCATCGCTGAGACGTGGGAAGCGGAGCCGACGGCGATGCCGGCCTGCGGCCCGCCGAGCAGCTTGTCCCCGGAGAACACCGTCAGCGCGGCGCCGTCCCGAACCGCGGCCCCCACCAGCGGCTCGTCGCCGAAGGGCAGCAGGGCGCCGCTGCCGACGTCTGCTATGACGGGGAGGCCGAGGGAAGAGAGGTCCGCCACGCCCACGGACTCGGTGAAGCCCCGGATCTCGAAGTTGCTCGGGTGGACCCAGAGGATCGCGCGGGTGTCCTCTCCTATGGCCTCCTCGTAGTCTGAGAGGCGGGTGCGGTTCGTGGTGCCGACCTCGCGGAGTCTCGCACCAGAGAGCGCTAGCACCTCCGGGATGCGGAAGCCACCCCCGATCTCGATGAGCTGCCCGCGGGAGACGATCACCTCAGGCTTCCCGCCCCCCGCCAAGGCGGCCAACGCCAGCAGCGTCGCCCCTGCGCAGTTGTTCACCACGAGCGCGTCCTCGGTCCCGGCAAGCTCCCTGAGCAGCGGCGCCGCCCTATCGTAGCGTGAACCCCGCCTGCCCACCGCCACGTCGTACTCCAGGTTCGAGTAGCGGGTCGCCGCCTCCACAACGGCGGCCACGGCCCGGTCGGAGAGAACCGACCGGCCGAGGTTCGTGTGCAGGACGACGCCGGTGGCGTTGACTATCCGGCGCAGGCCCAAGCCGGAGAGGA
>CADCWF010000325.1 GCA_902806345.1 uncultured Thermomicrobiales bacterium
TCGGGACTCAGGGAATAGCCGTTCGCGGCAACGGACGCCGGTTCCGGACCGAGGAGTTCGAGGGAAGCGCGGCGCGGGTAGCCGATCAGCGCGTCGCTCTCGTACCGCGACACCCGATACCCGAACCCCCGCAGCTGCGCCTCGGCGTAGTCGAACGCCGCCGCCTCCTCCGGCGTCCCCGACAGCCGCACCGTCCGCGAGATCGCCCGCAGGTGCCGGTCCAACTCCGCCCCGTCCACCGCCCCGAACAGCCCCGTCGCCATGCCCGCTCCCCCTCTCCCCCCGAACGACTCGCCGCTTGCCGCCGCCCGACGACCCCCGCGCGAACGGGACCAACGCTCGGCCGGCGGTCGGCCGCATCATAGACCTGGCCGGCAACGCCGGCTCCCGTCATCACCACGATTGACAGCCGTCGCCCCCGTCCGAGACGATGCGCTCCCCAACGGAGACGGTCCCGATCGCGACGGGAGGGCGAGGAATGAGCGAGTCCGAGCACCGAGCGCCACCCCCGACCGCCGCCCGGGTTCGAACGCTGGCGGCCGCCGTCGGCGTCGAGCTCGACGAAGCGCGGGCGGCGGTGCTGGCCCCGCAGGCCGATCAGCACCTCGCCCTGCTCCGGGCGATCGACGCGCTCGATCCCAACGCGGCCGAACCGGCGGCCCAGTTCCGGCTCGATCAACCCTCGAGGACGGAATGATGCCCGACGCCCTGCGCGAGCACCTCTGCGATCTTCCCCTCGTCGAGGTCGCGGACCTCATTCGGCGGCGCGACCTCTCCCCGGTCGAGGCCACCGACGCCGCGCTCGAGCGGATCGGGTCACTCGACGGCACGCTGAACGCGTTCGTCACCGTCCTCGCCGAGCCCGCTCGTCAAGCCGCGCGGCGTGCCGAAGCCGAGATCGCGGCCGGCGCCTACCGCGGTGTCCTCCACGGCGTGCCCGTCTCCGTCAAGGACCTCTTCGCCACCGCCGGCATCCGCACGACGGCGAGCTCCCGCATCCTTGCCGACCACGTGCCGGACGAAGACGCGACGGTGGTGCGGCGCCTGGCCGGGGCCGGGGCCGTCCTCCTCGGCAAGACCAACATGCTCGAGTTCGCCTACGCCGCCGTCCACCCCGATTTCGGGCCGACGCCGAACCCCTGGAACCTGGCGCGCTCGACCAGCGGCTCGAGCAGCGGCTCGGCCGCCGCCGTCGCCGCCGGCATGGGCTACGGCTCGGTCGGCTCCGACACCGGTGGCAGCATCCGTCTGCCCGCGGCCTGGTGTGGCGTCGTCGGCCTCAAGCCGACCTACGGACGGGTCAGCCGCCACGGCGGCATCCCGGTCTCCTGGTCGTGCGACCACTTCGGCCCGATGGCCCGCACCGTCGCCGACTGCGCCGCCCTCCTTGGCGCCATCGCCGGCCACGACCCGGCCGACCCGACCTCCGGCCGCGTGCCGGTCCCCGACTACCTCGCCGCCCCTGCCACGGACCTCCGCCGCATCCGGATCGGCGTCGCCGACGCCTACCTACGCCACAGCGTCGACCCCGAGGTGCGCCGACTGGTCGAGGCGGGCATCGCCGCCCTGGAACGGCTCGGCGCCACCGTCCTGGAGGTGACGCTGCCGCCGCCGTCCGAGGCGGTGCCGGCGCTCCTCGGCATCATCACCCCGGAGGCGACCGCCTACCACCTCCCCTGGCTCCGCGAGCGACCCGACGACTACAGCCCCGCGGTCCGGGAACGCCTCGAGCTCGGCGCCATCACCCCGGCCGTCAGCTACATCCAGGCTCAGCGCCTCCGCCGCCGCATCACGGACGAGATGCTGGCCACCCTCGACCGGGTCGACGTCGTCGCCATGCCGACCTCGCCGACGGCCGCCGTGCCGCTCGACGAGGACCTCGTCACCAGCGACCAGGCCGACCCGGAATTCCTGGCCGCCGCCGTCAACTTCACCGGCCCGTTTGACCTGACCGGCCTGCCCGCCGTCTCGATCCCTTGCGGCTTCACCGCCGGTGGGTTGCCGGTCGGGATGCAGCTCGTCTCCCGCCCCTACGACGAAGCCCGCCTGCTCGGCACGGCGCACGCCTACGAGCAAGCAACCGACTGGCACCGCCGACTGCCGACCGTCCTGGCGGGCTGACGAGGACCGCACCGGGGCAGAACGCCGCGCTCTCCTGCCGGTCGCGTCGCGCCGGTTCGGATGGGCCTCCGGGTGCCACGCAACACCCCGGGCCCCGCCGGCTCAACCCGTTGTGCACGGAGCGCCATCGTCCTCACGCCGAAGCGGCGGATCATCGCGCAAACCCTCTTGACAAAACAACACAGCGCTCACTACGATGGTTACGCTACTGTACATACGGTTTCTGTCAGCGCAACTCGCACCGCCGCTCCGTCGGCGTCGAGGCAGGCCGGTGACCCGTTCGGCACCGGCGCGGAGGGTGACCAGATGGCTGATCCGCGCGATCGCGCGTTGATGGACCTCGTCGACCAGATTGCCGCCGGCGACATCTCCCGCCGCGACTTCGTCCGACGGGTTGCCGCTCTTGGCGGCGGCGCCATTCTCGGCGGCTCGCTCGCCGCCGCCGTCGTCGCCCGCGCCGCCGCCGAGCCAAGCCGGGGCGCTCCGCTCCGTCAGAGCGATCCACCGCCAACCCGCGGCGGGACGGT
>CADCWF010000326.1 GCA_902806345.1 uncultured Thermomicrobiales bacterium
CAGAGGTTGGCGTAGCCAGCGGCGGTCTCGGCGAGGAGGGTGAGATGGGAGCCGTCGGCGAGGGTGAGCTCCGCGCCGGTGATGGGGGCGATGTCGGCGGCGCGGGCAGCGCGGGCGAACTCCAGGGCACCGTAGAGGCCGTCGTGGTCGGTGACGGCGAGGCTTGAGTAGCCGAGGTCGGCGGCGGTGGCGACGAGCTCCTCGGGCAGGGAGGCGCCGTCGAGGAAGGAGAAGGCCGTGTGGAGGTGGAGCTCGGCGTAGGGGGGCATCGTCTCCTCGCACCGCGGGGAGTAGGTGTACGTACACGCCGAGTTGATGTGTACGTACAGAAAGGGATGGCCGATTGATGGACGGAATGCGGGGTGTTGCTCGGCGCTGACAGCGGACGAGACCTCATCCCCATCCCTGGGGGTACCGTATTGATCTAGCGCCCCACGGCTCGGGCCTTCAGTGCTCGGCTGGAACGAGGGAGTCCGTCCAGCCGCTGCCGGGATTAAGTCGCTTCGGCGGCTCCAGGATGGTCAGGCGGGAGTCGTGGACGGGTTGGCAGCGGGGCGGACCTCCCGCCGCCCCAATGGATTCCGCCCGTCCCCCGGCAGTCCCATCCACACCGAGCGTTGCGGTCCTGGGCCCTTGCCGAGCGCGGTGTCCGTACCATTTCGGCACCCCCGTCAGGGTTCTGGGGACGGCTACCAACCCGGCGGATCAACCTCTGGAGGAGCTACTGGGGGTGCCCGCGGTGGGCGAGAGAGAAGGGTTCTACCCCTCGCACGACCCCAGGGGTTGACCGGATTCCGGGGGCGGGGTCAGTAAGCTTGGGCGTACCAGCGGTCGGTGAAGGTGTCCAGATAGAGTGTCCGTACACTCCCGTCGACGAGCAACAGCTCCAGGTAGCGGCGGCCCAGTGGCTCCCGCCACCACTCGTCCTCGACCAGCCAGCGGTCGCGCACGGCGGCCACCGCCAGCCGCCGGCCGCGGTCGACGATCGCCCCCGGCCGGCCATCGGCGGCGAGCTCGACCGCGACCGGGCGCGGGCCGTTCAGAGGTCGTAGGCGATCAGTGCCAGGCGCCGCTCCGGGATCCGCGACCACGGCTCCACCTCCACGGTCATGTAGAGCCCGCTGCTGCCGTAGCGCTGCTTGAGGCGGCGGGCGGCTTCGACGAGTTCCCGGGGCCGCCGCGCGCGGAAGCCGGGCAGGAGCTCCTGCCGGCCGCCGGGCGCGACGATCCCGACCAGCTCCAGGGTCAGCCGCTCGACCGGCCCCGGCAGCAGGAGGTCGGCGAGGCGGTAGCCGAGGGCCTCGACCACCGTCTGCCGGCCTCCGGGGAGGCGCAGCGTAGCCGCCTGCTCCCAGGATCCTCCCCCTTCCAGGAGGGCCCGCAGCCGGGCCTGCCGGACGTGGCGGTCCTGGAGGGAGGGCCGGGCGAAGGCACGCCCGGCGAGGCGGGCGAGGCCGATCAGGAGCATCTCCCGGCTGGTGGCCGGGACTGGCATCTCCAGCTCCTCGACGACCGTCTCCGGTTCCGGCTGGGGGTGGACCGGGTCGCGGTCGATCCCCCGCGCCAGTTCCCAGAGGTGCCGCCCCTCGGTGCCGAAGCGGGCGGCGACGGCGGCGGGGGGGAGGGCGGCGAGGTCGCCTAGGGTGCGCAGCCCCAGCCGCTCCATCCGGCGCACCGTCTCCGGCCGGACCGGGAGGACGCTCACCCGGGAGTCGGCCAGGAACGCGAGCGTCTCTTCTTGAGAGAGGGCGCGGACGGCGCCGGCCTTTGCCGACCCGGCCGCGACGCGGGCGGCGAACTTGCCCAACGCCACCCCGGCCCGCGGCCGGAGCAGGGGCGGCACCGTCGCCAGCAGCCGCTCGGCGGCGAGGGGGGGCGGCCCGAGCAGGCGGTCGGAGCCAGCGAGGTCGACGTACCAGAAACCGGGCCGGTCGGGGTCCGCTTCGACGCGGGGGGCGAGCAGGGCCAGGCCGTCGGCGACGCGACGGGAGGCGGCCGCTTCCCGCAGGGGGTGGGGGGGGAGGACGACCGCCGCCGGGCAGAGGGCGGTCACCTCGCGCAGCCCCTGCCCCGGCCGGATGCCGCGGGCGGCGGCCTCCGGGGAGGCGTCGGCGACGAGGGGGCGGGCGCCAGGGGGCGGGCCGAGGACGAGCGGCGCGCCGTCGAGGTCGGGCCGCTCGAGGGCGGCGACGCGGAGGGCGAAGTGGGGGACGGCGACGCAGGCGATCGGCACGGCAGGGAGCCTCCTTCTCGCCGGGGACTGGCCGGCTCGGCAGCGGGACTGAGCGGTGCGTCCAATCCCGTTCGTCGCGCGACGATCGGCGGCCGCGTCACCGAGTCCGGTCATCAATAGACCGGGTTGCAATCGGGGAGGCCCCCGATGGCGTTTGCTCGATCGATGCGACAGCGGCGCCGCCGAGCCCGACCCTAAAGGGACCGGGCTGAACGCACGAAGGACCTTGAAGGGCCCTGAGCCCGGGGAGCGTCGGTAGCCGCATCTATTCGGCAGCCTCCATAAGAGCCCTGAACGCGGCCAGTGCCGGCGGACAAAAGAGACTGGACGCTCCACCGCGGACGACACTCTCCGCATCGTCACGCTTAGCCTCCGAGCGGCTTCGCCTCCCCAGCCCGGGCCTTCTAGCCCCGCGCTCGGTGTCGGTCTCGGGCTTGAGCCGCGTCCCAGCTGTTGCCGGCCCCCGAGGTGTTGTTCGGGGCACGCGGTCAGATTAGAACATTTGTTCTAACTCCGCAAGCGGGAGCGGGGCGACCGCTCGTGTATACTCGGACGCAGCGAACGTACACCGGCGCTCCCGCCGCCGGACGTGCCCGCCCAAGCCGCCTCGACCCGCGCGGCTGGTCCCGGAGAACTCGCCGATGGCGTCGACCACCAAGACGCAGCTAGGTCCGCCGCGGGCGGCCAAGCGCCTGGCCCCGCCGACCCGGCCTTCGCTGCCGGCGCGCTTGCGGGCCCGCCTCGACGCGGCCGGCGAGGCGATGCCTGCCTTCGCCGGCTCGCCCCGGCTCCGGCGGGAGGTGCTGGGCATCGCCCTCGTGCTCGTCGCCCTCCTGACCGCCGTCGTCCTCGGCCGGGGCGGCGACGATGGTCGCCTCGTCGATTGGTGGGGGACCGTGCTGGCCGACTCGTTCGGCCGCGCCGCTCCCCTCGTCCCCCTCCTGACCGGCCTCGCTGCCCTGCGAGCGCTCGGCAACCAGCCGGGATCCGTCCTCGAGGCCCGCCACTTCCTCGGCGGGTTCCTCTTCGCGGTTGCCGTCGTCGGTCTGCTCCAGCTCGGCGCCGGCCTGGCCGACCCGGCAGCCGGGGGCTACCTGGGCATCGCCGTCGCCACCCTCTCGCTCCGGATCCTCGGCCAGCTCGGCGCCGGCCTGGCGCTCTTCGTCGTCGGCGTCTTCGCCGTCTTCTTGCTCGCCGGCAGCGACCTCCAGACGTTCGGAGCCGACCTCCGCGCCCTGTTCTCCCTGCTCGGTCGGGGCATTTCCAAGGTTGTCAGGACCATGGCGCGGGCGCTGGGGTTCCTCTACGCCGCGCTCGCCGCCGCGGTCTCGGCCACCGTTCGTCCCCTGCGACGAAAACCTGCTCCGCCACCCGGATCCGTGGGCGCACCACCGGTGGCCACCGCTCCCGTCCGTCGCGGCCGAACCCCGGACCTCGCCCTTGACCCTCCCGTCGTCCGGTTGCCAGCGCCCCGCCGGATGATCGGCACCTCGCTCGACCAGGAGCCGTCCAGGTTCGTACCGGTCCCGACCATCCTTCCCCTCTACGACGCCTCCCCTCCCGACGATCCACCGGGAGCCGGCCGCGACCGGCCGGACCCTGAGCTTGACCCGAGCCCGGAGCCGGAGCCCGACCTGGACCTGGACATCGAACCGGTGGACGACGCCGTGGGAATGGATGCCGTGGGAGATACCTCCCCCGATGATCTTGACCCCGACGCCATCGAGGCTCCCGAGCTGTTGGCGGTCGGTGGCAACGGCGGGAGCCCCCGGAACGGGCGCGCCCGCTCCCTCCTTGGTCTGGAGCTGGTCACCCGAGCTGACCCGCCTCGGCCTGCCGAGGCGACGAATCGGCAAGTGGCGGTCACCCTGGCGATCCGAACGCCGCGAGCGCAGTCTCCGATCGAAGCCTCCTCGGCCGCGCCGGTAGGGCGCGCCTCGGCGGTTACCCGAGCCGGGTTGGAGCCGTTGCCGGATCTCGACCGGCTCACGTACTACGACCCGGTCTCGCCGGACACGGCCGATCTCCACGGCAAGGCGAGGCTGATCGAGGCGACGCTGGCCAGCTTCAAGGTCGATGCCAGGGTCCGCGAGATCAACCCCGGGCCGGCGGTCACCCAGTTCGCGCTCGAACCGGGAACCGGGATCAAGGTCCGCCGGATCACCGAGCTGCAGAACGACCTGGCGCTGGCGCTGGCGGCGCCGAGCATCCGGATCGAGGCGCCGGTGCCCGGCCACGCCCGGGTTGGGCTGGAGATCCCCAACGCCCATATCGCCACCGTCGGTCTCCGGGAAACGCTGGAGTCGGCGGCGATGACGAAGGGCAAGGCAAAGCTGCCGATGCCGCTCGGCCAGGACGTCAACGGCCGCCACGTCGTCGGTGACCTGACGCGGATGCCCCACATCCTGATCGCGGGGGCGACCGGGGCCGGCAAGAGCGTCTGCCTCAACTGCATCATCTCGACGTTCCTCCTGGCGAAGCGGCCCAGCGACCTGAAGCTGGTGATGATCGACCCGAAGATGGTCGAGCTGACGGGCTACAACGGGGTGCCCCACCTCCAATGCCCGGTGGTGACCGAGATGGACAAGGTCGTCGGCGCCCTGCGGCTGACGGTGCGCGAGATGGAGCGGCGCTACGCCCTGTTTGCCCAGCTCGGGGTCCGCAACTACGACGGCTACCGTTTGAAGATCGCGGACGAGCCGAATGCCGAGCGGATCCCGTATCTGGTGGTGATCATCGACGAGTTGGCCGACCTGATGATGACGACCCCGGACGAGGTCGAGACGCTGCTGGTCCGGCTTGGCCAGATGGGGCGGGCGGCCGGGATCCACCTGATTCTGGCCACCCAGCGGCCGTCGGTCGACGTCGTGACGGGGTTGATCAAGACCAACGTGCCGAGCCGGATCGCCTTCGCGGTGTCGTCGTTGACCGACAGCCGGGTGGTGCTCGACATGCCGGGGGCGGAGCGACTGCTGGGGAGGGGCGACATGCTCTACCTGCCGGCCGACGCCGCCAAACCGCAGCGGATCCAGGGGGCGTTCCTGGACGACCGCGACGCCCAGTACGTGGTCGACCACTGGCGGGGCGTGGTCCCGGTGCCGGACTACGCGCCCGAGTGGATCGACCTGCCGAGCAGCAACAGTGGGGGAGGATCGTCGTCGTTCGACCCGAGCGAGGACGGCGACGACCCGCTGTTCGATCAGGCCCTCGGGATCGTCAAGAACCACGGGAATGCCTCGGCTTCGATGCTCCAGCGGCGGCTGCGGGTTGGTTACAACCGGGCCGCCCGGCTGATCGAGCGGATGGAGGATGAGGGCCTGATCGGGCCGGCCGACGGAGTCCGTGGCCGGCCGGTCCTCTTCGGGGACGAGTGAGGCTCTGCAGTTTGGCGGAGGGAACCGCCGTCGACCCTGGTAAGTTCGGGTTCCTAAGTCCTGACGACGATGGTTGCCGTGGCTGGGGAGGAATCCTCGATCGTGGTATCATAGTTAGGCAGAACGGGCCGAATTGATGCCACGAACGACTATCCAGAGGATGTTTCCCCATGACATCGTCGTCGTCCGGCGCCACCGCGCGGCCGGTCGCCCGTCTGATCGACGAGTTCGCCAAGCTGCCGGGGATCGGACCGAAGACCGCCTCTCGCCTGGCCTACTTCCTGCTGCGGGCGTCCCGCGAGGACGCGACCGGGCTGGCAGAGGCGATCCTCGAGGTGAAAGAGAGGATCCGGCTCTGCTCGGTCTGCTTCAACACGACCGAGGCCGACCCCTGCGCCATCTGCGGCGACCCCCGCCGGGACACCACCATCTGCGTCGTCGAGGAGCCGCTGGATGTCGTCGCTCTGGAGCGGACCGGGCAGTTCAAAGGGCGCTACCACGTGCTCCACGGGGCACTGTCGCCGGTGGAGGGCATCGGCCCGGACAAGCTCAAGGTGCAGGAGCTCTTGGGGCGGGTGCGGACCGAGGGGCCGGACGAGGTGATCGTCGCGACCAACCTCGACCTCCCGGGGGAGGCCACGGCAACCTACCTCCACCGGTTGCTCGTGCCGCTTGGGATCAACGTGACCCGACCGGCGAGCGGCCTGCCGGTTGGCGGGGATCTCGAGTACGCCGACGAGGTGACGCTGGGGCGAGCATTGCTCGGACGCCGCGCTCTTTAGGACAGCTGCTGCATGTCGGGTCGCGGCCAATGGGTGGTTGGGTCTGGATGCCTGACGAAAGGCCGAGCGAACAAGGGTTGGCCCTGCCGCCGCAGGTCGGGGTAGATCGTCCGTGCTATCATCGGTGTGGATGGTGACGGCAATCGATCGCTCCGATGATCCGAATGGTTCCCGGACCGCCGCCGGGCGGCGGATGATCCCCGGTGCCCCGTCGGGCTACCCACTCCAACCGGACGCGGGCACGACCACCCTGCCGGTCACGGTGCGCCCACTGTTCCTGCGAGACGTGCCCCGGTTACGGGCGCTCGACACCCTCTATCCGCTGAACCAACCTGAAGCCCTGGTGGTCGGATACGGGCGGTCCCGATCCGGGTTGCGGGCCGTGTCGCCGTGGGGGAGGAGACGTCGGCCGGCGTTCGTCGCTGACGCGGGGGACCGCCTGGTTGGCTATGCCGAGTTCCGCTCGCTCCTGTTCGACGGCCGTTGGATGCTGACGGCGCTCGGCGCCTCCGTCGGCGTCTACGACGCCGACCCGGTATGGGAAGCGCTGCTGCCATATGCCGTTCGCCAGGCGGGACTGCGGGGAGTGAAGCGCCTCTACGGCCGGATCCCCTGGGAGGCCCGCGTCTCGCCTGCGTTCCGCCGGCTCGGCTGGCACCCCTACGCGACCGAGACAGTGTTCCTTGCCCACGACCTTGCGTCGGTTGCCCGGAGCGGTCTGCGACCACGGCGGCAGGACCGGACCGACACTTGGGCGGTCCACCAGCTCTACGCGGCCTGTGTACCGCGGGAGGTGCAAGACGCCGAAGCGTTTACCAGCCACCGCTGGGACGTGCTGCGGCCGGGTCACACCGGCCGCGACGCCGTCGGAGGGTGGTTGTTCGAGAACGACCACCAGCTCGTCGGCTACGCGCGGGTGCTCTCGAACGGGGCCCACCACGCGGTCGAGCTTCTGGTGCTCCCCGAGCGCCGGGATCTGGCGGGGGACGTGATCGATGGGGTGCTCGCGGCGCTCGGCGCGCACGGGGTGCGACGGGTCTACTGCGCAATTCGTGGCTACCAGGCGGAACTCTCGGCCCCGCTCGGTGAGCGCGGCTTCCTGGCGGTCTTCGAGCAGGAACTGTTCGTGCGATACACGACGGCGACGGTCCGGCGGTCGGTGACCGAAACGGTTCCGTTCACCCTCGACGTGCGGGATCCGGTACCTGGCCGCGTACCGACGTTCTTCCGCCCCACGAGCGAGGATGGCTCGGCCGGGTGATCAGGAAAGGAGCTCCGCAAGAGACAGTGTGGACGACGACTCCGACCAACCGTGCCCGTAGCGGCGGGCGCACGAACCCGAACTCGCGGAGGACATTCGGTTGAGCAGCATGCCGCAGGTGCGACCTCCAGTGTACGAACGCCGCGACTACGAGCTGGAGATCACGGACAACCTGGAGGATTTGCTGGAGGTTCTGCCGCCGCAGGTCCTGGCGGGGATCGCCGCCCTGGCTGAGGAGAACCGGGCCAGTGGCCTGGTCGAGATCGTCCTCGATCTGGGACGTCGTCCGGAGGCCCGGCTCGCCGACGGCGAGGTGATCCTCTCGGATGACGAGATTGACCGCGAGGATCTGGCCCACGTGGCCGAGCGGATCGGCCGGTTCGGGGACGACAACCGGGCCGGGATCGAACGGACCCTGCACCGGATCTCGGCGATCCGGAACCGGAGCGGCGAGATCGTGGGGCTGACCTGCCGGATCGGGCGGGCGGTCTACGGCACGATCGCGATCCTGCGAGACCTGATCGAGTCGGGTGAATCTATCCTCCTCCTCGGACGCCCTGGGGTCGGCAAAACGACGATGCTCCGGGAGACGGCCCGGGTGCTGGCCGACGAACTGGGCAAGCGGGTGATCATCGTCGACACCTCAAACGAGATCGCCGGCGACGGTGACATCCCGCATCCGGCGATCGGCCGGGCCCGGCGGATGCAGGTGCCGACGCCAACGGCGCAGCACGGGGTGATGATCGAGGCGGTCGAGAACCACATGCCGGAAGTTGTGGTGATCGACGAGATCGGGACTGAATTGGAGGCCCTGGCGGCGAGGACGATTGCCGAGCGGGGCGTCCAGTTGATCGGGACCGCCCACGGCAACACGCTCGAGAACCTGATGCTGAACCCGACGCTGTCCGACCTGATCGGTGGCATCCAGTCGGTGACGTTGTCGGACGAAGAGGCGCGGCGCAGGGGAACCCAGAAGTCCATCCTGGAGCGCAAGGCGCCGCCGACGTTCGGCGTGATGGTCGAGCTGATCAGCCGGGACGAGGTGGCGGTCCATCCCGACGTGGCAGCAACGGTCGACGCGATCCTCCGCGGCTACACGCCGCGGACGGAAGTCCGTCGGCGCTCCGATGACGGCGAGATCACGATCTCGGCGGTCAACCCGGGCCGCTCGGGCCGCCCCGGTGCCGCGTCCGCTCGCGAAGGACGCGATGATGGCCGGCGGGCCGTGGTCGATATCTCGACCCGCCAGCCGCCCAGACCGGCCGCGGCAGACCTCGCAGGCGATGCCGCGCCGCCGGCGGCGCGGGAGCTTGACGAAGGTTGGGAGGGCGACGATGGCCATCGGATCCAGGCCGTTCCGGCCCTCCCCAGGGGACGGGGAACCGAGGCCAAGCCGCTCCGGGTCTATCCGTTCGGGGTCAGCCGGAACCGGCTGGAGCAGGCGATCGGGCACCTCGCCATCCCGGCGGTCGTGGTCCGCGACCAACGAGAGGCGGATCTGGTGATGACGCTGAAGAACTATTTCCGGCGGAAGCCGCAGCCGCTCCGCGAGGCCGAGGCCCGCGGGATGCCGGTCTACGTGCTGCGAGCCAACACGGGCACGCAAATGGAGAACGTGCTCGGCGGTCTCTTTCCCGACGCCGCGCGGCGCCTCGCGGTGCGGCCGCAGTCTATCGAGTCAGCGACGGTCGTCGCCGAGCCCGGCGAGCCGGGCGGCCGCGGTCCCGACCAGATGCTCCGGGCGATGACCGAAGTCGAGGATGCAATCACCTCGGTGCTGGACGGTGGCCCCCCAGTCTCGCTGACGCCCCAGGCACCCCACGTCCGCCGGTTGCAGCATGAACTGGCGGAGCGGTTCAACGTTTCGTCGCGGAGCCGAGGACGCGAACCGCAGCGGAGGGTCGAGGTCTTTCGGCCAGGGGTGCAGTAGAACCCTCGATGGGAGGTTTGTTCGTCGTCTTCGAGGGTCCGGAAGGGGCGGGCAAGAGCACCCAAGTGGCGCGACTCGCCGCCCACCTCACCGAGTCGGGGACGGATGTCGTCGCCACGCGGGAGCCGGGCGGTTCGGAGATTGGCGAATCCATTCGCTCGATCCTCCTGGCTCCCGACGGCCGTGCTATGCTGCCCGAGACGGAAGCCCTGCTGTATGCGGCTGCTCGTGCCCAGCATGTTGGAGAGCTGATTCAACCGGCGCTGGAGCGGGGAGCCGTCGTTTTGTGCGACCGCTTTGTCGATTCGTCCCTGGCCTACCAATCCGGGGGACTCGGGTTGCCAATGGCGGACGTGGAAGCGATCCAGCCACTGGCAACCCGCGGGATCGAGCCCGACCTCCGGATCCTGCTCGACCTACCTGTCGAAGTCGGATTGTCGAGGCGGCTGCGCGAGGCAACCGAGGTGAACCGTCTCGACATGGCCGGGGTGGCATTCCATCGCCGGGTGCGCTCAGCGTATCTCGCCCTGGCGGTTGCCCGGCCGGATCGGTGGGTAGTCCTCGATGCGACGGCCCCGCCCGACCGCCTTGGCGCATTGATTGCGAAGGTGGTCGAACGGATGATCGGTCGGAATGGGTTCGGTCGGTGAAGTTGATCGTGGCGGTGATCCAGGAGCGCGATGCCGACCCACTGGTGGGCGCGTTGCTCGACCGCGGCTTCTTCTTCGCCCAGATCGACAGCACCGGCGGCTTCCTCCGCGAAGCGAACGTGACTCTGTTGGTCGGTGTGCAGACCGCGCTGCTTCCCGAGGTCTTGAGGCTCCTTCGTCAGCACGGCCAGGCCCGTGTACGCTACGTCAATCCGTTGATGCCGATCGTCGAACCGGCCGAGTTCCATGTCGCGAGCCCGGTCGAGGTGTACGTCGGGGGTGCCACGGTCTTCGTGCTCTCGGTCGAGCGGTACGAGCGCGTTGCCTAGGCGAGGGCTCCGAGTTCGCCCACCGTAACGGGGGATCGATCGTCAATGCTGGAGATGGCGGCGCGCGGCGCCCAGATCCTGGTGGCGCTGGGAGGAGCCTATCTCCTCGCACTGTGGTTCGTCCTGATCGTGTGGACCTACCGTGACATCGAGTCGCGGTCGAACAGCGTTTTCACGCAGATTTTCTCGACACTGCTCGTGGTGCTGTTCTTCATCCCCGGCGTCCTGCTCTACACCCTGCTGCGGCCAAAGGAACGCCTCGACGAGGCGTTTCAGCGTTCGCTTGAGGAGGAATACCTCCTCCAGGATCTGGAAGAGCTGAACCACTGTCCTTCGTGCCACCGTTCCGTGGAGGATGCGTTCGTCATCTGTCCGGGCTGCCAGACCCAACTCCGCGAGTCGTGCGCCGGCTGTGGCCGACTCGTCGATCTGAAGTGGCCGGTTTGTCCGTATTGCACCGCCCCGCGCAACGACCGGACCGAGATTGGGGAACGGGTCGAGCCCCCCGCTCCCCGCTACATCGCGGCGGAGGTGCGGAAGCGGCGTTCGGAGACGGACCGGGTGGTGCGGCCGGAAATCGTTCCCTTGGGCGGCGTCAGCAATGGCGAAGGCACCGGAGACTCGTCTCGGAGGCTCCTGCAACCGGTCGTCCGGCCGCTCGACCGGTTCCGGCCCCGGCCGATGGCCGAGACACGGAACGGCAACTTGACCGCGGCCGGGGACGAACTGGTGCGATCGCTCGAAGCCCGGGAAGGATTTACGCCGATCGCGGCGCCGGGAACTCGGCCGCCCTCGACCGAACCGGAGCCTGTGCTCGATCGGGATCGCTCGTCAGTCCGCGGGGACGAAATCTAGACGCGGATTTGGCGCCGAGGGGCCCGCAGACCATCGTGGACGATGTGGTAGACTCCCGCCCGCAAACCGACGCGGTCCCCGATAGCTCAACGGTAGAGCGACCGGCTGTTAACCGGTAGGTTCTAGGTTCGAATCCTAGTCGGGGAGCCAGAACGAGGCGGGACCTCAGGGTCCCGCCTTGATACGTTTGTGCGGTCCGTGCCGGTAGCCACCTTCGTGAGTTCATTCCGGCTTGTGCGGCATTCCCCACTCGGTTCGCCGAAGATCGGCGTCCAACGAGGGATTGAAGCGTCGAAGGGGACCGAGGATCAACGGCCCCAGCCGGACCGGTATACGTGGGCGCTCCACTAGATCGAGTAGGTGCCTGCCGGGTTTGGCTGCCGAGCACGGTCGAGTAGCGTCTCGAGGGTGATTGACCGGAGGTAGTCGCAAGACTGCTGCTGGAGTCCGTGCCAGACTTGGTGGACGATGTCCGGCTCGTCTGCCGCCGGCGGGTGGGGATGGGCGCGACGATCCGGGCCGTCGAGGATTTCCAGGGCGTCGAGGATGGTGATTTCCGACGGCGGGTGGATCAGCTCGTGCCCGCCCTGGGGACCTCTCGTGCTGCGGACCAGACCGGAACGCCCGAGGGCACCCAGCACTTGGTGGAGGTACGCTTCGGGGATCCGGCGGCGAGCGGCGATGTCACGGCTCTGGATCGGACCCTGGCCGTACCGCTCGGCGAGGTCAAAGAGCGCCCGCACCCCGTAGTCCGCCCGACTTGAGACGCGCATGGAGCACCTCGTTCTGGCTTCCGGCGCGGTACCCCTCAAGGTCGAGGGCGACGTGGTGGTATCCCGCGGTCTTGACCGCCGCCGAGATCTCGGCGGCCCGTGCCACAACCGCAGGGAACTCGTGGGGCGGGATCTCGATGCGGGCCAGGTCGTCGTGGTGGCGGACCCGAAATCCACGGAAGCCGAGCCGACGCAGCGCCGATTCGGCCGTGGCGACCTTGCGGAGCTTTTCGACCGTGATCGGGTCGCCGTAGGTGAACCGCGAGGACAGGCAGGCGACGGCCGGCTTGTCCCACGTCCGCAAGCCGAGCGACGCCGAGAGGGCCCGGACGTCGTCCTTGCCGAGGCCGACCTCGGCCAGCGGACTGCGCACGCCAAGATTGCGGCCTGCCCGGATGCCCGGCCGGAAGTCGCCTAGGTCGTCGGCGTTGGTGCCATCGGCGAGCACGTCCAGCCCCCGCTCGCGCGCCACCTCTCCGAGTCGGCCGTAGAGCTCGGTCTTGCAGAAGAAGCAGCGTTGGTGGGTGTTATCGGCGTACCGCGGGTCGGAGAGCTCCATCGTGGTGACGACCAAGTGTTCGACGCCCATCTCGAGGGCAATCTACTTCGCCTCCGCCAACTCCTCGTCGGCATAGGTCTGAGACAACCCGGAGGCGGCGACGGCCCGCGGACCGAGCACGTCGTGGCAAACCCGGAGCAGCAACGTACTGTCGACGCCACCGGAATAGGCGACGAGGACGCTGCCGAACGAACGGACGACCTCGGTCAAGTCGTCGAATTTGCTAAGCGCGGCCGGTGACGGTGGGGACGATTCCACGAGAACGGTCGTCATGCGGTTCACCTCTCCGCCGATGCTACCAGTCGGTCCCGTGCCGCCGCAACCGACCTCGAACCTGGCGACGGGAGCATCGGTTCGGCCGGGGTTTGGCGACTGGTATCCTGCCGGCAGACGACCTACCCGCACGCCAGGAGCCACCGCCGCCGATGACCTGTCCCAACTGCCAGACCGTCAACCCACCCGCCAGTCGGTTCTGCATGGAGTGCGGGACGCGGTTGGCGATCGGGGAGGGAGTCCCCACGGCCATCCCCTCGGAGGCCGCGGCGCGGACCGAGCCTGCTTCGGACGAGGCCGCTCAGGTTTCCTTGCCGACGACCGAGCCCCCGCCCCGACCTGGTGGCGCCGCCTCCGCAGGGCCCCCGCCGAGTGCGGTCGATGGTGCGGCGATGCGGCGGGCCAGCCCCGCGGAGTTGCCGGCGACCCATCCCGAATGGCGGATGTCTTCGGCGGGACCGCTGCCGGAACAGCCGCGTCGGCGGTGGGTCGTCTGGCTCGCCGCGGCGCTCGGGGTGTGTTTGTTGCTGTGCGTCGGGCTGGTGGTCTGGTCCAGCACGATCGGGCGCGGTACGCTCGATGCCGTGGCAACGCAGGTAGCGACCGAGGCGACGCGCCAGGCGCAAGGCCAATGATCGCCGTTCCGTTGCGGTTCCGGCACGATTCAGCCTAGGATGCGGCAAGCGTTGCCAGAAGGCGACAGGAGGTAAGGGCCATGGCACAAACAGTCATCACGCGCGTCACCTTGGCGGCGCTCGCATCCGCGACGATCGGGATCTCGGCGGTCGCGGGCATCGCGGCCCAGGAGGCGACGCCAGCGGCATCGCCGATGGCCGCGACCTTCGAGCCGGTCACCTCGATCACGCGAGAGGAATATGCGCAGCAGCTCTACGCGGCGTTCCCGATGCAGGAACCGGAGGCGGAGGGCGGTCAGATCCTGTGGGGCGAGATTTCCGATATCAGCACCGTCAACGTCATGCTTGGGGCCGACCAGCCGACCAATCCGTTCAACAGCCTCATCTTCGAGGCGTTGACCAGTACCAGCCCGGTCGACGGCCAGCCGGTACCGGGGTTGGCCGATTCCTGGGATCGGGCCGCGGACGGCGTGACCTACACGTTCTACCTGAACGAGGACGCGGCCTGGCACGACGGGACTGACTTTACCGCCGACGACGTGATCTTCAGCCTGGAGGCGCAGCTCAATCCCGAGACGGGGAGCCAGTACACGTCGACGGTTGATGCCGCCGTCGCGTCGTACCGGAAGGTCGACGACAACACGGTCGAGATCGTCTCCGATGGCCCACGCGCCGCCTTCCTGTTCGATCTGATCTTGCCGGTGGTCGCGAAGCACATCTGGGAGGACGTTCCCGCCTCAGAGTGGGCGACCGATCCCGGCAGCACCGGTCAGGATCCGAGCCGGGTCGTCGGCACCGGCCCGTTCAAGTTCGTCGAGTGGGTCCAGGGCGACCACGCGACGATCGAGCGCAACCCCGACTACTGGGACACCGTCTCCGGCCGGGAGCCGGTGGTCGACCGCGTCACGCTCCAGGTGTTCCCGGACGACACGACGCTGATCCAGGCCGTCCGCACCGGGCAGGTGGATTTTTACGCTGACGTGCCGCCGGCCGAGGTTGCGGGACTCCAGTCCGATCCGGCGCTCAACGTCCAGACTTTTCCAACGTTCGATTTCGGCTTCTACTACATGAACCTCGATCCGGAGAAGACCGAGCTGTTCCAGGACAAGCGGGTGCGTGAGGCGCTCTTCCGCTCGCTCGACCGCGACGCCATCATCGGGAGCATCTTCCAGGGGCTCGGTGAAGTCGCGGTGGGAACCCAATCTCTCCTCTCGACCGCCTACGCACCGGACCGGATCGAGAACGCCTACGAGTACGACCTCGAGGCAGCTCGGGCGCTTCTCGACGAGGCCGGGTGGGTCGACGGGGACGGCGACGGGATCCGCGAGATGGACGGGCAACCCTTCAGCTTCGGAATGACCTACACCGAGGGGGTCGGAACGTACGAGCAGCTCGTGCCGTACATGCAGCAGCAGTTCCGGGAGATCGGGGTCGACATGCAGCCGAACCCGGTGCCGTTCCCGACCTTGCTGGACGCCATCAACGAGACGCACGACTTCGACATGGCGCTGCTCGGCTTCAGCTGGGTCGCGGACCCCGACCAGAAGGCGATGTTCGCCTGCGACCAGTACGAGGGCGGGTTCAATGCCGGCCGCTACTGCAATCCGGCATACGACGAGCTGGCCTATGGGGCGGATCGGGAGCTCGACCCGGAGCGGCGGCTCGAGATGCTGATCGAGGCGTCGCAGATCGTCTGGGATGACCTCCCGATCGGGATCTATCGCTTCGGCGAGGACACCGCAGCCTCGACCACGCGCCTCGCCAACTTCTATCCGGTCGACTACACCTACGCGATCTGGTCGCTGCCCTGGGCGTTCCTGTCGAACTAGGCGTGGAACGGGGGCCGGTGAACGCTCCACCGGCCCCGCCTGGGCGGCGGTCGCGGCCGCCGCTCCCTCGGTTCGGGGGCAGCCGTGGGCCGGTTCATCTTGCGCCGCCTGATCCAGATGGTCCCGCTCCTGCTCGGGATCACCTTCCTCACGTTCGCCATTGTCAACCTGGTGCCCGGGAGCCCGGTCCAGCGGATCCAGATGAACCCGCGGGCGACGCCGGCGGATGTCCAGCGGATCACGGAGAACCTCGGGCTCGACCGCCCCTGGCCGGAGCGCTACGTCTACTGGCTGGGAGACGTGCTCCAGGGTGATCTGGGCGTTTCCCTCATCAACTACACGCCGGTTACCGACCGCATCCTGAACGTGCTCCCGAACACGCTGCTGCTAACCGGAACCTCGCTGGTCGTGGCGCTTGGCCTGGCCGTACCGTTCGGGCTCCAGGCGGCGGTCAGGCGCAATACGGCGTTCGATCACGCCCTCAACGTCATCACGACGGTACTGTTCGCGATGCCGACATTTTGGTTCGGGTTACTCCTTATCCTGCTCTTTGCAGTGAAGTTCAGCGAGTGGGGGTTGCCGTCGCTGCCGGTTGGTGGTACCCGCGACCTGCGCGGCGAGTCCGGCCCCCTTGATCGGCTCCAGCATCTGGTCTTGCCGGCGGTGGCGCTCGCCGGCGTCCAGCTTGCCTCGTGGACCCGTTACATCCGGTCGTCGGTGCTCGAGGTGATCCGGCTCGACTTCGTCCGCACAGCGGAGGCGAAGGGACTCCGCCAGCGAGCCGTGCTCTACCGCCACGCGTTCCGCAACGCGGTACTTCCCCTCGTCACGCTGGTCGGCCTCACCTTGCCGGAACTGTTCGGTGGTGCTCTCCTGATCGAGCGGATCTTCGCCTGGAACGGGATCGGCCGCCTCGCCTACGATGCGGCACTCTCCAGCGACTACACCTTGATTATGGGCACGGTGCTGATGTTCGCGGTGCTGACCATCGTCGCCAATCTGGTTGCCGACATCGCGTACGCGCTCCTTGACCCACGGATCCGATATGACTGAGGAAGCCACCCCGAGACCGCGCGCCGGGCGGGACGCATCGCTCGGGGCCGTTGTGGGCAAGGGCCGGCAGGTGCCCGGATCCAAGCAGGCCCCGGGGCTCTATGTCCGGGCGTGGAGCCGGTTTCGCCACGATCGTGTGGCGATGTTCGGCCTGATCCTGACGATGGCGATCGTGCTATTTGTTCTGGCCGCCGACTTCATCTCGGCCGCGACAGGATTCAACTACTGGTATGGGGAGCTCGGCGCCCAGTTCCTGCCGCCATTCTCGGAGGAGCATCTTCTCGGTACCGACACGAACGGACGCGATGTGCTCGTGCGGCTCTCCTTCGGGGGCCGGGTGTCGTTGCTGGTCGCCGTGCTAGCAGGAGTGACAACGCTGCTGATTGGGGGTGGAGTGGGCGCAATCGCCGGGTTCTTCGGCGGTTGGATCGACAGCTTGCTGATGCGGTTGGTCGACGTGCTGCTTTCGATCCCGGGATTGCCGCTGCTGCTCCTGATCTCGGTACTCTATCAGCCGGGTCCGCTCGGCCTCGCCATCGTGATCGCACTCGTCAGTTGGCCGGGGGTGGCACGTATCATCCGGGGCGAGGTGTTGGGACGGCGCCACGCCGACTACGTCGAAGCGGCGCGGGTGGCAGGGGCACTCGACAGCAGAATCATCCTCCGGCACATCGTGCCGAACGTGGTGCCGCTGGCGATCGTCTGGATCTCGCTTGCCATCCCGGCGCTGATCCTGGCAGAAGCGGCGCTTTCATTCCTGGGGTTCGGGGTGCGGGTGCCGGTGCCATCCTGGGGGAACATGCTGGAGGGGGCACAAGACTACTACGCCCGCTCCTGGACCAATGTCTTCATCCCCGGTTTCGCCATCTGGCTGACGGTGCTGGCGATCAACCTGATTGGCAACGGCCTGAGGGACGCACTTGATCCGCGGCTGAGCGATTAGGTTCGACCACCTAAAGAGAGGCCATCGGCGAGCGCACTCCCCGAGTCCCCTCGCCCATGAAAGGGAGAGGGGGCTCGGCGGGTCCTGTTGGATGACGTACCGGACAGAACCTGGAGACGCCTCTCCGGGACGAGGGAGAGGCATCCACGGGCCAACGGTCGGTGGGCTAATCGTCGTCCCGCGGCGGGAAGGCGGGGCGCCGCCGGCTGTCGGCAGGCCGGCTAGAGAAGCCGCCGCGCAGCCCTCCTTCTGCCGGAGGCGCGGGCGGCCGGCGCTCGCCGCCGACCGGAGCTGGACGCTCCCCGCCCTGATCGCCACCGAACCGAGGCGCCGGACCGCCCTCCGGGCGGAAACCGCCGCGGTCGCCTTCCGGCCGGAAGCCGCCGCGGTCGCCTTCGGG
>CADCWF010000327.1 GCA_902806345.1 uncultured Thermomicrobiales bacterium
AGTACCAGGACCACGGGCGGTAGCCCATCGAGGAGAAATCGGGCGGACTCGGTCCCTCCGAGATGAACAACGAGCGGGAGAGTTCCTCCTGGCGGCCCTGGTTGAAGGCGTCGAAAAAGCGGATCAAGAGTTCGGCCACCGGCCGCGGGCGGCAGCCTTCGGGCAGCGCGGGATCGTCGCTGGTGACGATCACCTCTTCGGTGTGGGCGCGGGCCGGTTCCCCCGTCACCACCTCGTCGGGCCCGGGAGGACCCCCGAAGCCGCAACCGGCCGCGAGAAATACGAGGAGGATCGGGACCCAGAGGCCCGCGATCTTCGTGCGTGACTCCGACATGCCCTGCCACCATTCGGCGATACCGCCCGCATTCTACACCCGCCCGGCTACCCTAAGCGACCAGCGGAGTCTATCCGTCCTTCCCGAAGCCCGACGCCTACAACGAGATCAACCCGTGCCGGGCGCCCTGGCTGACGGCCTCGGCGCGGTTGCTCACGCGGAGCTTGGCGTAAAGGGAGGAGATGTGGAACTTGACGGTGTGCTCGCTGATGTGGAGCTCGCGCGCGATCATCTTGTTGGATAAGCCCCTCGCCAGCAGGGCGAGCACCTCGCCCTCCCGCGCCGTGAGCGGTTCGGAGAGCTCCTCGACGACGGTGCTCTCGCCCAGCACCTCCTCGGCCGCGGCCTTCGGCAGCACGACCAAGCCCTGCGCCGCCGCGGCCACCGCCGCCCCGAGCTCCTCGGGCGGGGCGTCGGGCGGCAACACGCCCCAGCCCTTGAGCGGCAGCGCCCGCAGCCGCGACGCCGCCCGCCCGTCCTCCGAGAGGAGCACCAGCCCCTGGGCGCCGTCCTCGGCGAGGGCGAGCGCCGTCTCGTCCAGCAGCTCCTCATCCGCCAGGAGCACGACCTCAGAAGCGGAGAGCGGGGTCCCGGGCAAGGAACCCGCGGGAGACCCCGACGCGCCCGAGACCCGCACGTCGGTCCCCTCGACGGCGCCGAGCATCGCCCTCAGCCCCGCCCGCGCCATCGGCGTCGAGGCCACGACGAACACCCGCGTCGGCGTCACGCGACGCGTCCCGAGATCTCCAGTGGCATCTCCACTACCGAGACCGCGCCCCCGCGCATCACGCGTAAGGAGGAGACGGAAACCTCGCCGCCCTGGAGTGCTTCCGGCAGGAATCGGGCGCCCAGCAACGGGCCCCCGGCAGCGGCAAGCAGCACGTCGCCGACCAGCAGGCCGGCCCTATCGGCGGGCCCCTCTTGCTGCGGGGCGACGATCACGAGCCCCGAACATCCCGCGTTTCCAGAGCGCTGGAGAGCCGGCAGTTCCACCGGCAGCGCCCCGACGCCAAGAGGGGCCTCCGGCTCCAGGAGCCGGTGGTCCAGGCGCTGGCGATGTTGGAGGGAACGCAGAGGTCGGTGCGGCCGAAGATCATGGCGTTGATCTCGACCACCTTAACCCTGGCGTTCAGCAACGGCCCACCCGAGTTTCCCGTCGCTAGGACAACGTTGGACCGGAAATGGCGCGTCTCGGAACCCGGGCGACGGCCCCTTCCCGGTCCGCCCGAGACGCCCAAACCGCCCACGATGCCGGCGGTGGCCGCCTCCGGGTTGCCCCAGGGGTGGCCGATAACGTAGACGAGCTCCCCGGGTTGCAGGGCGTCAGGGTCCCCGGCTGAGGCCGCCGGCAGTTCTCCGGCGTCCCGCAACCGGAGCAGCGCCAAGTCCGGCTCCGGGGACCGCTTGAGGACCTCCGCCCCTAACGTGCGGCCGTCCCGTAGGGCCACGCGCGCCCCGCCGCCCCTACGGCCCTTGGAGATCGCTTGGTCGTTCGTCAGGACGAGGCCGCCCCTGTCCCAAGATCACGCCGGCCCCCGCGCCGCGATCGCCGCCCGCGACCGTGCACGAGGCTTTCCTGCGCCCCCTCGACCATCCGCGCGCCAGCCGAGGCGGCGGCCTGCGCGGAGGTTTCCTCTCCTGCCCCGGACATCCCGAGCCCCTAACCGCGCTCGTCGACGGTGATCTCGAGCTCCCGCGGCTCGCCGCCCCGGACCACCCGAACCGGCACGGCCCGCCCGACCCTGTCGCCGGAGAGGAGGAGGAGCAGATCGTCGGTGTCCTCGACCGGCCGGCCGTCCAGGGTTGCGACGATGTCGCCGACCATCAGGCCGCCGCGCCCGGCGGGGCTGCCGTCCTCCACCCCCACGACCAGGAGGCCGCCCTTCTGGTTAAGGTCGGGCGCCACGCCGTTGGGAAGGCGCACCGGCTGGCTCAGGATGCCCAGGTAGCCGCGCTTCATGGTGCCCCGCTCCTGCAGTGTCCCGGCGACGCGCCAGGCGAGGTCGGCCGGGACGGCGAACGCCGCCCCGCGCCCCCAACCGGCCACCATGATGCCGACGACTCGCCCATGGACGTTTACCAGCGGGCCCCCCGAGAGGCCGGGGTAGGGCGAGGCGTCGGTCTGTATGTACCGCTCCGGCCTCGGCCCACGCCGCGTCCGGACGGGACCGCCTACGGAACTGACGATACCAAACGTGGCCCGCGGCCCGTCGCCGCGGCCGGGGCTTGCGACGGCGAGCGAGATCTGGCCGACCCTCGCCTCCCCTTCCGCGGCTGTGGCCGCCTCCACGTCGAGGTTCTCGA
>CADCWF010000328.1 GCA_902806345.1 uncultured Thermomicrobiales bacterium
GCGCCCGCGGCGCCCACCTGGTCGCGGTCTCGACCGACTTCGTCTTCTCCGGCGCCGGCGGCGCGCCCTACGCCGAGGACGCCCCGACCGACCCCGTCTCCGCCTACGGCCGGACCAAGCGGGCGGGGGAGGAAGCGGTCCTGGCCGCCGACCCGTCGTTCGCCGTCGCCCGCACCGCCTGGCTCTACGGCGGCCCCGGCAGGCACTTTCCGCGGACGGTGCTGACCGCCCTCCGGAGCCGCGGGGCGATGGAGGCCGTCGCCGACGAGGCCGGCTCGCCCACCTTCGCCGGCGACCTCGCCGCGGCGCTCGTCGCCCTCGCGGCCACCGGCGCCGGCGGCGTCTTCCACCTCGCCAACGCGGGGCGGGCGACCCGCTACGAGCTGGCGCGGGCGGTCGCGGTCCTGGCTGGCCTCGACCCCGAGACGGTGCGCCCGACGACGGCGGCGGCGTTCCTCGAGAAGCACCCGCTGCCGGCGAAGCGCCCCGCCGACAGCGAGCTGCGGAACGTCCGGGCCGCGGCGCTCGGCGTCGCGCTGCGGCCGTGGCGCGAGGCGCTGACGGAGTACGTGCCGCGGCTGGTGGCGGAGGTGGATGGCGGGCCTTCGGAGCAGCACGGCGGGACCCGATAGGGCCGTCGGCGACCGCCGACCGCCGCCGACCGCCGCGCTCCCCTACGTCCTGGTCGGGGCCCACCCCGGAACGAGTCCCCAAGGCGGCCAGCTCCAGCTCACCGTCTTGGTCGACTGGCGCCCCGTTGAGGCGGCCGACGGATGCCCCGTCGCGGAACGTTTGGGGCAGAGACCCGCGGCTACGACGAGCTGGCAACCGCCGTCGCGCCGGGCGAGTTGCTGGTCCCCTTCTCCGACCTGATGCCCTGGGACGAGCGGACCGCCGTCGCTCGGGGGATGGGGGCCAACATCGCCGCGGCGCGGGTCTCGCCGGCAGCCAGGGGCCAACGGCGGAACGACGCTGCGGCCCGAAAAAGCAATTGTCTTGGCCGTCAAGCGGCGGCAGCCGGTACCGGGGTGGGCCGAGCAGATCGGGTGCTCGACAAGGCGTTGCGGATCGTTAGCAGCTCGTGCGTGCAGGCGGTGTGGGCGACCTTCTTGGGCTTGCCGGCGGCCAGCAGCCGCTCGTAGAACCGCCGGATGGTGGGTTTGTAGCGCATCGCCACGGGCGTGCCCATCCAGGGCGCCGCCCGCACCCGCGACCGTCCCGCCGGCACAGCTCCCGGTCGAGAACGCTCCCAGCCACCCCCGGGGGTGGCTGCTATCCTGCCGCCGTGCCGGCGCGGGCATCTCCGCCCTCCCGACGCCTGGGGGGCGGAATCCTATCTCGCCTCTCCGGCCCCGCCTCCGCCAGGCCCCAACCCCTGGGACCTTCCGGGAGGGCCGGAGCCGGGGTCGCTGCGCCGTCAGCCGTCGAGCAGGTCCTCGTGGCTGGCCCGCACCCCGACGAAGACCGCGACCGCGTAGCCTAGGGCGGCGCCCATCCCGAGCGAGAGGGCCGCGTCCCAGGCCGCCGCCCAGGGGCAAGAGGCCAACAGCAGCCACTCGGCGAAGATTGCCCGGTCAGGAGCGCCGGTTCGAGAAGTCGGCGCTCCTTGCCTCACCGTACGTCCGGATCGATGGATCTGATCGGACCCCCTCCGCCACCGCCTGTTCGTTGCGTCCTTGGTCCGGGCGGCGGCGGGAGCCGGGTGCTACGCGTGGTGGCTGGGGGCACCGGACGCCCGTCCTCTGGCCGCGGCGGGCGCACGCACCTCCCCTTCGCGCAGCGCCGCCCACCCCGGGGGGCCGGTCTCTGAGTGGACGGCCCCCCTGAGGGGGTCGACGCCGACCCCGTCTCGGGGACGGGCGTCGGCGGCCGCGCACGCCCCCAGCGCCGCCGACCCGCTGCGGATTGCACCCCGCCGCCGGCCGCCCCCTCCGCGGCGAGGCCCTCACCGGGTCTGCGTTCCGGCTAGGGCCCTCGCGATGCGTTCGAAGCGCCCGGTGTCCACGGGCTCCTCGTCGGCGGTCTGCCCCGGCAGGGGTCGGCCCCGGTCCGTGGCCGCTACGGTAGGGTGGGAGGGCAGGACGGGCGGCGTCGAACGGCGCGGGGGCAGCGGGTCCTCCGGCACAGGCGTAGCCCAGAGTACGGCCCCTTGGGGTCACCGGCGACGGCGCCCGGCCCCGGGCGCGGCCCAGAGCGGGGCAATGCTGGCGTTCCTGACCCCTATGCAATTGCCCTGGGGGGCTTCCCTTCCGGCTTGTCGCCGGAGGACGGGGGGGAGTAGGGTACGGGGCGAGATCGGTCCACGGGGGCACCCGCGGTGGGCGGCGGGGTGTTTGGGGCCTGGGCCAGCTCGTGGTCTCGGAGCAGGGGTGAGATGAGCGGTCGGAGGGGCGTCCGAGAGGCCGAGGCCGAACCGCCCGAGCTGCTAACGGTGGCAGATGCCGCGGGGATGGTCGAGGTCTCGCGCTCCACCGTGGCCGGCTGGGTCGCCGGCGGCAGGCTCCCCGCCGCGCTGGTCGACCGCCGGCGCCGGGTCCAGCCGGCCGACCTCGCCGCGGCCCACGCCGCCGCCCACGCCGCCGGCGTGGT
>CADCWF010000329.1 GCA_902806345.1 uncultured Thermomicrobiales bacterium
GGCCAAGCCGACATCGGGGATGGGCGGCGGGTCCGGCGCCGCGTCGTCGCGGACGCGCTCCCGGAGGCGGGCGAGCCAGCCGAGCGGCTCGGCCGACCGCTGCCAGGGCTGCGGCAACCCGGCCGCCCGTTGGTACTCCAGCGCGTGCTCGGCGAAGGACAACCCCGCCCGCTCGCAGAGGGCCTCGACGGCGCCGAAGAGCGGCGCCGCGTCCCGCCAGCGCCCGAGGGCCGCGAGGGAACCGGCCACGCCGGCGAGGCCCGGGGCGAGGGCGCGCACGTCGCGGACCTGGGCGGCGACGGCGAGCCCCTCCCGGTAGGAGGCGAGCGCCCGCGTCGCGTCGCCGCGGCAGCGGGCCGCGTGCCCCAGCCCGATCAGGGGAAAGGCCACGAAGGGGTAGGGCCCCAGTTCCGCCTCCCGCTCCCGCTCCCGGTCGCGCGCCGCCGCGAAGAGGCGCTCGGCCCGGGCGATCCCCCCCTGCGCCAGCGCCGCCATCCCTTGGAGGTTGTCGAGGTGGGCGATCGAGCGCGGCTGCGGGCGGGGCCGGCGGCGCTCCGCCTCCTGGGCCAGCCGGAAGAACGCCTCGCTGCGCTCGGCCTGGCCCAGGTGCAGCGCGCTCAGGCCGCACCACAGGGCGGCCCGCGCCCGCGTCCGCCAGTCGCCGTCCTCGCAGAGGCTCAGGGCTTGCTCCCCGCGGGCGAGCGCCGCCGCGGCCTCGCCCCCCAACTGGAAGAGCACGCCCGCGAGGCTGGCCAGCGCCCAGGCCCGGGCGCGGGGCGGGACGTCCCCGCCCCAGGCGAGCCCCCGCTCGAGCCAGCCGCGCGCCTCGAGGGCGTCGCCGAGCAGGATCCAGGGCTCCAAGACGGCCCCAGCGAGCGCGAGCAGCGGCCCGGGCGAGGGCGCTCGCTCCAGGTGCTCCGCGGCGGCCCGGAGGTTGGGGCGCTCGCGGACGACCCACTCCACGGCACGGCGCAGGTCGTCGCCGGCGTCGGCCGCCTCCGCCGTCGCCAGGTAGGCGGCGGCGTGGCGGTCCCGGGTCGCGCCCTCCTCCCCGTGGTCGACCAGGCGCTCCAGCCCGAAGGCGCGGACCGTCTCCAGGGTCGTGAAGCGGTCCTCGTCCCCGTCGTCGCCGCGCCGCGCCAGGTTCTGCTCGACCAGGGACTCGAGGAGGGTCAAGGCCGCGCTCGCATCGGCCGAGGGCCCGGCGACCGCCCTGGCGGCCTCCGCGGTGAAGCCGCCGCTGAAGACGGAGAGCCCGCGGAAGAACGACCGAGCGGGCGGCTCCAGCAGGTCGTAGCTCCAGGCGATGGTGTCGCGCATCGTCCGCTGGCGCGCCGGCAGGTCGCGCGGGCCGCCCCGCAAGAGGCGGAGGCGGTCCGTCATCTGGGCCAGCATCGCCTCCGGCGAGAGGATCGCGATCCGGGCGGCGGCCAGCTCGATCGCCAGCGGCAGGCCGTCGAGGCGGCGGCAGAGGGCGGCGACGGTCGCGGCGTTCGCCGCCGTCAGGGCGAAGCCCGGGCGCACCGCCTTGGCCCGCTCCGCGAAGAGGCGGACCGCGGCATTCGCCGCGATCACCTCCGGTGCCCGGGCGCTGTCCGCGGGCAGCGGCAGGGGCTCGACGGGGAAGAGCTGCTCGCCGTAGAGACGGAGGGGGGCCCGGCTGGTGGACAGCACCTGGAGGGCGGGACAGCGCGCGAGCAGATACCCGACGAGGTCCGCGGTCTCCGCCAGGAGATGCTCGCAGTTGTCGAGCAGCAGCAGCGCCTGGCGGGGGCGGAGGTGGCGGACGAGCTCCTCAGCCGGCGCGGCGCCCGGCGCGGGCGTCAGGCCAAGCGCGCCAGCCACCGTCGGGGCCACGAGCGCAGGATCCGCCAGCGGCGCCAGGTCGACCCAGGCGACGCCATCGGCGAAGGAGGGGAGCGCTTCGTCGGCGATGGCCAGGGCGAGCCGGGTCTTGCCCACCCCACCGGGACCGGTCAGGGTCAGGAGGGGCACGGCGTCCTCGAGGAGGAGCGCCCGGGCCATCGCCCCCTCCCCCCCGCGGCCGACGAGGCGGGTCCGCGGGATCGGGAGCGAACCGACCAACGAGGAGGCGGGCACGGCCATAAGCCCTTCCCCAGCGGGAACGACCGCTCGACTGGGCGTAGTGTGCCCGATTCCGGGCGCGCCTCGTGTGCGGCGGGCCCCAGGGTCGGATGGCCAGGACGGGCCAGGGAGGGGATCGGCGACGACCAGCCGACGTCTCGGAAACGCCCGTTTCTGCGACGGCCGGTCCGCGGCTCGTGCCCGGTCGACGTGGGGCTGGGTGGCCCCGAGCGGGGGCGCTCCCTACGTGGCCTGAGCGGCGACCCGGCGCATCTCCTCGACCGTGGCGCCGTACTCGTTCTCGGTGACGGCCCGCACGTCGAAGCTCATCAGGTCCATGTAGGGCTGGAGGAAGGCGGTCAGCTCGGCCGGGTCGTCGTAGTCGACGAGGAGGACGCCGGCGCCGCCCCCGACCAGGTTGTACCAGCCCCGGATCCGCTCCGGCCGATTCTCCCCCGCGTCGTGCTGCTGGACGACCCGCCGGGCGACCTCGGCCCGGCTGG
>CADCWF010000330.1 GCA_902806345.1 uncultured Thermomicrobiales bacterium
GCCGGTCGGTTACCAAGCGTTTCCGCACTCCAACGCACCGGACGGCGCGGGCGGTTGGGGACCGGCGGCCAGTGGCCTGCGAGAAGTCACGCTTTTCAAGCGCGCACTTGGCACCGCGCCCCCGCCGGAGCACCACTGAACGGCAGGCCGCTTGCTTGAATCGGTTGCACACGACGGCAAGCGGCCGTCCGTAAGTCGATCCAGGCCGACCGCCGTTGATGGAACCGTTGGCCAGAGGCGGAACTCGGATCCGCGCGAGAGCGAACGTGCTCCCACTCTCCATCGCATGGGAGACGGAATGGGAGCGCAAGCGCGCTTCGTGCAGGGGATCGACGCCAATCCGGGTTCCCAGGGAAGACGGGGAGGCGGACGCTGAGTCCCCTCTCCGTTTCGCCAGGAACTCTTGTGTCGGGAGGACTGCGGCAGACTAGGCGCCTCCGACCGCGAACGGCGACGAGAGCCCGCCGGCCGCCTCGGTGTCCTCGGCCGCTTTGGCCAACTCCTCCGGCGTCGCGTTCTCGGAGCCGGGGTAGACGTGGCCCTCCTGGACGAAGACCCGCACCGGCGTCCCCAGGGGCGCCCAGTCGTAGACGAAGGCGGCGACATCCAGCGGCTGGTTGATGCAACCGTGGCTCATCGTCTGGCCGAAGCTGTTGTGCCAGTAAGCACCGTGCAACGCCTCCGCTTGCTGGTTGATGTAGAGCACGTCGGGCACGTCTTCGACGCCGTAGGGGATCGAGCCAGCTGGCGGCCCCCCACCCTCACCAACGATCCAGACGACGTTGCCCTCGTCGTCGGTGGCGCCGCGCATGTCCTCCTTCCGCTTCTTGTAGCGGACCCGGAAGCTGCCCAACTCCGTCTTGTTCGGCCAGAGGCCGGTGCTGATCGGGCTCTCGAGCACCTTCTGGCCGCCCTGGAAGAGGCGCACCTGCTGGGCGGTGACGTCGACCTCGATCCGCTTCCGGCCGGGACCGCCCGCGTTGCCAAGCGGTGACGGATTGGCCACAGTCAGGAACAAGCGCTCCGCGTCGACCGGCAGGTCGCCCCGCTCAACCGGGGTGGTGTCGATGCCGAGCCGGACGGCGAGCTCCTCGCCCAGCGGCGCCAGCTTCGGCCCCGCCTCCTCCTCCAGCAGCAACCCGCCCTCGAACCACTGTGCCGCCCCTCCCCGCTCCGCGATCAGCGGCGTCAGCGGCTGGCCAAGGTACCAGGCCGCCTCGCGCTCCAGGTACCAGGCTCGGAACGGCTCCGCCACCTCGACCCCGTTCTCGGCGGCGTACCCGACGACTCCCGACAGGGAGGACCCTTCGGGAAGCGCCCAGGCCCCGGCTCGTGGGTTGCCTCCCCCGCCCATCCGCTTGCCGTCGGCGCGGAAGCCGCCGTTGAGGTCGGCCAGCAACAACCGCCCGGCCGGCATGAAGCGGACGAACGGCTCCAGGGTCCACATGTACTCGGGCAAATACTGGATGATCCCGCTCTCCATCGCCTGGCTCCAAACCCCATCGGGGGTCTCGAACGGCTCGGAGATGGGGTTGCCGAAGAATTCGTCACGCCCTGTCACCCGCCAGTAGTCGAGCAGCACGCTCGACATCGTGTGACCGGTTGGCTCGACCCAGACGGTCTGCGCGCTCTCGCCGATCGACTCGGTCCGTTGCTCCGTCTCCGGGTCGACGATCAGGACGTCCTGGGCGCGCGCGACCGGCGCCACCCCGCGGAGCGGGAGAGCCGACGCGGCGGCCGCCCCGAGGCCGAGCATGGCCGAAAAGCGCCGGCGCGATAGCCTGCGCCCGACCGGAGGCATCCCCCGCGTCTCCATTGTTCCCCACCCCTTGGTCGCCGCGTCCCCGCGCCCCAATCCGCAGTCCGGACGGCCGGCGATTTCCCACTCGCAGCATAGCACCCCGGCTCTGGCCGACGGCACCCGCCTCCGGGGGAGCGTCGTCTCGGATTCGCACGGCGCCTGCCTTGGCTCGTGGGTCCAGGACCGATTGACGCACCCAGGAAACGGCCTATCCTCACCTTTAGGCACGGATCGACGCCGAACCGAGGAGTCGACCCCGATCCCTGGAGCGTTCGGTTCGCCGGAGGAACTCGATGGACGGGGACTTTGGCGAGGCGCTCTCCGGCTGGGTCGCGTTCTACGCGTTCACCGGCGGCTCGGCCGCGACGCTCCTCGGCCTCCTCTTCGTCGCGGTCTCGCTCCGGCTCGACCTGTTCCAGCGCCGCGAGGTCGCCGATGTCCGCGACTACGCCGCCTTTGCGTTCGTCAGCCTCCTCGGCGCGATGGTGGTCTCCGGGATCGCGCTCGCACCGCACGTCGGGCGGCGGACCTTGGCCTCGCCGCTCATCCTGCTCGGGGTCGTGGGTCTCCTGGCGGGCGCCGGCCTGCTCCGAGAATGGGCGTGTCTCAATTCGACCGGCGGCGATGGCCGGCATCCAACTGACCCGATCCGCCGGGAATCGATGGCCGTGCTCGTCTTGACGCTGCTGCCGTTCGTGGGTTTGGTCGGCGTCGGCGGGCTCGCCTGGCGCGGCCAGGACATCGCCTTGCCGGCCTTGGCCATCGTCCAGGGCCTGCTCCTGGCATCGGCGGCGGCCGCGTCGTGGGCCCTGCTTTCGCATGCCCGAGGCGGATCTGGTCCTTGAGCGGAGCGCCCACGGTGGTTGACGCGCCGACTAGGCAGCGTATCCTCCCCCCTTGAGGCGAATTGCCGCGAGTGGGAGGTGAACCGAGTTGGCGGAATCGGTTGCGCGAGGGGCCGTTCTCCACGCCTTCAACGAGCCGCTGACCATCGAGGAGGCGCCGATCCCAGTGCCGGAGCCGGGCGCGCTCGTCGCCCGGATCGACCTCGGAGGCGTCTGCGGCACCGATATCCACCTTAGCCATGGCAACCTGACGATTCCGCTCCCGGTCGTCCTTGGCCACGAGGCGGTCGGCCGGGTCGATACCCTCGGGGCTGGGGTCGAGACGGATTTCACCGGCCAGCCCCTTCGTCCGGGCGACACGATCGCCTGGACCTCGTCCATCCCGTGCGGCCGCTGCCACTGGTGCGTGGTCGAGGGCGAGCGGACCCTCTGCGAGAACCGCCGCGTCTACGGCATCAACCAGCGGTTCGACGCGTTCCCCCGCCTCTCGGGTGGCTGGGCCGAGGCGATCTACCTGCAGCCGGGCTCCGCCGTCTTCAAGCTGCCGCCCGCCGTCTCGCCGGAAATGGTGATCGCGCTCGGCTGCGCGGGCCCCACCGCCTTCCACGGCGTGGTCGACGTGACCGGGGTGAAGCCGGGCGAGACGGTCGTCGTCCAGGGAAGCGGACCAGTGGGCCTGGCGGCCGCCATCTACGCCCATCTCGGGGGTGCGGCCCGGGTCATCGTCGTCGGCGGTCCGGCCAACCGGCTGGCGCTGGCGGAGGAACTCGGCATCGGCGATGTCCACGTCGACATCTTCTCGATGACGGACGCCGACGAGCGGCTGCGGGCAGTGCTCGCCGAGACACCTGGCCGGCGTGGCGCGGATGTCGTGCTGGAGTGCGCCGGGGTGCCGGAGGCGGTCGCCGAGGGGATCGGATTTGCCCGCCGCAACGGCCGGATGCTCGTCCTCGGACAGTACACCGACCGCGGCCCGACCCCGATCAATCCCCACTTGATCACGAGGAAACAGCTGACGCTCCTCGGCTCGTGGGCCTTCGCCGAGCGCCACTACCTCGGCCACCTCCAGAACCTGCCCGCGATCGCCGCCCGTTTCGATCTTGGCCGGCTTGTCACCTACTACCCGCTGGCCGAGGCCAACACCGCCATGACCGACATGGCCGCCGGACGCACGATGAAGCCGGTACTGACGATGACGTAGTAGGGTGCCCAGCAGTAGGGTAATCGGGGGCATCGTTAGGGCTTTTCCACCCCTATCACCCCATCACCGAACGACCCCAGCACCCGCGGAGGAACCATGGTCCGCGCGATCGACCTCAACAGCGACCTCGGGGAGGCGTTCGGGGCCCACGCCGTCGGCTTCGACGACGAGCTGTTCGGGCTGATCTCCAGCGCCAACGTCGCCTGCGGTTTCCACGGCGGCGACCCTCGGGTGATGGAGCGGACGGTGGCCACGGCCAACGAGCTCGGCGTCGCCGTCGGCGCCCACCCCGGCTTTCCGGACCTCGTCGGGTTCGGCCGGCGGCCGATCCAGGCGACCCCGAACGAGGTCCGCACCGACACGCTCTACCAGGTCGCAGCCCTGGCTGGCTTCTGCACCGCCGCCGGCGTGACGATGCAGCACGTCAAGGCCCACGGCGCGCTCTACAACGCCGCGGTCAAGGACGCGGCCCTCGCCCAGGCGATCGCAGAGGGCGTCGCGGCGTTCGACCCGGGTCTGGTCATGCTGGCCCAACCGGGTACGCGCCTTTCGTCCGCGGCCGAGGCGCGCGGCCTCGCGGTAGCCCGTGAGGGGTTCATCGACCGTGCCTACCACGCCGACGGCACGCTCGTCGCCCGCCGGGAGCCCGGCGCCGTCATCACCGATCCCGGGGAGGCGTCCGAGCGTTCGCTCAGGCTCGTCCTGGAGGGCAAGCTGCGGACCGTCGACGGCACCGACCTGGACCTTGCGGTCGATTCCCTCTGTATCCACTCCGACACGCCGGGCGCGGTCACGATCCTGACGCGGGTCCGCGGCGATCTCGAGGCGGCAGGTCTCCGCATCCGGGCGTTTGGCCGCCCGTGACCGAGCATGCGCCCACGGGCGGCGTCATTCCGTCGTTCGCTCCGCTCGCCGAGTCGGGGCTGCTGGTCCGGCTTGGCGAAACGATCGACACCGAGACGAACGCCCGAGCGGTGGCCCTGGCCGAGGCGCTCGGCCGCGAAGCGGTGCCGGGCATCGTGGACATCGTGCCGGCATACACCACCGTGCTCGTCGGGTTCGACCCCGCGCTCACGGACGCGGCGAACGTTGAGGATGCCGTCCGCAGTGTCCTGCCCGGTCTCGGCATCCACTCGGCGACGACACGGCTGCGGGAGATCCCGGTCCACTACGGCGGCAACGACGGGCCGGACCTCGCCGATGTCGCCGCCCACGTCGGCCTCCCGCCCGGCGAGGTCGTGACCCGCCACGCCGCCGCCACCTACCGCGTCGCCTGCGTCGGGTTCTGCCCGGGCTTCGCCTTCCTCCTCGGCCTACCGCCAGAGTTGGAAACGCCCCGCCGTCGGACGCCGCGGACCAGGGTGCCCACTGGCTCGGTCGCGATCGGCGGCGCCCAGACCGGTGTGTACCCCATGGAGACACCGGGTGGCTGGAACCTGATCGGCCGCACCAACCTGACGCTCTTCGACCCGACCCGGCCGGACCCCTTCTTCCTCCGCCCGGGAGATGAGGTCCGGTTCGTTCCCGAGGACGGAGTCGAGCAGTCGAGGAGTCGAGGAGTCGAGGAGGGAGAACGGAGCCGCCGGGAGGATGACGCTTTCGACGCGCAGTCCGGCGTGGCACGCGATACCGGTTCGGACACCGGGAGTGCCGTCGCCCCGTTCGATGGCAGTCGGGACGGCGAGCGGACGGTGGCGGTGGTCGACGGCGGCGCCCAGGCAACCGTGCAGGATCTGGGCCGGCCGGGGCTGATGCACCTCGGCGTCTCCCCCGGCGGCGCCCTCGACCGTCGCGCCCTCGTCCTCGGCAACCGGCTGCTCGGCAACGATCCCGGCTCGGCCGGCGTCGAAATCGCCCTCTCGGGGCCGCGCCTGCGCTTCGGGACGGCGGCACTTGCCGTGCTCACCGGGGCCGACCTCGGGGCGGCGCTCGACGGCACCCCCCTCCCCTGCTGGCAGCCCTTTGCGATCGATCCGGGTCAGGCGCTCGCGTTCACCCGGCCGGCCCGACCCGGTTCCGGGCTCCGCGCCTACCTCTGTCTCGACGGCGGGGTCGCGACGTCGCCGGTCATGGACAGCCGCTCGACCGACCTCTTCGGGCGCATCGGCGGCATCGGCGGCCGGGCGCTCCGGACGGGAGATGTCCTTCCCCTCGGCCCGCCCGCTGAGGACCCCGCTTCGGTGATGCGGCGGCGGCTGACAGGACCGCCCCCGGCACCGGAGGACGATGCCGGCCCGATCCGAGTCGTGCTCGGACCCCAGGTCGACCGGTTCACCGCCGAAGGCGTCGCCACCCTGCTGGAGTCGAACTGGGCGGTCTCGCTCCGCTCCGACCGGATGGGCCTCCGCCTGAGCGGTCCGGCCATCTCCCTCTCCGCGGGCGCCGACACGGTCTCCGAGGGGATCGCCGCCGGGTCGATCCAGGTCCCCGGCGACGGCCAACCGATCGCCCTCCTGCCGGCCCGGCAAACGGTCGGCGGCTACCCGAAGATCGCGGTCGTCATCGGAGCGGATCTCGACCGCCTCGGCCAACTCGGTCCGAACGACACGCTGCGTTTCGCCGAGGTCTCCCCGGCCGAGGCGCGGCGGTTGACGCTGGAGGCGCGCTCAGCAATCGAGGCAGGGGCTGTGGTCGAGGAAGCGCCCGTACCGCAGGCGGGTGGCGCGGCATCGGCGGCATCCGGGGAGATGAGTCGAATGGCGGACCGCGGGGACTGGGATTCCGCTGCAGTAGAGCGCGTCGTCCGCGCGCTGGCGGAGACGGAGGCGACGCGCTTCCGACTCGAACTCGGTGGCCCGCCGCCATTCACGCTCGAATGGGAGCGCACCACGGTTCACCGGGCCGTCGGGGAGGTCAATCCACCGAGGGTGCCGGTCGGGGTCGAACGACCGGCTTCGTCGACTCCCTCCTCGGCGACAGCGGTCCTCACCGAGGTCAGCGCCCCGCTCCTCGGCATCTTCTACCGCCGTCCCGGTCCCGACCGACCGCCCTATGCCGAGGAGGGGCAACAGGTCGAGGACGGGGCGGTGCTGGGGCTGATCGAGGTGATGAAGACCTACCACGAGGTGCGGGCGCCGCGCGCTGGCGTGGTAGAGGCGTTCCTGGTCGAGGATGGCGCGACCGTTCAGTTCGGCGAACCGCTGGCGCACCTCGCCTGACCGCTCAGACGACGGCAGCCGTCAGGAGGTCATTCGTCGGTCCCCCCGTGTCGCAGAACGGCGTCCGGGGAAACCCCCATGGACCACTCGGGGGCCCGGCGGAAGACCGCCTCCGACCGGTAGCCGTGGCGGACGGCCCACTCGCCGAGGCCTATCCCGTCTTCTTTGCAGCCGGTCCAGCGCGCCGGGCATTGGAACGCGGCGTGGGCCTTGCCCGGAATCGGGGCGACGCCGGCACCGACGGTCGGGCTCATCTCCACCAGAGTTGGCAGGGCAAACCGGTCCGGGTCGGCGAGCGGTCGCGCGGAGCCGGGACGGGAGGCTGGCGCCGGTTTGTCCCTACGCCGGGAGAAGAACGATCGAGACTCGACGCCAACCCCTCCCTACCGAGGTTTCAACACGGCCATCGTGACGTGATCGGCCGCCGAGTCCGGGGACAGGGCGTCTCCGAGCGACCGCGGCCGGTAGCGCGAGACGAACTCCCGGTAAGCGCGGATCTCACGCTCCGCCCGCTCCTCGCTCCAGCCGAGCGTCTGGCGGGCGACCTCTGCCGCTGCCAGGTCGGCGCCGATTCCGACCTCTGGCCCGAGGCCGACCATCGTCCGTCGGAGAAGGGCGTCGGCCAGGGTCCGCGCCCCTTCCCGCTCGAAGGCGTAAGGGATCTCCGCCCCGATCGCGCCGCTGACGGGATCGAATGGGCGGGGCAAACCCGGCGATACCGCCCGCGCAACCACCGCTCCGGCCGCCGAGCCGTAGACGCGGCGCAGGTGATCGGTGCTTCGAAGCTCGAGCGCGCCAGTAACTGGGAAGGTGCCGTCGCCGCTCGCCCCGGGGAGTGGTTCGTTCCCGGTCGTCGAACGGGGCAGAGCCCGGGCGAGAAGGCGACCGGCCGCGTCTACCGTCTGCTCGGCCAGCTCCCGGTAGGTCGTCAGTTTGCCGCCGACGATCGAGACGAGGCCGGCCGGACCACCGTGCCCGGCGTGGTCGTGGATCACGTGGCGGCGCGTGATCGCGCCGGTGGCGCCCGCCGGCTGGTGCGGCAGGGGGCGCACCCCGGCGTAGGTCCAGAGCACGTCCGGCCGCGCCAGCCGCGCCGTCGGCACCACCCGGTTCGTCTCCGCGAGCAGGTAGTCGATCTCGTCGTCCGAGGCGACGATCAGGTCGAGGTCGCCCCCGTAGCGCTCGTCGGTGGTACCGATCAGGTACTGCCCGTTCCAGGGGATGACGAAGAAAGGCCGGCCGTCGCGCTTGGCCTCGAGATAGAGCGCCGTGGGCGGGGCGCCCGGGAACGGCCCGACGACAAGATGGCTCCCCTTGGTGCCACCCATCAATGGCGTCGGCGTGCCGACGCCCCGCAGCACGGCGTCGACCCACGCCCCGGCAACGTTCACCACCAACGGCGCCCGCGCCTCGAACGGTTCGTCCGCCAGCAGATCGCGCCCGGAGACGCCGACGACTTTGCCCCCGGCGACGAGCAGCTCTTCCACCTCGGTGTAGAGGCGGACCTCAGCCCCGTTGTCGCGGGCGTCGATCGCGTTCTCGACCGCCAGCCGCTCTGGGTAGGTGATCTGGCCGTCGAAGTAGAGCGCCGCCCCACGCAATCCCAGCGGATTGAGACCGGGCACCCGCTGCAGCGTCTCGTCGCGGCCAAGCATCCGGTGATGGGGCAGGCTCTTGTCGAACGAGAGCGCGTCGTAGGCGATCATCCCCGCCCGGATCAGGACGGGGCCGCGCCGGTCACCGGCGTAGATCGGCAGCAGGAGCGGCAGCGGCTCGACCAGGTGGGAGGCGATCCGGAGCAGCCGCTCCCGCTCCCGCAGCGACTCCCGGACCAATCCGACCTCGGCGTGCTCCAGGTAGCGCAGCCCCCCATGGATCAAGCGGGTCGACCAGCTCGTCGTGCCGCCGCCGATGTCGCCCTTGTCGAGCAGGAGTGGACGCAGCCCGCGCAGCGCGGCATCGCGGGCGATCCCGGAGCCGTTGATCCCGGCGCCTACCACGATCAGGTCGTAGCGCTCGTTCGCCCCGGTCACGACTACGCCGCCAGCCCGGGATTGGGCACGATCGCGTACTTGATCCCCTTCTGCCGTCCCATCAACTCCAGCGCCTCGACCGTCTGCGCCAGCGGCATCTCCCCGCTGAGGAACGCCTCGGCCGGTACGGCTCCAGTCGCCAGGAGCCCGAGCGCCGTCTCGACGTAGTGAGGGGTATGGTGGAAGACGCCCTTGATCGTCAACTCGGAGTAGTGGAGAAGGGTCGTGCTGACCGAGAAACGGGTGCCCCCCTTGGCGCCGCCGAAGAGGTTGGCCGTGCCGCCCGGCCGCACCATCTCGACCGTCTTCTCCCAGACTTCCGGCAACCCGACCGCCTCGATCGCCGAGTCGACGCCGCGCCCGTCCGGGGTCAGCTCCCGGACCGCCGCGACCTGGTCCGGAACGGCGGAGACGTCGACCGTCTCGACCGCGCCGAGCGCGCGCGCCACCTCCAGCCGCTCGGCGCTCAGGTCCGAGCAGATCACCCGCGCCCCCCGCAGCGCGGCGAGCCGGACGAAAAAGAGACCGATTGGACCGGCGCCGTTGACGGCAACCCAGTCGCCGACCTCGATCCCCGTCTCGGCGATCCCGTGGACGGCGCAGGCAAGCGGCTCGGTCAGCGCCGCCGCGGCGAACGACAACCCTTCGGGTACCTCGTACAGGTTCTGCTCGACGATCCGGGCCGGCACCGCGATGTACTCGGCGTAGGCGCCCCAGAGGAACTCGAGGTTCTCGCAGAGTGACAGCCGGCCTCGGCGGCAGTTCGGGCAGCGGTGGCACGGGGCGCTGTTGGCGGCGACGACCCGCATCCCCGGTCGCCAGCGGCCCCTATCGACCCCCGGTCCGATCCCGGCGACCGTTCCCGCGAACTCGTGGCCGAACGGGGTCGGTACCTTCTGGAGGATCGTCGGGTGGCCCCGCCGATAGGTCTTGAGGTCGGTCCCGCAGGTCGTCGCCCGGTGGATCCGGACGACCACTTCGCCAGGTCCAGCGACGGGATCGGCAATCTCCTCAACGCGGACATCTTCCGGGGCGTAGAACACCGCCGCCTTCACCGCGCTCTCCTCACGATAATCCTGCACATCCGTGCCATTTTCGTCCACCGGTGCATGCAATCGCCCGGTGAACACCCGAAGCGAGAGCATACCGCAGACACTCGGCGTTCAGGGTGAGAACATGACCGGAAACGGCCGGTCGGAACAGGATCGGACCTGCACTCGGCGGGTGGAGAATAGGGAGGGAGCATGGGGGGCGGCACCGGCGGCGCGACGGACATCGTCCTCGGCATCGACTGCAGCACCACCGCCAGCAAGGCCGTCGCTTGGGACCGGGACGGGCGGGTGGTCGCCGAGGGGCGGGTACCCTTGGCTCTCCGCTCACCCTCCCCTGGGTGGGGCGAGCAACACCCGTCCGATTGGTGGCACGCAACGGTAGGGGCCGTACGGCGCGTGGTCGAGCGTGTCGACGCCGGGCGGATCGCCGCCCTCTGCATTACCCACCAGCGCGAGACGTTCGTCCCGGTCCGAGAAGACGGCACCCCGTTGCGGGACGCGATCCTCTGGCTGGACGAGCGATCCCGCGCGGAGCTAGCCACCCTCGACCAGGTCTTCGGCAACGACGCCCTCCACCGGCTGACCGGGCGGCCACCGTCGATGACGCAGTCGCTCCCTAAGATGCTGTGGCTGGTTGAGCACGAGCCGGAAACCATCCTCGGCGCCGACCGGATCGTCGAGGTCCACGCCTGGCTCATCCACGCGATGACCGGGGAGTGGCGGACCAGCCTCGCCTCGGCCGACCCGACCGGTTGCGTCGACATGGCTAAGGGGGTCTGGGCCGACGGTCTCTTGCGCGAGATCGGGCTCCGGCCAGGGCAGTTCGTCCCCATCTCGCCGCCCGGTGCATGTCTCGGCGCCGTCTCGGCCGAAGCGGCCGCCGCAACGGGTCTGCGGGCCGGCACTCCCGTCATTGCCGGGGCCGGCGACGGCCAGGTGGCCTGCCTGGGAGCGGGCCTCGTCGCCCCCGGTCGCGCCTACGTCAACCTCGGGACCGCGATCGCCGGGGGCGTCGTCGCCGACCGTTATCAGACCGACCTCGCCTACCGCACCTGCTGCGGCGCCGTGCCCGGCACCTTCGTCCTGGAGTCGGTGCTGCGCGGCGGCACCGCCACGGTCTCATGGTTCATGGACCATTTCGCCGCCCCGACGGTCGGGCCGGAACTCGACCGCTTCGCCGTCTACGAGGCGCTCGCCCGCGATCTACCGCCCGGCAGCGACGGGTTGATGCTCGTTCCCTACTGGAACAACGTGATGAACCCCTACTGGGACCCGGCCGCGACCGGGATGGTGCTGGGCTGGACGGTCGCCCACCGCCGCCACCACCTCTACCGGGCCATCCTCGAAGGGATCGCCTACGAGCATCGCCTCGCGGTTGGTGCCATCGCCGCCTCAGCCGGCGTCCCGATCACCGACCACGTCGTCCTCGGTGGCGGCGCCCGCAGTGCCCTCTGGCGGCAGATCCTCGCAGATGTCCTCGGCGCCCCGGTCGCGCTCGCCCGCTCCGCAGACGCCACGAACCTCGGCGCCGGCATCCTCGCGGCCTTCGGCGCCGGTTGGTACCCCTCGGTGCCGGAAGCCGCCGCCGCAATGACCGGCACGACGGAGCACCACGAACCCGATCCGGCGGTCGAGCCGATCTACGACGCGCTCTTTCGGGAGGTCTACGTCGGCCTGTTCCCGGCGGTCCGGCCGTTGATGGACCGGCTGACGGCGCTGACGGAGCTAGCACGGGCAGGTAACGCCTAGCCTCCCGATCCGCCCATCGGCGAATCGCACCCAACACCCCGTCACGCCGAGCTAGGCGAAGGACCTCGCGCCGCAGCCGCGTCTATCCCTCGGTCGCTCAAGGAATCGGAGAGCGTCTTTTCCCTTCCCTCGGCAAGACGGGCGCGGTCGGAACGTGCGCCGAGGCGGCCAATGCAGGCACCGGCGGGCCGGCTCGCAGACACGGCAAGCGGGGCGTTCGGCATTGTTTGAGCCGACCATGCCGCACTCAGGCGATCCTGGCACCGGCCGTCTCTGCCACTGCCTCGCTATCCGCGATCCGTAGCATCTCTCGGGCCGCTTCGCCGTCGATGATGAGGACGTTGACCAGCCCGGCCCGCACGGCGCCGAGGCTCGGCAGCGCCTTGGCGGAGCCGAGGCCGACCCCGACCCGGAGGTCCGCTTCCCGCATCACCCCGGCCGGCACCGCAATCGTCCGCTCCTCCAGCTCCAGCGAGCAGGGGGAACCGTCCTGCCGGAAGTAGCTGCCGCAGATGTCGCCGACTGCGCCCTGGGCCTGGATGAACTCGAGGTCCGCGTCGTTCAGGTACCCTGCCCGGTAGAGCCCGGACGCCTGGGTAACGGCCCCGACCGAAACGAGGAGGATCGAGGCCCGCCGCGCCATCTCGAGCGTGCGCCGGATGTGCTGGTCGCGCAGCAAACCGGACCGGACCGCCGGCTCGGCGACAACCATCGGCGCGTGGAGGTACCAGACCTTGGCACCCAAGGCCCGGCCGAGTCGCCCAGCCACCTGGGCGCCGTCGATGTCCGGGGTGGCTCCCCCGACGCTGCCCATCATCTGGACGACGGAGGCGCCGGATCGCTTGCGGAGGTGGCCACTCGTCACGACGTGGTAGACGGTGCTCCCCCAGCCCACCCCGACGGTGGCGCCGTCGCCGATCCGGTCAGCCAGGAAGCGGGCAGCGAGGGCGCCCAGGCGCTCGGCCGACGGAGTAGCGTCGGCACTGTCTGCGGGCGCCAGGACGAGGCACTCCCGCAACCCGAACCGCTCGCGCAGCGCCGCTTGCAGCTCCGGCTCGACCGCCAGCGGGTGGTGGATCCGGATCTCGACGAGCCCGAGCCGCCGGGCCTCCTTCAGCATCCGGGAGACGTTGGAGCGCGAGACGCCGATCGAGCGCGCGATCTGCTCCTGAGTCTGGTCGGCAAAGTAGTAGCGCTGGGCGACATCGGCCAACAACAGCGTTTCGTCCCGGCCATCCCGTCCCCGGTCGGCGGCCCCGGTCGCCACGCGTTGCCCTCCTCCCGGTCATGATGCCGGGGGATCGTCGCCATCGTGCCGGTCGTCCGCCCGGTGCGGCGAGTATAGGCAGGGGTAGGACGGGGATCAACTGGCCGCACGTTCGTGCCGGTCGCGGCCTGATCCACGCCAGTGGCGGTCGATGCAGGAGTGCAAGTGCCCGACGGCCGCACAGATGTGCAACCGGATCGTTGACACCGCCGGGGTCCAGTGCTACCGTGCGATCCGATGCCGCGGTGTCGTGCCGACACCGATGGGCGGGGGCAGCGCGGCCATGCCCGTCCTCCCGGGGGTTCGATGGCGAACGTCAATCGAGCGGCAACGGTCGATCCGCGGGCGACTGGCCGGGGATCAGTCGTCGCCCCGGCCCATGGGTTAACCCGGAACGTCCTCTCCTCCGATCGCCCCTGGCTTTGGTTGGCGCCGATCGTCGCCCTGCTCCTCTTTATCGGCATCTACCCGCTTGCCTACAACCTCTGGAACTCGTTCCGCGAGTTCAGCCCGATGCTCGGCACGGTCGAACCGGTCGGGCTCGCCAACTGGGCGCGGCTACTGACCGATGTCCGTGTCCGCGAGGCGCTCGGGACGACGGCGGTCTACGTCTCGGCAGCGCTCCTGATCGAGTTCGCCCTCGGTCTGGCCATCGCCGTCCTCTTCAACGCCGGGCCATGGGCCTCCGGCCTCTGGCAGTCGCTCCTGATCCTGCCGATGGTCGTGCCACCGACCGTCGCCGCCGTCATGTTCAAGGTGCTGGAGAACGCCGACTACGGCGCCCTCGCCTACTATCTCCAGTCGTGGGGGATCACGGACAAGGTCGAGCCGCTCCTCGGCGGCACCGGCCGTTACGCGATCCCGGCCGTGCTCATCCCCGACATCTGGCAGTGGACGCCCTTCTTCGTCCTGATCCTGCTCGCCGGGCTGAAGGCGCTGCCGACCGACCCGCTGGAGGCCTCCCGGGTCGACGGCGCGAGCGCTTGGCAGACCTTTTGGCACGTGACGCTGCCGATGCTGCGGCCCATGATCGCGATCGCCGTCCTCTTCCGGCTCGTCGATCTCCTCAAAGTCTTCGACTACATCTTCGTGATGACCTCGGGCGGTCCCGGCACCAGGACGGAAGTGCTCTCCTTCTACGCCTACCAGCGCTCGTTCACCACGATCGAGTGGGGCTACGGGTCCGTCCTCGGGATCGTCATCCTGCTGCTCGCCATCGTCGTCGCCAACGTCTACCTCCGCGTTTTCAAGGTCGCGTGGTGAGGATGGACGGACGATGAGCAGCGCTCCCCTCCTCTCCACCACGTCGGGGTTCCGGTCGCCCCGCCGCGACCGGCCCTTTCCCGTCGCCAAGGCAGCGCTGACCGTGGTGAGCGCGGCCGTCGCCCTCCTCTTCTTCCTGCCGATCCTCTGGTGGGCGCTGGCGTCGATCAAGCCGACCCAGGAAATCCTCTCGGTGCCGCCCAAGCTGTTCGGCTTCGAGCCCACGCTGAACTGGTATCGCGTCGTCCTCCTCAACGCCGACCCGACCGCCTTCAACCTCGAGGAGTCCGGCGCCGTCGGCCGGGGGTCAGGAGGCGGCACCTTCTACTCGATCCCCTACCTGCGCGACAGCTTCGTGGTCGGCATCGGCAGTACCGCGCTGGTGCTCCTGCTGGCAACCCCGGCCGCCTACGCCCTCTCCCGCTTCCGGATGCGCCGCCGCAAGGACCTCGCGTTCTGGGTCCTCTCGCAGCGGATGATGCCGCCGATTGTCGCCGCCTTCCCGCTCTTCTTCATGTTCCGCAACCTCGGCTGGATCGACACCTATCACGGCCTGATCCTCGTCCACGCCGCGATCAACGCGCCGTTGGCCACGCTGCTCCTGATGAGCTTCTTCGACGAGGTTCCGGTCGACCTCGATGACGCCGCCCGCGTCGACGGGGCGACCCGCTTCGGCGCCTTCCGCGGGGTGATCCTCAACTACGTTCGCGGCGGCCTGGCGGCGACGGCGGTGCTCGCCTTCGTCTTCTCCTGGAACGAGTTCCTGCTCTCGCTGGTGCTGACGACGAACAGCATCCGAACCGTGCCCGTCGCCTCCTCCACCTTCACGACCGCCTTCTTCACGGAGTGGGGCTACCTGGCCGCCCTCGGCACCGCCTCGATGGTGCCGATCTTCGTCTTCATCCTGCTCGTCCAGCGCCACCTCGTCCGCGGCCTCACCCTGGGGGCCGTCAAGTAGCCCGCCCCGGCGGCCGAGCCCGGCCGCCGGCGAGAGAAAGGAGGGAGCGGCGGTGCCGCGGCAGCCGCCGACCAGGAAGATCGGCGCGACGCGCCCCGGCGACGAAGCGGGGCCGAATCGAGGAGGACCCGTCGGTGAGAGAAACGACCGATTTTCGCGACAAGTCGGCCATCGCCAACGCCCTGACTGCCTACCGGCACGGGCGGATCAGCCGCCGCACGATGCTCCAGACCCTGGCCGCCGCCGGGGTTGCCCTCTCCGCCACGCCGGCTCGACCGCGCCGCGCCGCGGCCCAGGCGAGCCCGACCGCCGAGGTGGCGGACCAGCCGGAAGAGATCGTCGCCTGGCTCGAGGACGTCGGTCGCCAGTTCGAAGGCGCCAGCATCAAGGTCGTCTCCGAGGAGACGCCGCCGTCGCGGGCGATCATCAACCTCAAGCAGCAGTACTTCGAGGAACTGACCGGGATCACCGTCGACTGGGAGGTCGTCCCCCTCGCCCAGGTGCTCGCCAAGGTCAGCCAGGATGCCGCCAGCCAGCTTGGCGCCAACGACATCTACTACTTCGACCAGGCGTGGGTCGGCCGCTTCATCAACGACACCTTCGACCCCCGAGAACTGCTTGAGCAGAAGCCCGACCTGGCGATGCCGAACTACGACATCGACGACTTCCTCCAGCCGCTGGTCCAGCACATCGCGACCTACGGCGACAAGATGATTGGCTTCCCGTGCGACGTGCCGATCTTCATGTACTTCTACCGGTCGGACATTTACGACGAGATGGGCCTCTCCCCCGCCACGACGATGGAGGAGTACCTGGCCAACGCCAAGGCGATCAACGACGCCATGGCGGCCGACGGCACCTACGGCACGGTCGGCCAGATGCAGAGCGGCCACTACGCGCTCAACTGCGACATGACCGCCTGGGTCTGGTCGCACGGCGGTTCTGTCTTCACCGCCGACGGGATGTGCTCCTTGAACGACGCCGCGGCGGTCACCGGCGTCGACTACATGCGCGAGCTGCAAACGTACATGCCCGCCGCCGTCACCACCTACGATTGGGGCGGACAGGCGACCGCGATCCAGCAAGGCCAGGGCGGCCAGGTCATCACCTGGGGCGAGGATTTCCCCGGCTGGGACGACCCCGCCAGCTCCACCGTCTCGGGCCTGATGGAACCGGTCGCGCTGCCGGCGAACGCTGCCCAGCGGCCGGCCGAGGAGGCGGGCTTCGAGGAGGTCCCCGACCTCGGCCACCAGGGTGGTTCGACCTACTGCCTCTCCCGCTACTCGAAGAACGCCGACCCGGCCTGGGTCTTCCTCCAGTGGGCAACCAGCTCGAACACCCAAACGCTGGCCTCGATCATCGGCGGCGGTGCCTCGCCGATGCGCCAGTCGACCTTCGACGACCCGCGGGTGCAGGCCAACGCCCAGGTCGGCATCGCCGGCACCACCCGGCACTTCCCGGCGATGTACGACGTGATCATGAACCGGATGGGCACGGAGCCCCACCTGCCGCAGTGGCCGCTGATCGCGACCGACATCATCGCGGTCGAGCTCGGCAAGCTGACGACCGGCGGCTACGGCTCGACGCAGGAGGGGATGGACACCATCAAGCGGCTGGTCGACGAGGCGGCAGCCCGCTAAGGCGGCGTGGTCGTTGTTCGGGAGCCGGGGGCGTTCCCGGCTCCCGCTGCCCCCGGGCGATCCCGGGCCGGAGGGTGGGCACGTGGCACGGGTCGCGATCCTCGGCGCGGGCGACATGGGGACGGCCCTGACGACCCCCCTCGCCGCCAACGGCCACGATGTCCGTCTCTGGGGGACGTTGCTCGACGGCGCGATCGTCGATGCCCTCCGTGCCGGCGAGCCCCATCCCCGGCTTGGTGTCCCCATCCCGACCGGGGTGCAGGTCTTCGCCGCATCCGAGGCGGAAGCGGCCCTGGACGCCGCCGATGTCGCCCTGTTTGCCGTCACGTCCGACGGCGTCCGGCCGGTGGTCTCCGCCCTCGCGGGGCTCCTCGCCGCCGTGCCGATCGTCATGACCGTCACCAAAGGGTTCGATCCGGGAGTGGCGAACGACGACATCCTCCTCATCCCGGCCGTGATCGGCGAGGCCACGGCCTCGCCCATCGTCGGCGTGGGCGGGCCGTCGAAGGCGAACGAGGTCGCCAAGGCGGTCCCGACCGCCGTCGTCTTCGCCGGGCTGCCGGAGGCGGTCCGCCGCTGCCGCGACCTGTTCGC